>CAVJMX010000005.1:0-61984 GCA_963650795.1 Bacteroidales bacterium H4
AGCATCTTTTTTAAAACATTCCCCGTCCGCCGTAACCGCCAAAGCATAAACCGCCGCCTCCGCAGCAGAGATTGCAGAACAGATTGGCAAGACAGAGCTTCACGCACAGGTCGTTGCCGCCCACATGAGGATAGCCGTAGGCTGCCTGTCTGCTCTCATACCACTGTCCGCCGCTCTGCAGTCTCTGTAACAGCATCTGGTATTCCATATTCCAGGGGTCCAGAGCCACTGATTTATTCGCATGCTCCAGTGCCGCCACATTGTTGCCCAGCCCCATATGTGCCGCTGCACTGTAATAGTACCACCTTGCGGTCTTCTCATGTTCCCCCATGCCATCCAGCGTGTTTCTCGCCTCTCTGTAGTAGCCGTTTCTGAGGTAATTTCCCGCTGCCCGAAGTCTCGTCTCTTCCTCGTAGCCGGAGGTCTGTTCCTGCCATCCCGCCTGCTGCCAGAAGTCACCGTAGCCCTGTCCGTAAGCACTTCCGCCGTAGCTGTAGCCTTCCGTCCGCTCCTTCATGATCTGCTGGTAAGCTGCCTGGATCTCCTTGAATTTCTCTTCCGCCTGATCCTTGTTGGGATTATTGATATTGGCATCGGGATGATATTTCCGGCTTAATGTCTTATATGCTTTTTTGATTTCTTCCTCGGAGGCATCTCTGCTCACTCCCAGGACACTGTATGGATCATAAGTCATTGCCCGTTACCTCTTTTGCATCGTTTTGTTCCCGCTTCTTGCGCACGATCTCATAACGGCACCATACACCGGAATACAGGATATTCCGCAGGATATCCACATTCTGTAATATCGGCAGCTGTTCGAACTCCCGACAGCACTCCGACATCATCATGGTCAGGATCTGTCTGCATTCCTCTTCAAATCCGGGTTCCTCATACCGTTTCTTCAGTGGATTGTAGGTGCCCTTTTTGATATCCTGCTCGATATCCTCATAAGCATCCATCAGATAGATGAATTTTCCCAGGAAAAATCCAAGTCTCTCCAGATTGTCCTGCCATTCGTCCTCGCGGCACGCCACGATCTGTGCCATGACTTTTCCGAACAGTCCCGCCATGGTATCGATGTCCGCATTGCCCTGCTTCTCCGCATCGGAAAAGTCCTGCATTGCCAGGGAGATGCTTTTTACTTTGTCCGCATAGAGCAGAGGCTTTTTCCGGAATTTTCTTCCCAGGAGATTGCTGTATACCAGCCCTTTCAGGCTATGCTCGTCCTCCCAGTCATCCTCCGCCTTATAACAGGAAAAAAGTACCGTCATATCTGCCACATAATCCGTGAACAGGTTTCTTCTGGTCAGATGTTTTTCAAAAGGATGTGCCACGCATCTGCACTGTGCTTCCCGCTCCTCGGGCTCATACAGACCGGTGAGCAGCATCAGTATAAAGGTCATGTCATAATTTAAGGACAGCTGCCCCAATGCGCCGTAGCGCTCCTTCAGGCTCTGACACAATCCACAGTAATACGAATGATACACATCGTATTCCTTGAATTTCATCTCCGACTGATTAATTACAATATATCCGAACATCTGGCTCACCATCCTTTCTTATACTTTTCTTATACTTCTCTTATCCCTGCTTTGCCGTCAGGTCTTACGGATGAATTCCTCTCCGCATTTTCTGCAGCGGATCGCGATCTTTCCCTTGTGTCTGGGAACCCGGAGCTTCTGACCGCATTTCGGGCATTTATAGATCTTGTAGTCCTTGCGTCCGGCGAACGCCCTCTTCTGCCCCTGCCACCAGCTGCGCACCTTCATTTCTTTTTTCAGGTACCACTGGTTCTCGGCACTTCTTTTGCTGATATTTTTGGAAAACATCCGGTAATACACATAGACCAGCAACGCTAATGCCAATAAGTAAAAAATTCTTAAACCAAAAAAGGAGAGCGCCAGGCAGACCAAAGCTACAATCATTAAAAACTGATTGAAGCGGTCGTTGCCATAACGCCCCCACATGAAACGCTGTAACTTCTCTTTCATGAAGTACCACCTTTCGTCCGCCACCATGCAGGGGACATATTATCCACATCTTTCAGAGCCTCCTTCGCCAAATAAAGCTCTGAATGTTACCTACATTATGGTATGCCGAAAGGCAAAAAGCAATTAACTAAGTATAAACTTTTGTAAAAGAACTATGATCTATTTTGCTGTTTTTTCTTCTCCTGGCTCTTCTGCCACAGTTCCCGGGCACGCTCGTCCCAGTTCTTCGCGTACTCCGCACACTTTCCGCACAGATGCTCCACGGATTCCGGTGACTGTAAGTCGGTGGAGTGTGCACCGGTCTCATGTACCATGCGCTGTAAGATCTCCGGATTTTCTAACATCGGGCAGGGCTTTAGGTGATTGCAGTTGAATGGCTGGTTCTCACGATATGCCATGAACAGCGGCTGCTTCAACGCAGTCAGCAGATCCACTTCCTTGATATTGGCGCCGGAATAATGAATGAATACGCAGGGCTCCACATCACCGTTGGGGTTGATATGACAGTAGTTTCTGCCGCCTGCGATACATCCGCCTACGTATTCACCGTCATTCTGGAAGTCAAAGGCGAAAATAGGTTTCCCACCTTCCATCGCACGGATCTCACGGATTCTATGATACATATACTCTCTCTGGTCCGGGTCTAAGAGCAGTTCGGCAGACGCATCGTTTCCCACGGGCATGTAATGGAAGTACCAGCTGAATCTGGCACCCTTTTCAATGATCATATCCAGGAATTCATCACTGGTGACTGCCTTATAGTTTTTGCTGGTATAGCAGATGGAAGTACCGAAGATCAGACCATACTGTTTCATCAGATCCATGGCATGCATGACTTTCTCAAACACGCCTTTGCCACGGCGCAGATCGTTTACTTCATCAAAGCCCTCCAGACTGATGGCTACGGAGAAGTTACCGACACGCTTCATTTCCTGGCAGAATTTTTCATCAATCAGGGTACCGTTAGTAAATGCATGGAAGCCGCAGTCATCGTGCTTCTCGCACAGACGGATGATGTCATCCTTACGTACCAGAGGTTCACCGCCGGTGAAGAAATACAGGTAAATGCCCAGTTCCTTACCCTGGGTAACAATACGGTCCATATCCTCAAAACTTAAATTCAGACGATTACCGTACTCTGCTGCCCAACAGCCGGTGCAGTGCAGGTTGCAGGCACTGGTGGGATCCATCAGGATCAGCCAGGGAATGTTGCACTGATGCTTTACGCGCATCTCATTAATCTCTTTTTTACCGCAGAAAGCAGCTTCAAATCCATAGTCCAGTGCGGACATTTTGATGACGTGGGGATCCACTTCATCCAAGATCCGGTTCACATACTGCATCCACTTGCAGTCAGGGTTCTGGATCATACGTCTTACCGTGTTATAGCTCTCCTTGCGGAAAGTATTGCCCATGAATTTCTCCGACAGATCCACCAGCTTTAAGAAAGCTTTTTCTCTGTCTGCTTCATCCTTGTTCACATACTTCAGGATTCCGTCAATCGCTGTGCCGAATGCGGCTCTCTCTACTTTGTGTTTGATGTCTGCCATAACGCTTACCTCGTCTCTCTTTTGTTTAATTTTTATCGTAAGTTTCTCTCTTTTCTACCCCATACTTTAGCTATTTTCTCCGATTGTGATAATATACAGCTTGCCTTTCTCCGTTATATTTTTCATACATTTTGGCATCTATTGTATAATTTTTGTGACATTTTGGATAAGTTGTAGTTTATAGTTGAGTTTCTTTTATTTTTTGTTTATAATTACTTGGTATCTATGAAAAAAATTTGCTTATGAATAGTTGCAAAAGAACAAAGGAGCTTTGATATGAAGACAAAAGAATTACTGGCTGATAGTTTTCGTGAGCTGGTGCTTACTACACCTTTTTCCAAAATATCAATTAAAATGATCACAGACGGTGCTCACGTGATCCGTCCTACTTTTTATAACTATTTTCAGGATAAATACGAGGTCATTGAATTCCTCTTCGCCCAGGATATCGGCAGTAAGGTGGAAGTCATGATCGATAACGATATGGAACAGGAAGCTATTAAGCTGATGTTTCTGTGTTTTGAGAAGAACAAGGAATACTACCACAGGCTTTTTGAAATCCACGGTCAGAATTGCTTCGGAGAATTTTTCGCACATTATTGTGAAGAAACCTTTTTCCGGATCCTGTCCAGGCATCCCATGAAGCCTGTGCCCTGTGACCTGATCACAGCACAGGTGATGGCTCGTTACAATGCCATGCTGATGATTGAGATCCTGCGGCTGTGGCTCTCTTCCCCGAATGACGTCCCTGCAGAAAAGGTATTTGAAAGCTATCAGTTCATTATGCGAACACCCATTCTGGATATCATCCAGTATCCGGAGAACTGAATATATATTTTTGTAACTATTCAGAGCCACATTCGCAAAACCGCTGCTGCGCAGCTTTCCTTTTGCTCTGAATAGTTACAACTTATTACAGTCTGGTCAGTACGAAAATATCGTAAATTGCGCGGATGGCCATTTCGAAATCTTCATTTGCCACGCCGATGATGATATTCAGCTCGGAGGAGCCCTGATCGATCATCTTGACATTGATATTTTTATGTGCCAGTGCGGAGAAGATTCTGCCGGCTGTACCGCGGGTGGATTTCATGCCACGCCCTACCACGGCGATCAGTGCCAGGTCGGACTCGATGTCAATGGTATCCGGATTAGCAAGTCTGTGTATACCTGCCACTACCTTCTGTTCCTTGTGCATGAATTCATCCTGGTGTACGAATACTGTCAGCGTATCAATACCAGAGGGAACATGCTCGAAGGAGATACCGTTCTCTTCAAATGCCTGCAGTACTTTTCTGCCGAAACCGATCTCGGAGTTCATCATATCTTTTTCAATATTTACAGAGCAGAAGCCTTTTTTGCCGGCAATACCGGTAATGACGTACTTGGACTTCTGGCAGGTGCTTCCCACGATCCAGGTACCGTTATCTTCGGGAGCGTTGGTATTGCGGATGTTGATGGGGATACCCTCCTGACGTACCGGGAAAATAGCATCCTCGTGGAGAACCGTCGCGCCCATATATGCAAGTTCACGAAGTTCACGGTAAGTAATGGTCTCGATAGCTTCGGGATGATCGATAATTCTGGGGTCTGCAATCAGGAAGCCGGATACGTCGGTCCAGTTCTCATAGACATCTGCCTTGGCAGCCTTTGCCACGATGGAACCGGTGATATCAGAACCGCCTCTGGAGAAAGTTTTCACGGTTCCATCCGGCATGGATCCGTAGAATCCGGGTACTACTGCCTGCTTGCTCTCTGCCAATCTGGCACGCAGGACTTCGTTGGTCTTAATCGCATCGAATTCTCCGTTCTCATCGAAGAAGATCACGGTTGCCGCATCAATGAACTCATACCCCAGGTAATTTGCCATGATGATACCATTCAGATATTCGCCGCGGGAAGCTGCATAATTGCTTCCTGACTTTGCCTTAAAATTCTTCTCAATGGTCTTAAACTCTTCACTAAGATCCAGCGTTAATTGTAACCCATCAATGATCTCCTGATAACGTGCCTTGATGGCATCCAGTTCTGCCTGGAAATTTTTGCCCTGGTCTGCCAGATCGTAGCAGGCATACAGCATATCCGTTACCTTTGTGTCATTGGAAAATCTTTTTCCGGGTGCGGAGGGTACTACATATTTTCTATCCTTGTCCGCGCGGATGATATTTCCTACCTTTTTGAACTGCTCTGCGCTTGCCAGAGAGCTTCCACCGAATTTCACTACTTTTGACATAACATTTTCTCCTCAAATATATGCTTAATATAATATGATGCCAGGGTCAAAAGGTCTAAACCCACATGAGCTTGCTCATAAGTGGGTGAAAGACCTTGGGACCCGCCCCGATATGAGCATAAAAGTGGGATGATAATCCCACGATATGCGAATATTGGGTAGGATTGTGGGAGTGCGGAGCACGGAACAATCCGTAGGCATCAAAGTCGGGGGCTTTTGACCCCGACATCATAATATATCCTTATTTATACCAGGCGGATCCTACTGAGCATCTGCTCACCCAGAGCTTCATATTTTTTAAGGAAGTCTTTTTCCTTCATAGGTTTTGTGAAATATCCGAAGTCTTCCTTACGATTTTCCAAATGGACCTCTTCTCCTCCGGGGAACGCTGCCTTCACCGCTTCTTCCGCACCCTTTTTTGCTCTTACGAAGAAGCTTCTCTCGGTCTCACCGACGTCTGCCAGCTGTACCTCTTCCTTGTCCCAGAAGCACATGATCACCTTGCCCTGATGTCTTGCACAGTCAATAACATCCGATACAACAGCACTGGCGGTGGGAAGCTTACCTGCGCCGCGTCCGTAATACATGGAATCTCCCAGCATATTGCCGGTGACAAATACGGCATTGAACACGCCGTGTACCATGGCAAGGGGATGCTCCTTGGGAAGCATAAACGGTGCTACCATGACCTCCGCGGTATTGTCAGCAATGGCACGGCTTCTGCCCAACAGCTTGATGGTATGATCCGTGGCATTGGCATATTCAAAATCCGCTGCGGTGATCTTCGTGATGCCCTCGGTGGGGATTTTCTCGGAATCCACATTCTTGCCGAACATCAGGGAAGACAGAATCGCGATCTTACGGCAGGCATCGTGACCTTCCACATCCGCTTCCGGGTTGCGCTCCGCATAGCCCTTTTCCTGTGCCTTTTTTAACACCGTGGCGAAATCCGCGCCCTCTTTTTCCATTTTGGATAAAATATAGTTCGTGGTACCGTTTAAGATACCGTTGATTGCCTCGATCTTCTCTGCCGTCAGGGAATAGTTCAACGGACGGATAATGGGGATACCTCCGCCCACACTTGCCTCAAATAAATAATTACAGTTATGCTCTTTGGCGATCTGCAGCAGTTCGGGACCGTGCTTTGCCACCAGTTCCTTGTTGGAAGTACAGACGCTCTTGCCAAGCTCCAGTGCCTGTTTCGTGAACTGGTAAGCGGCTCCGACACCGCCCATGGTCTCACAGATGATGGTCACGCTGTCATCGTTTAATATCGTATTAAAATCGTGAATGACCTTATTCTCATAAGGATCTCCGGGGAAGTCTCTCAGGTCCAGGATGTATTTCACTTCCAGTTCCTGTGCGGACTTTTTGTTCACCATGTCCTTATTCTTCTCAATGACTTCTACCACACCGCTTCCTACAGTGCCGTAGCCTAATACTGCAACATTGATCATAATATTCTCCTCACTTTTTGCCTTTATCGTCCGGGTTTATTCTTTTCCCAGTATTCTTACATGATGTACATTGGGTTGTCCCTCCAGCTGCTCGATCATCCGGGAGATATCCCCCGTGGTCTGCAGTACCTGTATACTCAGTGTCAGGGATGCGATTCCGTTAATGGGAATACTCTGGTGGATTGTCAGGATATTCGCCCGGTACTCTGCGATGATCTTCAGCACATCCGACAAAATTCCCGGCTCATCATCCATCTGAAAGGTAAGTGTGATGGTCGTTCCCTGGGAATTATCATGGAATGGGAAAATGTCATCTTTGTACTTATAAAAAGAACTGCGGCTGATACCTACCGCATCAACCGCTTCCTGTATGGTCAGAACCTTCTCTGACTCCAGAAGCCGCTTTGCTTCCACTACCTTTAAGAGCACTTCGGAGATTGCCTTCTGCTTCACCACGAAATACTTGGTCGTTTCTCCCATATGTTATCCTTTCTGTCAATTCGTATCCGTAGTGCGGACACTTGTTTTTCACTGAGGGATATTCTAGCACAGTAAAATACGAATGACAACCCCCATTTTTATCTTTTTGAGGCATTTTCACGCATAAAATGAGCACAAAATGAGCATAAGAAAAGAGCCCTTCGGCTCTTTTCTACTCCGTCCGATCTTAGATCAGCGGATACTTGTCGGTTAATTTCTGGATGATGGCTCTGGCTGCGGGAACCTGCTCCTCGCCGCCCTTGATAACCATGGCGATTGCCTCTGCCACCTGATCCATGTCCTCGGTGTTCAGACCTCTGGAAGTTACCGCAGGGGTTCCTAAACGGATACCGCTGGTCACGAACGGAGACTGGGGATCGTTGGGGATGGTGTTCTTATTCGCGGTGATATGAGCTGCATCCAGCAGCTTCTCCACTGCCTTACCGGTCAGTCCGTAAGGGGTCAGGTCTACTAACATCAGATGATTGTCGGTGCCTCCGGATACGATCTTGATGTCACGGCTCATCAGACCCTTGCACAGTGCCTGGGCATTGTCCACGATATTCTTCTGGTATACCTTGAAGTCATCGCTTAATGCTTCCTCGAAGCAGACAGCCTTGGCTGCGATCACATGCATCAGAGGACCGCCCTGGATGCCGGGGAAGATCGCTTTATTAAAGTTGAATCTCTCATTGGCTTCCTTATTGCAGAGGATCATACCGCCTCTGGGTCCGCGCAGTGTCTTGTGGGTGGTGGTGGTCACGACATCCGCATAGGGAATGGGGCTTGGATGAAGACCTGCTGCCACCAGTCCTGCGATGTGCGCCATATCTACCATTAATACAGCACCTACTTCATCCGCTACTTCACGGAACTTTTTGAAATCAATGGTACGGGCATACGCAGATGCACCGGCAATGATCATCTTAGGCTTGCACTCCAGTGCCAGCTCTCTCATTCTGTCATAATCCAGGAATCCGTTGTCATCCACGCCGTAAGGAACTACATGGAAATATTTGCCGGACATGTTTACCGGTGAACCGTGGGTCAGATGTCCGCCGTGATCCAGGTTCATGCCCATGATGGTATCGCCGGGCTTCAGTACAGCGAACTGCACTGCCATATTGGCCTGGGCTCCGGAATGGGGCTGTACATTGGCATAATCACAGCCGAACAGCTTCTTGGCGCGCTCGATTGCCAGATTCTCGATGACATCCACGCACTCGCAGCCGCCGTAATATCTCTTACCGGGATAACCTTCCGCATATTTATTGGTCAGAGGGCTGCCCATAGCTGCCATGACTGCCTTGCTCACCCAGTTCTCGGAAGCGATCAGCTCAATATGACTGTTCTGACGATTCTCCTCGTCAATGATTGCCTGTGCCACTTCGGGGTCTACTTTTTTTACTTCATCCAATGAATACATGCCTCAATCCTCCTAATATCACTATCACGTTAATGTGATAAATTGTAATTATTCAGAGCCATGCATAACTGCGTTCTGCGAATGCTTGCATTCAAGCAGATAAGCAGTTTGATATGGCGAAGTTACCACATTCGCAAAAAGAAAGCTACGAAGTAGCGATTTTGCGAATGGGGTTCTGAATAGTTACGATAAATTTAGAACTTAGTATAACATAGAACTTTTTAATTGCAAAGATGGAAAGTAAACAATGTTGGCAGATGTCTTCCGGTGTGTTAGAATAAAAACGATATAACATTACGAAAGCTGAGGAATCCTCATGTATCATATCATTATTAATCCCGCCTCCCGCTCCGGCAGAGGGGCTAAAATCTGGTCGGAGCAGGTGGAGCCTGCTCTGAAAGAAAGTAACGTTCGGTATCAGACCTATTTTTCATCAAAAGCCGGAGATGTAAAACATCTGGCTGCCAAAATCACCGCAGAGCATGCGCAGGATTCTGATCTGCGTCTGATTATCTTAGGCGGTGACGGCACTGTAAACGAAGCCCTGCAGGGCATTGCCGATCCTTCCAAAATCATCCTCGGTTACATTCCTACCGGTTCCAGCAACGATCTGGCAAGAGATCTGTGCATTCCAAAGGATCCGGACGCAGCTCTGCGTCTGATTCTGAAAAATACCACTCCCAAGGTCATGGATCTAGGCAGGCTCACCTACCTGGACGAGAATCAGCCGGCAGAATCCAGACTTTTTGCTGTCAGCTGCGGTATCGGCTTTGACGCTGCTGTATGTGCGGAAGCAATGAGTTCCCGGATCAAGGATACCATGAACCGCATCGGCTTAGGGAAGCTTACATATCTTGGAATTGCCCTGAAGCAGCTGATTACCGCCCACAAGGTTTCCTGTACCCTGACCTTGGAGGACAACGTACACGGAACCAGGAATACCATTGAGCTTCCTCGTTTTCTGTTCGTGACCTGTATGAACCACCGCTATGAGGGCGGCGGATTCATGTTCTGTCCACCCGCCGTGGATCATGACGGTGTACTGGATCTGTGCAGTGTAGGTAATATTCCCAAGGTGCTGGTACTCCTTGCACTCCCCACCGCCTTTATCGGAAAGCATTATTTCGTGAAAGGAATTAATGCCCACACCGCCACGCAGCTGTCCATGACCACCTCTGCCCCACTGTGGGTACATACCGACGGGGAAGTAACCAGACAAAGCCGGGGTTTCCAGGTGGAATGCCTTCCCGATGCCATCCGTATGATCACGCCCTGACAGGCACGGAAACGAATTGCAAATTTCATAAACGGACTCTAAAGAATTTCTTAAGAATGCTAAAGTATTCCAAAAAAGCCTTGATTTTTTCTGCCCGTTGACTATACTAATATTGATTTTGAAGCATAAGTTTTGTAGAGAAATGAGGTTATTATGGAAAAGCTGCGGATTTTCTATTTAAAATATAATCATGCCGTTCCTCTTATCATATATGGCATTATTTACATGACCTGGTTCGTCTGGCTGGAGAAGAATACCACCGGGCATTACCGGATTATACATATGGCGGCAGATGATTACATTCCTTTCTGTGAAGTGTTCGTCATCCCTTACCTTTTATGGTTTGCATATGTATCGGCAGTAGTTATTTATTTCTTTTTTAAAAACAAGGAGGATTATTTCCGTACCTGCATCTTCCTCTTTACCGGCATGACAATATTCCTGATTGTATCCACTCTGTGGCCCAACGGACAGCACCTTCGTCCCGTAGTCATGCCCAGAGACAATATTTTCACCCGTATGGTAGCTGCACTGTACCGAACAGACACTCCTACCAACCTGTGGCCAAGCATCCATGTATATAATTCTCTGGGTGCACATTTTGCCATCAGCCGAAGTCATTGTTTTGAAAAGAAAAAGGGAATCCGGACCGGTTCCCTCATTCTGGCTTCTTCTATTATTATGTCAACCATGTTCATCAAGCAGCACTCTGTCTTCGATGTGCTCACTGCTTTTGTAATGGCTGCAGTGATGTATACGATTGTTTACCGCTATGATCTGCTGATTGCGGTACGCGGACTTCGCAGCAAGAAAAAAGCAAAACCCCAGATCGGATAATGCTGCAGTCTTTTGCAGCAGTCCGGTCGGTTATTTCTCACTATTCTGCATTATCATAATATTGCTCCAGTTTATCACAGCAATTCAAAAATGCCTTCCTCAGATTAGGATCAAACTGCGTTCCCATTCCCTCCAGCATAATACTTTTAGCCTTGTCAAAGCTCATGGGTTCCTTATAGCAGCGCTTGCTGACCAATGCATCATATACATCTGCCACCGCCATAATCCGGGCTTCCGCAGGGATCATTGTCCCGACCAGCCCCTCCGGGTATCCCCGGCCATCCCATCTCTCATGATGGAATCTGGCAATGTGGAATGCCGTATCCACAAAATGCTGCTCCTCTACACCATCCAGCAGAATATGTACCATTTCACCGCTTTTGACTGCATGTGTTTTCATAATGGCATATTCCTCATCTGTAAGTCTCCCCGGCTTGCACAACACAGAGGAATCAATGGCAATCTTGCCCAGATCATGCATAGGTGCCGCTCTTACAATATCCTCTGCCATCTGCGGACCGATTTCCATAATGCCGTCTGCACAGATTTCATCCACAAGAATTTTAATCACATCACTCGTCCGCTTGACATGACCTCCGGTATTGTTATCACGGTTTTCAATAATATTTGCCATGCCAACGGTAATTTTTCTCTGAATATCAATGATGTTTTCTGTCTTCTTCTCTACTTCCGTGCTCAGAGTCTCATTATAGGATGTCATGACGTCCATTGCCTTCTGCTCTTCTGTCGCATCACGGATATCAAATATATATCCCTGGATTCTGCCATCCCTGCGAAGGGAAAGCTCTGCCATTTCACAGATACAGGTCATCTCACCGACTCTGTATTTCTCAGAGACACTTCCTTCCCTGTGAAAACGCTCAATCATGCCACAAAACAGCGTTTCTTCCTCCGGCAGCCTGTCGTCTACACGCTGTGTACGCAGAAAAGGCTTAAATTCATAAGCCTTCTCATTACAGCTCATAAATCTCTGCTGCGTATCCAACACGATATAGCCTCTTCTGCTGAAGTATTTCTGTTGCTGCGACAAAATGCAGGAGATATCATGCATATGCATCCTGTCATAACTTGCCGCTATGGAGATTTCCGCTATGACATACAGATACGGCAGTATGGAAAAATCCATATCTGCCAGAGCTTCCACTACATATACCAGTACAAAGACTGCCGAAACCACAGAATAGTTATACAGGATCCGCCGGGAATAATTGTTCTTCCGGATACAGGAGGTAACCAACACTCCTATGATCAAAAATAGGATTGCTGCCAGATACCACCCATGTATGACCTTAAACGGTCCGTCTGTAACCTTCGTGACTGTTCCGGCATCGGTAAGCTCAACCGTGACCGCAGCATAATACAATCCAGTGTCAAAGCACACCCACACAACGAATGCGTGGACTATTGCTGCGCAATATCCCGTCAATTTGATCCATGGCTTTACCGGAACTCCGAGAGAATGCAGCATGGCAAACAAAGTCACCATAAACAGCAGTGTACTGTCCAGATAGATGAAACAGAATGCCAGCTGTGCTGCCTCCGGGGTTGTCACTCGTGATTTCAGCCAGTAGCCCAGGATCACGACCGGCAGAAGCAGAAGAATCGTCCAGTCATACATATTGATATTTTCGTAATTTTTAGCTGCCATATATAACAGCACTGCGACTGTTATAATCAGGCACAATCCGTATCCCATCGTTGCCATTTATCTATACGCTCCTAAAGCTTCCTGTACTTCCTTAAGCCTGCCACACTTACTGCTTTTTCAGCTCTGCGCTTAATATATTGACCCTCTCTGTATCCAGTCTGGTCACTGCGTTCTTCAGTTCCTTCAATATAGCACTCTCTTCCTCATCCCAGGTAAAGGACTGAAGCTTCTCCATCACAAAATCTGCATTTTTGATATCGTTTGATTTCATGCAGGTCTCCAACAGATGAAGCAGGGAATCCAGCGCTTCTCCCTCGGGTCTGCGGTTCTTTTTCTGGATGGGGAGACGTTCCTCTACGGAGCTTTTCAGTTTCTTCCAATTCTCTGCAAAATAAGGCATCAGGATAAAAACATCCCCCGTCTTGCCGTGCATGGTTGCCTCCTCCATAAGCTCAGCCATACCATATGTCTGAAACGCACCTATGGTGCCTGTCAGTGTTTTCATGGAATAGAGCTTATTACGGAGAGTCTTTTGCAGCTCATGGTCCGACGGGTTCCTCTTGAGTGCACCGACGCAGGCTGCAAGCTCCTCCAGCTCACGATCCGCCTGTTCTGTAAACTGTCTTAAAACTGTGAGATATTGCTTCATTCCGCCGGTATGTGTCAGTCCGTAAGCCACATCCACTCCCTCGATGTCCGGCAGCTGTTCGTGACTCTCCTTCACTTCGACGGGCTCTGCGTCGATATTGATTTTTCCGACCGGAGTATCCTCCAATATCCTCTGCTCCAGTTCAAAATAAAATTCACTGCCCTCTCCATACTGGCTGACTACGTGCAGCCCGGAGTCCATCAGTCTGAGAATTCCCGTGATGAGATCTAGACCCAGACCTCCGCCCTCGATGAACAGTCTGCTGTTGTCCTCCTGCCCGGACAGCTTACCCGTCAGGCGCTTCAGCTCCTCATCAGGAATGCCACTGCCCGTATCCTTCACAGAGATTAACAGATGTTCCTGTCCGTCATGGCTTTTGCCGAATACAGACAGCTTCACGCTTCCGTTCTCCGTATATCTTACCGCATTCAGGATCAGGTTGATGATCACCTGCTTCAGACGCATCTGATCACCATATAATCTGTCCGGAATGTTCTCAGATACCTCATACTTAAATTCCAGTCGGTCGAACTCGGCTCTGGTGCGCATCATTCCCACCACATCCAGCATCAGCTGACGGAAGGAATATTCCTCGGGTACCAGTTCCATGCTGTCTGTCTCCAGTCTGGACATATCCAGTATCTCATTAATGATGGATAAGAGCATATCCGATGCACTTTTTGCACTTCTGGCATAGGATCTGACTACCGGCTCCGAGGTCTCCTTCAGGATCATATTATTCAGACCGATGATGGTATTGATCGGGGTGCGGATCTCATGGGACATATTCGCAAGAAACGTGCTTTTGGCCTGGCTCTCATGCTCCATCTCATTAGCCCGGCGAACAACTGCCTCTACCTCTGCCTTCTCGTCATTGATTACCTGTATGGTAAATAATACCTTTTCGACACTGCCGTCTAACGCACGGTCCATCACGAAAAACCGGGTACGGCACCAGCCAAAATTGGCGCTGACATATTCAAATACGATGGTATTTCTGTCCGCCAGACGCTTATCCAACGTATCCAGATTACAGAATTCAAATGCCAGTTCCTTATAATTGTCACTGCTATCATACTCGAACATACTCTTCAGCTGCTCCGCGGCAGAGACATTTTTAGGACGAAGCTTCTCCGAAGCCTCATCAGCGACTACCGGCATCAGCTCACCGGTACGCAGATCAATAATATAAATAATGGAATAAATATCAGACAGGCTTAAGATTCCCGACTTTTTGATTTCCATCTCTTTTACAGCATTTTTATATGTGACATCCGATATGATATAGAACATCAGCGCTATCAGCCATACAAGGGACAGTGCTATGATCGGATAAATATTATATCCGTCCGCAATATGCCGATGGAAGGAATAGGTCAGTTCAAAGGTACTGTTGACCGGAAAATCAAGATAATACAGAATAAATCCCATGGTCAGCTTCGTATCCCCGGATACCGGCAGCTCGTTATCTACCATGGAAGGATAATATATGACATAATCTCCCTCTGACAGCGGAATCAGCAGATCCCCATCATACAGATACTCCAGCGTAATATCATCCAGTGAAAAATTACGCAGATCCAGAGTCTGCACCCGTTCTTCCCCGTCCACATGCTGATGGATCTCCGTGGTACCGCACCATGCCTGATTCAGCAGGCAGTCGTCCTTCACAGATACCTGTATCTGCCACTGGTCAATCTCATAGGCTGTGTTATTGGCAAATTCCACCGATATCGTCTGGGCCTGCAGATTCACGGTCTCGCCATACAGGTCAAAGCCGCGCTTCAGCCATTGACTGGTTGCCCCTTCCTTGCCCGCTATGCTCAGACTCACATTGCTGTCCTCACCCTGTCCGTCCAGCACATGCTGCTGTGAATTAAAATAATACACGTATGCTGCCTGGCACACGAACATGATTCCTATGATAACCGGTAAGATAATCAGTGCTTTTTTCAATCCCCTCATGGTATGCTCCCATTTCTTGTGTGATTATAAAGTATAGAAAAGCCGGTTATCTGATCCGGCTTTTCTTTTCACAGTTTATTATAAGGTTGAAAGAAGTTCATGTCAATATTCATCCCGGCATCATTGCCTGTTTGTCCATGCTGTTTTCCCTGGCGGGAGCCTTCCCCTGCTCACCCTTCTCCCGTGCAATCATCAGCTGGCAGATCTGCTTTGCTCCTGCCAGACCGATCAGCTCCTGTGCCATTGCACCTGCTGCCTGTTTCTTAAGCTCCTGATTGGTATGCAATGTCTGCAGCTTCTGGCTTTCCGGGCTCGCAGCAAAATGCTCCAAGAGCTGTTCATCCGTCTTGCCCTGGATGAAGCTGTTAAAATAGCTCATCAGCCGGTTCTCACCGGTATTCTGCTTCATGAAGCTGCTGATAGTAGCTGTGGTCACGATAGCTCCTGCCTCTTCTCTGCTTAAGCTGTCAGCCTGCTCGGAATCCAGAATTTTGTTTCGGACATCCTGTGCCTTGTCAGCGAATCTGCCAAGTCTCAGATAATTGTCTACCTCTTTTGCATTCACTGCCTTCCGGATAGCGGGAGACTGTGTATTCTGCGCAGTAGTCTGCAGGGCTTTCAGAATCCTGCCCCATCCGGCCGCCTGTGCGTCCAGCCGGTTCTGCGACAGCATTCTGTCTATGATGCGGTCCTTTGCCTGCTCCATCAGTTCACCGGTATTGCCGTAGGTCGTTATTCTCGCCATTTCATTCATGAGGCGGTTACGGGTCTCGGGATTCTTGCCGCGCTCGGCAATCACCCGTTCTACCAGCTCCATTTTCCCCTTTACCTTTTCCGGGGTGTCATCCTCTGCGCTGGCCAGATAGATTCCCAGGCGCATCATGCCGCGCTCAAGCTTCTCCTGACGGGCAGCAGTATCCTCTACAATCTTCTCTTCTCCCTGCACCGGTCTGGCGACCTTACCTCCGAAGATATCGGCTGCTCCATCCAGATCCAGCGGGTTCTTGTTGCGTCCGGCTAAGAGCTCCCGAAGCTCCGTGATTGTGGTGAGACGCTCCTTTCCGTAGTGTTTTCCGACACTTCCGGTACTCTTTTTATCGATATAATCCCCGGCACGCCGAAACAGCTTCTCCATTCTGCTGTTGAATGCCTCTCTGTTGTAACTCTTATCCCCTAGCATATCCAGAGCCTTTTTCAGATTATGCTTCACATCCCTGAACTCCTCAGAGCTTCGGAGCCATGCGGGGTCATGCGCATCAATTTCTGTATAGAAATTCTCCAGACGCTTCTTCCACTGTGCGGGAGACAGTTCGGCAGACCAGTCGTAGGTGCCTCCTTCGGATATTCCATTCGTCTCCTCCAGAAGGTCCTCAGCACCGGGTTCTTCTACGTCTCCGGCATGTTCTGCCACGTCCGGCCCGGCATGTTTTTTCCCTGCGGCTGGCTCCGCCTTCGGAGCATGTGCCAGACCTTCAAGGTTATCGCCCGGATCCTCCATGGCTACTACAGAATCCTCACGTTCCTTCGGTAATACTTCCTGTTCTTCTTCCTGTTCCTTCGCCTGGACATTTTCCTCCTGGAGATCCGCTTCCCCCATGAATACGATCTTTGCAGAATCCTCGATCAGTTCCTCAATCCCCACTGCATCGTTTTTGCCGTAAGAACGGAGATACTCCCTGATTGCCCTCTTGCCGGAGACATCATGGCTCTTCTCCTGAAAACCTGCTAACATCAGAGGTGCCGCATTGAACATGGTAAGCCATAACCGCTTACCGGTATTGTCTGCCGGGAATTCTCCGATCTTTTTGCCGCGGAACTGTTTGCTCTGCTTCAGAATATACAGACCACGACAGGCAGCGTCAGCCTTTTCCGGTTCGAACAGTCTGTTCAGGCTCCGGGTATCCAGCTCACGCTCCGGTATCAGCTTCGTCAGGGACGCTGTCATAGCCTCTGCCAGAGTGATCTGCTTCTGCAGGTTTTCATAGTTGTCTCTGCCACCGTGTGCAGCATAGAATATATCTGACGAGTCCTCGGGTATGATATCCCGCAGCTGGTGGCTGTCACACAGCAGGCCATGTAATCTCCTGATATAATCTCTGTCGGCCTCCATTTTCTCTGGATTCGTATAATCGTAATTCAGCAGCACTGTATCCGCAAGTCCCCTGTTCAAAGCAGCCATCATTTCACTGAAGGCTTTGTAATTCTCCTTCGTAAGCTCCTCTGTGCCTGCGGGCATCGGATGATCACGGAAAAACTGCATTGCCTCTTTTCCGGTCTTCTTCTGCAGCTCCGCATTGTTATAAAACTCCCTGATAGAGAGCTTCTGCCCGCTCTGTTCAGCCTTCATGAGTCCATATGCCAGGAACATGGCCTCCATGGTACATTGCCGTGACACCTGTGATGCAACACCCACCCGGATCAATTCGCGGAGTTCTGCTCCCATACTTTGTATCGTTACCCCGGGATCTGCATCTGCCCAGGCGAAAATGCGTCCGCTGTACTCCAGATCCTCCGCCTTTATAGATGCAGCTCTGGTCATGTCCTCTTTCAGCCTCTCCACAGGCACATTTCCCTGTCTCTGCAGATCAGCCTCTACAAATTTCTGATACATTTCTGTTGTTTTTGCCTTGCGGTCTCTCCGGAATGCATCTTCATATTCTGCATTTCCGCGGATCTGATCCTGCATGGTACCTGTCAGCAGTGTGGCAAGGTTCATTTCACTCTTTGCAATTTCGAATCCGGTATTATGATACTTCGTATAGGACATTCCTGCATTGTTGACGAGCATCTGTGCAAGAGCCGGCTTACGCATGCTTTCCGCATTCCTGAGTTCTCCGTTTATCCCCTTCAGACGTTCACAGTCCACAGCGGTAATTCCGGAAGTAAAATTACGGATCAGATCCAGATCTTTTTCCGTGTCACTGATCCATCTGCTCCGGAAAGTCTGCCTGGCTCCCTTCAGTACCTGCCCCAGGTTCTCCGCCATATTGGCGATCCATTGATTATATTTCACATTTTCAAGGGTATTGTCATCGCTTAAGTCCACGGTCCGGAAGGAAAATCCGTTCAGTGCCTCCATGGCATCCTTCACCAGACCATGAAATCTGCGGCTGCGTTCTGCATTACTTAAATCTGAAGACATAATCCCTGTAAGCTCTGCGCCCACCAGACGCTTGGCCTCCATGACATCCTCATCCTTACTCAGCAGCTCCTGCTGTGTATATCCTCTTCCCAGGAGGACCAGATTGCAGAACTGGATGGCATTCTCTGTGTTGGAGAATTCCCAGATATCCGACTGGTTTTGAAAGCCTCCGGTACGCTTATCCAGCTGTTCCGATGCGAAATAATAAGAGGCATCCAGATATTCGCTGTCCGGCATTGTGTAGTTTTCCAGCTCTTTTCCCAGTCTGATCAGATTTTTTTTGTGATTTTTCAGAAAATCCTTCTCATACGCACGTCCCTGTGCATTCCTTGCTTCGACCATTCTCAGGTCTGCTTCGGTCGGATTCTCAATCACCTTACCATTATTTCCCCGCGGGGTGTCCTGATACAGAACTTTGGGAACCGCATAGGGATCATTCGGATTTATGATACTGATGAAATCAAAGAGAACTGTTTTGGTGCTCAATACGCTGTTCAATGTATCATTGACACCCACCACAATAGAATCATTCACGGATTTCATATCATTAAATCTGTCACCTGCAAACAGACCTCTTCCACTGATATATATTTTACTGAATGCTTTTTTTACTTCATCCAGGTTGTATTCATCAAATTCCAGACCTGTGATATTCTTGATGTTCTGATAAGCTGCTGCAATCTTCTCGTGCATTGGTTTCGGCATAATTTTTTCCCTTTCTGTACATTCATACGTATACTTACGGATAATCTCCTGGTTCTAGAAAAGCATAACTATTCAGTACCACATTGCAAAACCGCCTCTGCGAGGCTCTGAATAGTTACAAAAGAGCATACAGCCTTACGTCTGTATGCTCTTAATATACTCCTTTTTGTGGGACAAAAGGGAGACAAACATTACGATTTCTGCAAACGTTTGAGATCAAACGACAACATTGTAATATCATCAAACTGCGGCGCCTCGCCCACAAATATATCAATATCCTGTTTCAGGCCATGCAGCTTCTCTACGACGCCACAGTCCTTATGTCCGTTCATAAAGCTCTGCAGGCGTTCCTCACCGTACAGCTCATTGGCTGCATTGGTTGCCTCTGTGACTCCGTCTGTATACAGGAACAGGCTGTCACCGGGATGCAGCTGCAGCTCGTTCTGCGTATAATGGGTCATTTCCATACCGGCTAACACCAGCGCAGGTCTGCACCTTAAGAATTCAAAATCACCGTCCGCAGTCTTAAGCAGCGGAGGATTATGTCCGGCATTCACATAGGTCAGCATACCACTCTCCAGATCCATCACTCCCAGCCATGCGGTTACGAACAGATCGGCATCATTGCCTTCACACAACAGATTATTCACTTTCTCGAATACCTGTGCAGGCTCCAGACCCAGCTGTACATGGTTCTTGATCAGCACCTTGGTAATGACCATAAACAGGGCTGCGGGAACTCCCTTGCCGGATACATCCGCCACCACCAGGGCAAGCTTTTTATTATCCAGCATATAATAATCATAAAAGTCACCGCCGACCTCCTTTGCAGGAGTCATTGTTGCATAGATATCGAATTCATTGTGCTCTGGGAACGGAGGGAAGATACAGGGCAGCATATGTGCCTGAATATCCGATGCCAGCGTCAGTTCCGCATTGATGCGCTCCTTTTCCCTGGTCACTGTCTGGAGATTGTCAATATAGCTTTCCAGATCCTGAATCATGGAAATATAAGAACGCGCCAGCTCTCCCACCTCTGTGGTATCCTTCGCATACTGTTCACAGACATCCAGCATCTCCTGCCGCTGATCATGGGAGCTGTGCTCCGCATAATAATTTCCACTGACCTGTGCCAGCTTCTCCACAGGTGTGGCAATATTTTTCTCCGTAAAATACATAAAGCCAAGAGATAATGCAAAATATACATTTAAAACCAGCGTCTGGAACAGGAACATCTGTCCCAGGAGATTTACCTGACCGCCGTTCTCCGCCATTTTATTGGTCAGAAATACTACTCCTGCCACTACGACACTGATACCGATACCGGTGATAATGGTATTTAAGATCATTCTCTCATTCAGGGAAAAATGAACTACCTTTTCTTTGCTGTCATTCTGCAGATTCACCAGCTTACGCTGCAGCAGATTCCCCAGAATCAGCAGCGGAGTTCCGAAGATCAATCCTGAATCGAAACTGTTGATCACCAGATACAGATTATCCATAGAGATAAAGGATATCACATTATAGACATGGTTCAACAGTCCCGTGCAGACCACGATCAGCAGGGAATCCACCAGAAGCACCAGGCTGAATTTCAAGATCTTCGATACTCTGTCCAGGCAGAACTCGTTGCCGTTTCTCTCCTTATTCAGACGCTTCCACAGATAGAAAGCCACCATGGCGTAGATCATCTGCTGCACAAAGCTGATGCACGCATAGGAAAATTCATATCCTGAGAGCAGATCGCAGATCAGGTTACCTGTGGCACAGCCAAGGGCTGCCGGCCATCCGAAGATCATTCCCAGCACCGGCGTCATGGCAGTGCTGGGGCGCATATCTGTAAGCTGCGTTGCAGCTACCCACAGTTTAAATGGCAAGGTCAGTATGATAAACAGAATTACATTCATCAGATACAGCCCTATTGCTGAATTTCTTTTATTTACCCTTAGTTTCATTATCCACTGTCTCATCTTTCTGCAAAATCCTTAAATTTTAATTTGTCCGGAACCCGGATCGTCTTGTTTCACCCCTTGCCCATGCCCATACTCTTACTGGGATTTTTCGTAGGCATAGACAGGCTTCTCTCTCTTCCATGCTCCATTGTCTTATCAAGATTCTTCTGCAGCTGCTTATTTTCATTCAGAAGCTTATTGCAGAGCTGCATCTTGCCGACTACCCCGAGCATTTCCTGCGCATGTCCGGAAGCAACGCTTCTGACATTATCCTTGCCTTTTTTATCACACAGGATCTGAACAGCTTCCAGATTTTCAAAGCTCTTCATAAGCTCCTTTTCATCGCTGTGGTTATTCACGATCGATTTGAAGACACTCTTATGTATCTTGCTGTTGCCGTTCCTCATAAATTCACCCAGAGTTGCATAGCTTACTAATTCCGTTGCTTCCTGCTTCGTAAGCTTCTCAGGAGCATCGAAATCCATAGCCTTGTAACGGGTCTCCATAGCTTTCTCTCCCAATCGGCCGCACATAGCCATCTCTCTGAGCCGGTTCGAATTTCCTGCCTCACGGACTGCCTGATATTTACTCTCCTTAGCCATACGTTCGTAAATATCCAGCACTCCGAACAGGTTGGCTGCCTTTTCCGTCATGGATGTCTTACCCGCAACTGCACGCATAATGACTTCCTTTGCATCCACCAGGCTCCAGGTGTAAGTTTCCTCATCCTGACGGGAACCATAATGGAAGAGACTGGAGTCGTTACTGATATCAAGCTCCCGGGACAGCTGTTTTCTGGTCTCAGCGTTTTTGCCGCGCTCTTCCAGCACTCTTTCCAGCAGATCCATCATTCTCTTGCTTTCCTCAGGCTCATTCTTCTTCAGCCACTCTACTTTACTGAGATAGCTGGCAAGTCTGCAGAAACCATTCTCCAGCTTTTCTACGCTGATCTCACCGCCACGGCTGCCGAAGGTTAAAGCAAAGCCTACATCCGTCATCATATGGCTATGACGCTTTGCCATCATTCCACGAAGATCCCGCATGGCATCCAGACGTTTCTGACCGTATTTTTTACCGATTTTACCGGAATTTTCCTTCTTCTCGATATAGTCTCCGGCATTCTGGAATACCTTACGCATGGCAACGTTGAATTCATAGGGATCAAATTCTCCCTCCATAGCCTTTTTGGCTTCTTTCAGGCCTTCTCTTACCGCTTTGTACTCCGGAGAACTGTGAATCCACGCTGAATCATTGTCTGCCATCATTTTGTCCATCAGGTCAATCCGGGCTTTCCAATCCCTGACAGACATCTCATCACTCCATTTATGTTCCTCACCATTGTCAATTTCGTTGATCTCCAGATAAGGATCTTCCTCAAATGCTGCCTCATCCGGTCCGCCATTGATTACCTCGAACTCCTCCTGATAATCCTCACGATTCTCTTCCTGGACATCCAAAAGCTCCATATACTGCTTTCGGAAGCCTCTCATGGCTGTATTCAGGTCAAGCTTATCATTCTTTCCCATGCTGGTCACATAATCCACCAGCATTTTTTCCTTATTACGGTCATTTCCGACAAACTTACGGGGATCAAACAAACGGTTGAAGCCGGTCTCCACACTGGAACGCAGATAGTTCAGATAACCGAAATCATCCGTGCATTCTGCGGTCTTTTTACCCATGAATTTCTTCCCATCATGGTTCAGCAGATAGACTGCGGAAGCCAGCGACGTCATATTGAAGCCCTTCGGAGCTGACATCAGATGATCCACGCTCTTGTCGGCAAGACCGGTTGCGTGCTCCAGATAATATTTCTCCGCACTCATCACGCCCATTGCTGCATCTCTGCGCTGGGAGGTCTTCTCGTAGTTATCGTAGCCTCCCTCTGCTTCATAGAAGACTTCCTGCAGCTTCGGATCATTGCTCGGTACCAGGGCTCTGAGCTGTTCACTGTCCTGGAACAGTCCGATTAAGGCGGTCAGATGATCCACCTGTTCTTTATTTTTCTCAGGGGAAGAGTTATTCAGTCCGGGGACGACAACCTCATCCAGTCTTCTGTTAAATGCCGCTGCCATCTGTCCAAAGAGACGTACATTCTCTGTTGTAGCTTCAGCGGTATCTGCAGGGATCGGATGCTTCTCGAAGAAATCCAGTGTCTTCGTGCCCATCTCTCTCTGCATATCCGTATCCTTCAGATATGCATCCACAGAAAATTCCCTGCCGTTTACCTCGGCATCCCAGGCTGCGTACATAGCGATCAGCGAGCCTGTGGTAGTACTCCGGTCGAGCTGAGAGGTTGAACCCTTGATACATTTTCCGAGAAACTGTCTGTAATCTGCGAAGCTCAGCCCCTCAGCCGGGGTAAACCATTTGACAGCACCGGAGGGAACAAGATATCTGCCGTCCCGTACCTTGGCAGTATTCTGAACCGCCTGTGCCAGATCCTTATTATCCTTCACGCTGTCGGCTACAAGTGTCCTGTAGCTGTCTGTATTTCCCAGAGCTACCTGTTCATAAGCCTTCTCGTATTCCGCACCGATTCTGCTGTTACGGAAGCCGGAAGCAGGGGCAATGGCATGCTCGAGAGCTTCTGTCATGGACTGCTCATTCTTGACACCTTCCACTCTGTTGGTGCGGAATTTGATATAATTTGCTCCTAAAGTATCTATGAATACCTGTGCAGTCATACCCTCAGCCACCACACTGCGGTCTGCGCCCGGCTGTGCTGCGTTGATTCTGGCAGTATCCAGCTTCATGATACCATCGGTATAATTCGTAATGGTACGGATTCTGTCTGCGCTCCGGTCAAGGCGCCTGTCCCCCAGGGCATTCTGTGCATATCCGACCATTTTCTGCATGCCGGCTGCCATATCTGCAATCTGACGGTTGTACTTCACATTGTCAAAGGTACTGTCATCCGACAGATCCACACGCTTCAGCTGTGCATCCTCCAATGCCTGCATTGCTTCGTCTGCCAGGCTCAGGAAATGCTCTGCGCGCTCTCCGGGTGTGAGAGCATAGCTGAAGAGAATCTCTTCCATATCCTTCCCCAGCTTCTCCCTGCCTTCTCTGATGTTGATTCCGTCAGATGTCAGCTCCTGCATGGTATAGCCTCTGTTTAACAGTACCAGATTACACATATCCATCACGGAAGCCATATCCTGATGTTCTCCCGTCAGGATGTCATTCTTTATCAGGGTATTGTTTTTAGGGTTGTATACAGCAGGGCTTAAAATATTACTGACCTTATGATATCCTGCATTGGCATTACCATCTGCAATCTCCTGATTTAATTTAGCCAGATTCTTACTGTGGTTTGCACGGAAATTGTCTGCATAAGTCTTCGCAGCTGCCTTTTTCTGCTCGGATACAGCAATGATCTGAGCAGACTGTGCCGGGTCCATTGCTCCCGTATCCAGGGCTCTGCCCTGCTCATCTAACAGGGTATCATTGGAAACCATACGGGGTGTGGCATAGGGATCGTCATGGTTCATGACGCTGACAAAGCTGTATTTTGTATCTGTAGCGGAGAGTGCCTGATCCAGGAGCTCGCTGACTCTCCGGACATTGCTGTCATCCACACCGCTGATGGTCGGGATTCCGATCTCTTCCATGATGCTGTGTCCGTCGATATAGATACAGCTCATTGCCCGGCTGATCTCCTCCGGAGTTCCTGATTTAAAATCAATTCCTGTAATGTCTGCAATATGCTGAAAATAAGGGGTCATGGTGCTGTTCTGGGGTACCGGCATAATATTTACCTTCCTTCCGATGTGTATTCTCTGTAATTGTCTACATCTGGTAACGATTCTGAATAATTACTTCATTTATAATTATCAGCTTACTGTTTGGTTATATCTTATCACCCGTATGGAGACAAAAGGGAGACAAACAATCTATTATTTACATCTTTTTCAGAATCGTCAGGATATTTTTGCCGTTCTCATAAGAATAGGATACAGAATCCATGCTCTTTTTGACCATCAGGATTCCAAGTCCGCCCTCCCGGTCCAGCAAAGCCTCCTGCGAGGTATCCGCATCATCCTTTTCCAGAGGATTGAAGGGCTTGCCATGATCCAGGAACTGTATCGTAACCTCCAGAGGATCTTCACACACCTCACAGCATACCGTAGCCTCCCCGACTTCAGGACGGTAGGCATAGCTTGCGATATTTACGAATATTTCTTCCACGGCGATCTCTATTGCCATCATTGCCTTCATCGGGCATTCATACTGTTCCAGTCTCTCCGAGATAAAATCCTGTACGGTATCTAACTGATCCACACTTGCCGGTACTGTAATACGTTCCATCCATGCCTCCTGTCTCCTGTCTGGCTGTCTGACAGCCACAGAGTTCTATTCATATTCTGCCCAGCTGTACTGGGACATGTATTCCTGATCGAAATTTTCCTTTTTCTCCGGCTCATTGAAATAGTCGCAATTACAGTTCTGTGTATTGCAGGCTACACTTCCCCTCTGTCGGACGATGATGTCTCCGATGCCGGCTGCTTCCAGATCCTGTACCATTGCCGCCATGATTTTTTTGATATAATTCGCCTGCTGCTCATCATAGGGCATATCCTCAAACAGCACCGCAGCTATCTCCTTCGTCGTGCAGGAGGCACCGCGTCTGTGTATGATATACGCCAGAGCCTCCTTACTGCGGTTCCTCTTAAAATGCACGGGAATTCCCTGTCTGTCGAAGACTTCAAAATTACCATAGCACTGGATACGGCACTTGTAATCCTCCTGTGCCTCCATATGGTAACGCAGATCCTTCATCTCCCGCTCAACCTTCTTCGCCGTGATCGGTTTCATCAGATATCCGCTGGCATGAAGATTCATGGCTTCTACCGCATAACTGTCATATGCGGTGATAAAAATGATATTTACGTCGGGACGGAGCTTCCGAAGCTTCTCAGAGAACTCCATTCCCGTCATCTGAGGCATCTGGATGTCAGAAAATACGGCATCAAACAGACCCTTTTTTGCCTCTTCCAGGCAGTCCACCGGATTGGAGAAGCCTAATACCTCCGCTCCGGGACATGCCTCCCTGATTGCATCCACCAGCATCTCAAGTGCGAGATGTTCATCATCCACAGCTAATATTTTCATCCCATTCCCCTCTGCTTTCTTAGTTCGAAGCCGCATTACCGTCCGAAACTGACGGTGTCGGTGTTGGTGTTGGTGTCGGTGTAGCTGTCGGCGTAGGTGCAGCTGTCGGCTCAGGTGTGGCTGCGACAGTCTCCTTTGTGAATTTCACCACATTTGTCAGCTTCGTATTTTCCTTGGAATAGATCGTCAGCTGATAATTGCCATCACTCAGCTTGGATGCATCCAGAGTCAGATAATTGCTTCCATCAATAGATATTCCGTTGTCCGCATTCAGAGCCACCTCTGCACCTAAGGATCCGTCCGTGCCAATCCGGTTCAGCGTATAGCCAAAGCCCTGGCTGCTGCCGTTTAATACAGGAAATACCCGCATCGTCTGTGTAGCTGCAAGCAGCACATTCACATCCTGGTTCAGCGTGTTGTAGGTTTGAGAATATTCATTTGCTGTAGTTGTCTTCACAGCCACAGTTGCTGCCAGTACTACATTGGATAATGTAACTCTGGATTCCTCTGCCATACCCTCAAAAAATCTGGTCTGAATCTCACGGCTGATCGTATTCGTTCCATTGACAGATCTCGTCTGGATCGTCAGTGTCTCCGGTGTCCATCCTGCAATATTTGCGGCATCACTGTCGTAAGGTTCAAATGTCACAGAGGTCAGTGATTTCACGCCGGTAAGCATGAATTTCAAGGTTGCTGTGCCATCCGTAGCGAAACTGCTGCCGGTCATGGCTGCCTTCGTGATATCCTCCACAGTATATACCTGGGATTCTCCTCTGGCTCCGGTGTAATACAGCTTCATACGGATCGGTGTATTGGTACCGCTCTCATAATCCTTGGCAGCTGCAGCAGTCTTGATTGTCATCGTCACAGGCATTACCACATCTGTCACATCCGCAGTTGTCTCTGTGCTGACGGTAGGATTTGTCAAAACAAGCGCACCGGTATTGGTACCCTGACTGATCTCCACATGTCTCATTCCGGAGAAGCTGTACCATGCAGTAGGAAGCACATTCTCTGTCAGATCGGAATCCAACTGCTGATAGGTTGCTACTACTGCTCCGGTAATATCCGCTGCCACCTGTCCCGTGGGTACCAGCTCAATTCCTGTAATATTCTTCACATACTTTTCATGGAACGTGATATCCACGCTCTGTCCGTTATACAATGTCGTATAATCCTGATCTGTCAGGAAAATATACGGTGAACTGTACTCCGTCTGTGAACTGCCGACGTTACCGGCACTGGATACATATTTAATAGCCACAGCCAGATCACGGTTCTCTGCAAGCAGCTGCATGCTCTTGGTATCTCCGCCAAAGTCAAGGGTTACTACCTGGGACTCTCCCGTAGACTGACTGGTGGAAGAAGGTCCTGCCTTCACAGCCGCATTTGTGGTTCCGGGATCCGATCCCGCAAAATATATATAATAGGTATCGATGACAACACCGGATCTCACTCTCTGGACCATTGCATAATCAATCGGCGCGTATGCCATACGATCGGAGGCCGTCTCAATCGTCAGGTTGTTCAGGACACTCATCTCCTTGACCTCTACACCCAGCAGATAGAACATGTTTTCATCGGAGGAGGTATCCTTATTCATCACGCGTTCAGTAGACTTCACAATCATACCGCCGATGTTGGTATATTCCACGGTAGCGGACAGATCGTAGCCTGTCTTGTAATCCGCATCACTCCTCATGTAGAGATAAATATTCATCTCATCCTTGCTGGAAATCGGTTCTCTGGATACTACGGATACCCACTTCGTGTTGTCCGAATCTACGACCAGCTCATTCTTCGTCATATTTACCTTGACACCCTCCTGACGGCTGCCCTTCGGGCATACCATCTGGTTGATGGTTGCAGCATTGCTGCACAGATCCTTCACTTCTCCGGTATATACAATTTCATCCTTTTCGTTTACATAACGGCTGCCCTGATCAGAGATCGTACATACAGCCAGGCTGCTGATCTGCCAGCTTGTTCCGTTGGAGCTGGTCGGATAGAAATCTACCCTGGTCAGAGAACTGATATCGGAAATCGGCAGTATGAAACGATCCATATGCTCCTCGCGGAACATATAGTTCGGATCACTAAGCGCACCACCCGCCAGACCACTGTCGTCATAATTCGGAGTTTTGCCCATGTAATCATACATATATTTTACAATATCAAAGGTAGCTGTCTTGCTCTCACCTGTGGTGCTCACATACTGTATTGTCACATCCACTTTGCCCTGGAACTGCTCAATTGGATTGTTTTCCTTATCCTTATAGGCGCCGGTTCCCAGGCAGAACAGAAGGTTTACTACATTGGTGGAATAATCTACCTTAAAGGTCTTTGCCAGCTGTGATTCATAGACTGCCTTGGTGCTGCGCAGACCGTTCTCCTCACCGGGATCCGTATACTCGGTTCCAATCCACCCTACATTGCTGACAGTCCACGTTCTGCTCATGGCTGAGCTGCTGTTTTTGACAATACGGATGGAATCAATATTCAGCTTATCGTAGGTATAATCCTCACTATTCTTCATCTCCGGGATGATCTGCACTGCTGTCACATTACCATAATCTTCATTCGTGGTAATCGTGAAGGTCTCTGTCTGTCCGGCCCGGAAACCATCAGATGTCATCTGCTGGTTGGCCAGTACATAGGGACTGCTGCCGTCATCGAACTGTAGACGGAAGAAGAACTGGTTCTTACTGCCGCTGTCCCCGTCTGAATAAGTAGCCTGAGAATCGCTTGCCACATTTACCTCCACGGTATAAGTACAGGTACCATCCGTGAAGCCCAGATCATTATTCGCTTCCTCGTAAGTCAACGCATATTTTTTGCTGCTCCAGTCATAGCGCTCGATTTTGGAGATGGTGTCGGAGGAGAAGGAAAATTCCTTGCTGCCGCCTTTTTCCACCAGCAGCTGCATCTTCACAGCACCGTAAGCCTGAACGCCCTCATACTCACGTGTATATACAACATTACTTTTTACGTTGCCGGCACTCACCTGGGAGAAGGTTCCGACTCTTGGTGACAGTCCATACAGCTTGTAAACGCTCATGCCGTACATCTGCCACTCGTCATTGCCGTCCACTGTGACACGGATTCCGGTAAAATAATCCACGTTAGCCAGAGAGATCACGAAGCGCAGCACTCCACCGGAAGCTGCTCCCTGCAGATATGCAAAATCTGAGCCATTGGAGGGCCAATAACCGTAATATGCATTCAGCATGTCCTTCAGATTATAATCTTCTGTCACTCTGGACACACCTGCCTGATCCATATAGCTGAATGCGACAGTCAGATCATTCTGTGTTCCGGACAGAGTTGTGCTGTCAGTCTGCAGTTCGATCAGATATTGATCGTCATAGCTTTTCTTGAATGTTATGCTGTCTCCGCTCTGGTACTTCGTCATGGAGAAAGAAGTCTCACTGCCGCCATAGGTGACAACATCGCCACTGCCGGTAGCGGATACATGATAATACAGAGGATCTCCGGTAATCGTCGTAGCAATAATATTGTTTTCAACTTTTGTCGAAGCTGTTGCAATAGTGCTGCTTCCTCCTGTAACAGAGGACACATTATAGAGACTTGCACTGGAAATTGTCAGGGAATCCTTGATTTCCTTAGCCTTCTGTGCTCTCTGATAGGACCGCAGATCAGTATCCGGTTTACCGTCTGAATCATGGTCACTAAATGCCATGCCGAGTTCCTTCAGTGCATCAGCGTCTCCGCCACAGGTAAGATAGATAGCTGCCTGCTGGGTTGTATTGCCGGATTTATCTGTTGCAGTATAAAGCTCAGCAAAATCCGGAAGATGAACCTTCATGACCAGGCTCTCTCCCTGTCCTGCCAGACCAAGCAGTGGTTCCGTCGTGCTGACACCCTGCTCCATTGCATAACCGATCACATTACTGATGACCGGAACCGTCACTACTCTGCGGGCTCCGTATATATCGCGATATACAATCCGAAGCTTTAACAGCTCCGCTTCCTTGAGACCAAACAATCCCGTCTGAGCGTTATCCGTATATTCTGCTGCCAGAGACTCCAGACCTGCCAGATATTCATCCGCAATGTCCAGACGGATCAGATATTCACTGTCCTGTCTTCTGTCATAGCTTACGTTTACGGATTCTGCCTTTACGTTGCATACATTATCGCTTCCGAACCGGATCAGCTGGAAATCTGTCCAGGTAAGCGTGGAAATAGCGGTTGAAGTGGTCTTAAACAATAATTCTCCACGGAATTCCTGATAATTCTGTGCAGAAACATAGGACATTCCCTCGATGCCGAACATCTCATCTACGCGATATACCTGCAGACTCTCACAGGACCATCTGCCCGTCGTCTTCGTCAGAAAATCCACTCCTGTCACTGTCTTGATTTCGTATTCCGGCTGGAAATACAGTGAGTCATAGCTATATTCCGAGAATAGTGTCCCTGATTCATATCCGATCTCATAATCCATGACCTGGGCCAGCTTTACACGGATCTGCGTATCCTGATAAGATGAGTCTCCCAGTATTGACTTAAGGATTGCATTGCTGCGGACCTCCGCCAGATCAGGCATCATATAATACGTTCTGTCTGTACCGGAGGTATCGGTATAGTGCACTGCTATGTATTGGAAATTATCAAACTTCGTCCCGACAGCTCCGGTGGAAAAGCTCAATACATAAGTGTTATTCAATTCCGCAGCCGATACCTGCTGTACCTTGAAAAAAGATAATAGCAGAATTGCCGTCAATGTCAGCAGCACGGATACTATCATCCGTTCTGCCCCCCGAAGATCCCATTTTACTGTTTCCTGCTGTGCTTTCATAGTTCTCATGCTCCATCCTCCGATGTACTTTATGCCTGACCGTTCTGCGTTCTATACGAATTTCAGCAGTCCGGCAAAGCCGGTCATTTCAAATACTTCCATTACCATACGGTTTACCTGCTTAAGCTCCAGGGTACCGCCCTTTTTCGCCATACCTACATGCAGTCTCTTGAGAGCTCTCAGTCCTGCACTGGATACATACTCTAACTTTTCCATGTTCAGGGTCAGTGTCTGGAATCTCTCTGTCATCTGCTGGAATACCTCCTCTGCCTCCGGGGTGGTATTGGTATCCAGGCGTCCCTCGATAAACAGCTCTCCACTGTCTCCGTGATTTACCAGCTTCATTTTCATACTTTTATTCCTCCTGCGCTTTCTTATTTTTGATGATAAATATTTTTCTTTACGTATTTCACCAGATCCTCCAGGGAGATGTCTACAACCTGCTCTCCGTAAGCATCCATGACATCGATCGGCGTGATATCATCCATTTCATCTGCAAGCTGTGTCAGCATACCCATGAGATCGAATTCACTTCCTGAGGACTGATCAGAATCATCCGGCGAGCTGAAGAAGTCATCGTCTTCATCCTCATCTTCATCATAATTATCCTGAGCATACGTGCCGGACTTCTCTGTGCGGTCCGGACTGAAGAGATCGTCATCTTCTGTATCGTAGTCAGCTTCTGCCGACTTCGCGGATGCTGCAATGTGCATGTTTTCGATATCCTTATCCTCGGTATCCTTATCTTCGATATCGAAATCATCTGCATCGAAATCGTCTGTATCGAAATCGTCTGTTCCGAAGCTGTCTGTTCCGAGGCTGTCTGTTCCGAGGCTGTCTGTTCCGAAATCATCCATATCATAATCATCTGCATCGAAATCATCCGTGCCGTAAGTATCTGTATCCAGATTGTCAGCAGCCTGTCTGCCAGTGTCACCGGCTCCGGTATCATGGTGTTTCTCCAAGTCATCCGGGGTCTCAGGGATAGAAGACTTAGCCGGTACCTGCGCTGTCTGTGTGGCATCGATGCCTCTGGCTGCAAGTTCCTTTGCCAGCTCCACTGCTACCTGTTGCTGCACTGTCTGGCGAATCTGCGCTGACAGGGAATCATAGCTGAATTTCTCCAGCAGCTGTGTCAACAGCTGTTCCGTGCCACCGGGCTGTACGGATGACGTTGAAGCTGTCTGCGTCTGCTGCATAGGCTGCTCAGTCCGGCTTGTCTGTGCCGGTGCAGGCTGTACCTCAGATACATACTCCGCAGGCGGTTCGTCTGCCGCATCTACCTCTTCGAACAGCATGGACGGCTTTGCCTTAGAAGCTTCTTTTTCAGCATTTTTCTCAGCTTCTTCCTCAGCCTCCTCCTCAGACAGCTCCAGGAAAGTGACATGCTTCTTCTCCGCAGGATCCGCTGTCTCCTGCTCTAGGGACGCTTCCGGCTTGCGCTTTCTGTTCTGCTCTGCCAGCTCACGGCTGTCACCAATAAAGTCTTCCCAGTATCCTGCCCCTTCTTCACCTACGAAATAGCGGCTCTCGTAATCCGGATTCTGGAACATGTCCACGACATCCTCCGGTACCTCCACGCGGAAGCTGGTACGACTGGATGCTCCCAGAATGGTAAAGGCCTGTCCTCTGGCTGCCGTTGTGATCTGTTCCTGCTCACTTTCATTGATGCCACCGGCCTTCTCATACAGAGTACACAGATCCTGCATATCATTCGGTGCCAGCGCAAATATGAAGCTGTACTGGCAGGCATTAATGATAGCTGTTGATTTTCTGGCAATTTCCTCACTGCCGACAAAATCCTTAATATTCTGTGTGATGACGATCTGCATACCATTGTACTTACGGATACGCTTTGCCAGCTGGAACATGAAGTCCAGTGCTACCGGGAACTTCGTGTCAATGAATACATGCGCCTCATCAATAGCAACTACAATCTTACGGTTCGCATGAAATTTCAGATTGTAATCACGGTTCTTGATGATCTCATTATCTACATATTTCAATACCAACAGCATCTGCGCATTTGCAATGGTGGTATTACGGTTCGATAACAGACTCTGGAAATTAAATACAATGAAATTCTCGTCCGTAGTAATTGTGGACGGACCGTTCCAAATATTTGCGTTACGTCCCCCGGTAGAGAATTTTGCAATATAGTTCATCAGAATACGCAGGATAGATCTGACATATTCGTTATCTGTCTGCTGGAACTCCTGTAACACTGCATCATACAGATCATCGAAGATCGGGTAATCTGCCGGAGTCAGTTTCGACAGATCCGTCTCGTCCGTAATGCCGAAATTGGTATACATACGGTCGATCAGGCTGTTCAGATATTCCATGGCATCCCTGTCGCAGTCCGGCAGGATCTGACGGAAAAACTCCTCCAGGAACTGTAAATGTGTTGCATAGCTTCCGGTATTTTTATTTTCACCGCTGCCATCATCATCCAGTGCCGTGATGATCTGGAAAGGATTGATACGTCCCTGCGTTGCGTTTCCGACATTGATGAATTTACCATGCAGATTGGCTGCCAGTTCAGTATATTCATTCTCGGGATCGAGAATGAATATCTTGCTGTCATCCGCCGCCAGGTTCGTCAGAATATCCTTGGTCGCATAGGATTTACCGGAACCGGATTTACCAATGATGACCATGTTGGAGTTGATACGTTCATTGTCTCTACGGAAGAAATCAAGGAAAACAGGCACTCCGTCACTGCTTCCAAGCTTCATTCCGCCCTCATCCGATACGGATGCGAATACCCAGGGGTAACATGCAGCCAGCGAGTTACTGGGAATACCTCTTCCGTCCTTTACGCAGGGATCCCACGCGCTGATCTGGGAGCCGATAAAGGCCTGCATCTGCCCGAATTCCATGTTGTTCAGGCGGAATCCGTTCTCCTGGTACAGTCTTCTGACAGTCTTCTTCATCCCCGTCACATTTGCACGCAGGGAGGTGGGGGGCTGTACCAGCTTGGGGTTGGCTCTGGTCGCTGCGATATCATAAGAAGTTACATAGATATTCGTCTCCAGCAGCATCTCACTCTCGCCCTGTAAGGTTCCCAAGAGATCTGACAGACTCTCTATATGCGTCTGGAGTTCTATCACCCTGGAATCCACGCTGGTTGCCATCAGCTGACCTCTCAGCTCCTGCAGGGATCTGTCCAGATTACGGACAGCCTTCGCATGCTCCATGGGGCGGCATTTCACGACCACCTTGGTACCCGGCATGGACATTACAGTAGCCAGCCATGCATCATTGACCATATTCGGATAAGCAACGATTCTTGCATTGTGCGTTAAGATGTGATTGACTTCAACCGTACGAACCTTGATATCCAGAGTCTGGGGCATCGCCCAATCCGCATAATACTCCGGAGCGATCTTACTGATCTCATGCTCATCAAAATCCACATCATTCGTGTATTTCAGGAAAACTGCCAGTTCCTCATCATTCAGCCTGTGGCATTCCAGCTCTCCTCCCCGGAGTGCCTCTACAGCTGATGACAGCTGCATCTCCAGCTGTCTTTTATCACTCTCAAAGAGAACGATATAATAAAAAGGAGATACTACCTTTTCTGTATCACACAGCTTCTGGATTTCTTCGATACGGTCATAGAGTACTTCCACTCTCGCCTGCAGCTCTTCCTCACTCAATGCACCGTTCTGATAAGCTGCCTTCAGTTCATCCAGTCTTTCGTATTCCCTGTCACGGTATTTGTCATAGATCAGAGGCCGCTCAATCTTCACAATATTTGCCGAAAATTCTCCGTGAAGATTCCTGAGTACCCTTCCGAGACCGTTAACGATGGAATTATCTCGGCGGAATTCACTGAAAAAGCGGAATTCTACCGGAGGAACCTCCAGCACCGCTCCATAATATTTGCCGCCGTACTCGATATATCCGTCTTTAATTGCAGTAAAAGGCATGATATCAGACATATCATCCCGTTCTACATGTGTTTCTTTTGTTTTACTTTTATTTGCTTTTTTTGCGGCACTGCGCTGCGCTCTCGCCAGCCATACAGCATCCTGCTCTTCTTTGGTTGACTTTTTGTTTTTCAGGATGGCATTTTCTTTTTTGATCAGCTCCTTTAATTCCTTCCTGGAAAGAGGAGCCGGTGCATCTGCTTCTTCTGTCGTTCCCTCAGCGGTCTCATCTGCTTCTTCTGTGTCAGATGACTCATACTCCTGTGCATCTGCCTCTGCTTCCTGTTGTCTCTTGAGAAGCTCCTTGCGGATCGCTGCAGCCTGACTTCGCTTGTTGCCCTTGAATACCATGCCTACCAGCTGTTCTCTGGCATTCTCGCTGCTCATTGCCTTCAGTGTCTCATCATCATAGATTCTGGCATATTTCCGTCTATAGCTGTAATGTCTGAGAATCTGCAGAAGATAACGATAGTTCGGTATCGTATCCATCCGGATGAGCAGAGCGATAAATACGAGACCGATTCCCATGATAAAATAAAACTTACCGGGAAGAGAAGAGATCAGCACAAACAGTGCCAGAAGGATTCCAATGCCGGCTACCAGCATATCCCACAGGCTTATACCTTTAAATAGTTCTATCTGTACTTTTGTCTTCCCGGGTATCAGTCTCATACTTATGTTCCTTTAATTGTATAATGTTTAAATCTTATTCAGAACCTCATTCGCAAAATCGTTCCTACAGAACTTCTCTTTTGCTCATTGAGGTTACTTCTTCTTATTATTATCAACCGGCGGTACCTTGGTCGGTCTCCTCGCGGATCCCAGCTTTGGTCCTGTCGACGTTGACTTATATGTGCCCACCGGTCCACCACTAAGCGGATCCAGACCATTTTTCATATTGCTCGCCGGCGACTGTTGTGCTGCTGGCTGTTGTACCTTTTTGGCTGCCGGCTGCTGCGCTGCCGGCTGTCCCTTGGTCTTTCCCCTCGAGGATCCCAGCTTGGGTCCTGTCGACGTTGACTTATATGTGCCCACGATTGCGCCTCCGCCGAGAGGATCCATCTCCACCTTTTTGGCTGCAGGCTGCTGCGCTGCCGGTTGCTGCGCTGCCGGCTGTTGTACCTTCTTCGCAGGCTGCTGTGCTTCCGGCTGCTTGACATTAGACATGTCCGTCATCTCAATGCCTTCGAAGGGATTGACCTTCTCAAAGTTATTGTTGTTGGCACCGCCGCCGGAAGCTCCGGTATCCCGGGGGAACATATTGCTGAGCTTACTGCCGACCCAGCTCAGTCCGCTGGCTGTAGCCTGTCCCAGACCCATCAGGCCTTTTCCGGCATATTTGCCTCCGTAGTAAGCACCTTTGGCACCATACTTACCGCCATAGTAAATACCTTTGGCACCATACTTACCACCGTAGAAAGCACCCTTTCCGGCAAGCTTGGTAGCTCCCCAGCCGAGTCTGCCGGCACCTGTTGCTGTATCCATCATGCCGTCCATGAACTTGTGAGCGGTATCCTTCATATCACCGGCACTCGTTGCCTGCCAGCCTGCCTGGTCTGCCAGGATACCGGTAATCAGACCGATTGCCTTCTTCTCTACTTCAAGTGCTCCGACGATCAAAATGATCTTGCCGAAAATATTTAACAATACATTGTCAAACAGTACCAGATTGCTGCTCATCATAATCGGCACAAGCAGCATCATTACACGCATGGCGATGATCGTTCCGAATACTCCGAAGCTCTGTACGACCATTGCCGTAATCCACTGCTTTAATTTGCCTCCGCCATCTAACGGAGCCACAGCGATTAACGGCGGTGAGATCAGATACAGCAGAATCATATTGAAAATTCTGGATACACAGGTAAATATGATTTCAAACAGATCCTTGATCATAGCCCAGCCTACGATGAATAACAGAATATAATCCGTTGCCAGTCCGATGTTGAAGTCTGAAGCAACTGTGTCAAAATCATATATGCTCTTGTCGCCGGTATAATAAGGGCCCCGCAGTGCATCCGTAAAGCTTGGATTTACATTGAAGGCGGAATTGTTCGCCGCCCGCATTGTACATGCCAGGAACAGGATTCTGTCAAGCGGTACCGTCTCGGTTCCGGCTACAGCAGATCTGTCATAGCTCTGAAGCGGCTTGAACTTTTTATCCGTCTGCATAACCTCAACTGTATGCTCCAGAGCAGCCTGCAGGTTCTCGTTATAGGTATTCAGCGGCAGATCTGAAGACAAATCTACTGTATATACGATTTTCTCTAACTCCGACTGCCAGCTGGTATGCTTGACGACATCATCATCATAGTAGACCTCAAACACACCCTGATCATACAGCCATTGCAGATCCTCTCTGAAATCATTGAAGCAGCTGTTGATATTGTAACGGCTCGTCCATGCCGGATTCAGGGAATAATTACCTATGGTATTGAGTACTCTCGCCATAGCCGCATATTCCTCATCCGTATAAGTAATCGTCTTTTCCTTCCCCAGATCCTCTGCATTATTAAATATATACATTACCTGCTGAATCAGTACATTTGTCATGTTCAGCAGTGCAAGCATAAATGCACTCATCAGGGCAATCGTAATAATGCTTTTCGCACAGCTTCCCAGGATGCCTCCCATGGAGGTCTGCATTTTGCCTTCCATATCCATCATCTTACGGATCACTGCGATAATGGTAAATGCGAAGCAAAGCACAAAGCCGATCAGTGCCATCGCCCAGTAAGCCTTGCTTACCGTACTGTTGCCGAAAAAGATATTGATCAGATATTGTTTCTCTCCGTCGTAGGTAACCTTGACCAGACCGGCCATGACCTCGAACATATCATATAGTATACCAATCACCCAGCAGACAGCAGCTGCGGCATAATATACCAGACGGAACAGTGTATTATTCAGTATTGTCTGAAGGCCATCCGATATTGCGCCTCCTGCGAGATCCGTTAGCATTGACATACATGCCACCCGCCTTTCCTTAGTGTCTCATTCTGTATCATCTGTATCTGTCTCCTTACCTTGTGCGGAGCTTTTTACGCTCAACCACCATATATACAGCAACGCCTGCCAATATCAGCAGTACAATAAGAATAGATACATATGCGCTGCTGTCCAGATAGATCCGGATGGTAAACTGATAGGAGCTTTCGTTTCCGGCCGCATCTGTAACGGTAATTTCATAGTTGCCGCTTTCTGTCAGCTTTTCCCGATAATTATAATTCTTCCCATCCATGGTAATTGCAATGGTAGCACCCTCCTCCAGATCGGAGATGTCTACCGGACCCTTTGCCACACCGTTTGTCACAGCCTCCAGTGCCAGCACCGGAGCTGTGTGATCCAGCTCCACATCCAGCGTATATGCCACCTTCGTCCGGTCACACTGGTATACGATATGATACTTGCCCTCTCTGGACATATCTATCGTAGAGGACAGGGACAGATCCCTGCCGTTGTAGGTTGCTTCCGTAACACTGAAACCGTCAGGGAGTACATATGAATCGACCATTCCGGTCAATTCAGGTACTATCGTAAATTCCAGAATGGTATCGGAGATTCCGTTATTGTCATTATACTGTATCACATAATAGCCACTGTCCGAAAACTGAATGTCATTCTGTTGCGGAAGCCTCTCTCCATCCTTATACAGAATCAGTGAGGAACTGTTGTCAGAGACAATAATGACTGTATCAGTCACTATCATTCCATCCATGACGGTAGCTTCCACAGTACCGATATCCGTATCATAAATATAGCGTCCTGTTAGTTCATCATAGTACACGGAATTTCCCAGTGCGATATGGTTCTCCGACAAATCCGTCGAATAATCCGACAGGCTGGAGCTGCTGTAATCCGATATAATATTTGATGGATCCTGACTGTCCTCCTCCACACCGAAGGCTGCACCCGGTCGTCCCTCCGGGGCAGTTTCCGCCGCAAAGACTCTGTGAGAAGGAACCAGCACACAGGCAAATGTCAACGCTGCCAGTATATACTTTGTGTGTTTTGCTGTTATCTGTCGTCTCATATTAACTCTTATACCTTTCCGTAACCCGGAGGCTCCCGTCAAAAAATAATGTTCCTCTAGGATTCTCCCAGAATGATAGAATTTCTTCTGCCCAGATCATAGTAGACCTCATCCGCGCGGAACATATGGCTGCGGAGCTCCTCCATATCCATCATGCCAAACTGATAAAGCGGGCATTTATAGCTTGGAGTATATTTTGTCTTCAGCGGGTAATTACCAAAGGTTACGATAATGGCATTACCGGTAGATTCCGCATTATTCAGCTTCTGCAGCTCTGAAGGATAGATCAGGGGTCTGGTCTGTGTCTGTGTAGACACATTGACATCTCCAGCCTTAGAGCCCGTCTGTGCACTCATAGAGGTTGTACGGACTGTCATGTTGCCGCAGAGTTCGCTGAATTCCTTACAGGTTCCGATATCATTGGAACCGATGAACATCTTCATACCACAGTTGGACTTGACGATATCTGCTACCTTTTCTCCATAGACATTGTTCAACTGGCTGTAGCTCTGTACGACCATGTTGAACCAGATCTTACGGGAACGTCCTACCGTGATCATCTTATCGAATTTCTCAATCTTCGGCATATTACCGAACTCATCCAATATGAAATATACATTTCTCGGAAGGGACAGATCTTCTCTCGCGCTGGCTACCTTGATCAGTGCCTTATACATACACAATACGAAAACTGCAGCCAGTCCGTGACGTGTATCCTTCTCATCCGGGATCTTCATGAACAGTGCCGTCGGACGTTCTGCAAAAGCAGCCGCATTGATATCCGTAGCGCTGGTCAGACCACAGAGTCCACGGTCATTAAACATATTCAGCTTATCGAAAGCGATTGACATGTAGCTGGAGAGGGTTGCATCCGCAGCGGATAATACCTGTCTGGACATCGTATATGCCTGTGACAGCTGACCTCTTCCCTCAAAATAATCCTTCAGCGCACGGAACTCATCCGTACTGTTGGATATTGCTTTATTCAGGTTAAAGAAATTGAATTTCTCCTTTGTCATGCCCAGCTCCGGATTCTCACTATCCTCCAGCATTGCCAGGCAGGTTGCCATAATAATGGATCTGGCACCCTTCTCCCACACGGGATCCTTTTCGTTTTCGATCGGGCAGATAACACTGATCAGATCATTCAGATCCTCATACATTTCATCATAAATTTTCTGTTTGGCTACTGCCACGTCATCCTGACAATGAGAGATATCCGCATAAGCATTGTCACGCCATTCACACCACAGTGCTCCCGGCTCTGCCGGTCCGTCTACCTGCTTCAGCTCCGGATAATCCTCCATGTTGTCCTTATGTGCACGGATTCCCTGCCCTGCTTCTACATATTCCTGATACATATCCCAGATAGAATCCAGCGGGTTCCACCGGCTGGAGGAGTAGGTATCTCTGAGATCCAGAAGCTTCACATCATAGCCTCTGTCCTTCAGGAATTTGGAATGTAGGCTGAACAGTTCTCCCTTGGGGTCTGTCATGATCATACTGCTGCCGCAGTTCGTTGCGCCGATCAGCTGAATCATGGGATTGATAAATGTCGTCGTCTTACCGGAACCGGTAGCACCGATTACCAGTGAATGGGCTCCTGACATGAAATTGCATTCCAGCTGTCCCTTTTTGTCAAGAATAGCTCGAACGGGCACACCATCCTTCTTCACTTCTCCAATTGTCTTATAGGTAAAGGGAGTAAAATACTTATCTCTTTCCTTATCTGTCAAAAAGCGGCTGTTCTCCAGGGGGCTGTTATCTACAGCCGAGTTTTTCCCACGTCCCAGCAGTCCCTTCATTTTCTCGGCACCATTGCCGGAGCGTCCGCTTCCGACCCAGAATACCGCCCATGCAAAAGCCATAAAGGCGAAGCCGGCGAGATACGTATGTCCGCTGAGCAGGTATCCGGGATGCCACTCAAAGGGATCCCCTCTGAGCAGTGTTCCGATATTGGCAAGGAGAACTCTGAGCACATACCCCATAAAAACCGAACCCACAATGATAAAGCACACATTGAACACGAGTTTGCCGGTATTGATCTCCTTCAGTTGTTCCTCCACCCTGTCCTTCAGTTTATCGAACATATAATTCCACCTTACTTATTATAATAAGCTGTGCCTTTCTCGCTGCTGATCTGGGATACACCGGTAATTTTCTGATATATCACAGTTGTTCCACGGTTCAATAACCGTCCGCCACTCCTGATCGTCAGATTCGTATCATTAATATTGCCGAGACTGGCTTTGGTCAGGGACGGCAGCTTTACCGTTCCGGCTATATTTGCGTTATACGTCGAGGTCACTGTGGCATCCCGGAAATCATCTGCTGTGATGTTATAGCCCAGGAAAGTATTACCACCCTCCTCTGTAATCAGTAATCCGTTATTCAGTGTCAGATTCTGCGTGCATAAGAAGATTCCCCGGTTCAGAATTGTGGAGCCCTTAGACAATGTAAGATCTTCGCCGCTCATAAAACGGCCATTCTTCATAATCAGAAGATCTCCGCCATTGCACTCCAGAATACCTCCGGTACTATAGACCGGCTGTAAGCTTCCGTTATCCATGATGACTAACGTTCCTCTGTTGTCAATGGTGCCCTGGTTCAGAAAACAGCTTTCCACCAGTGCCGCACCGCCCTTTTCAATTTTCAGGGTACATCCGTCCTGTAGTGCCAGGCCGCCGGCAGCGCTGATGCGTACCGTCTGTCCGGCTCCTACCGTCACATCACTCTGAATAACAGTAATATCTGTAGTCTCACCGAGATACATAATATAGTTTGTATAGGACGAGTTCTTACCACTGGTATCGCTGTAAAGTTCACCCTGATCTTTAGAGGTTCTGAACCACAATGCCGGATCGTCATGCCAGGCAATATTCACAAACAGCGATACATAATCCTTATTGTCCGAGCTCTTGGTCAGCACCGTCCATGCGGTCTTCCAGCTGGCATTGATCACCAGATTTCGGTCATCATTCACGCCCAGATACATGTCATTGTCGCTGTTTAAGGATATATAACACATTGGAGCGTCATCATTGTCGTCATCCGTCTTACCTGTATATTGGATGTATCCGACATTGGTCGGCTTCTGTGGTGTCAGCTCTGCGAAGTTTTCATTTGCGGCTATTGCCGGCTCCACATCAGATAATGCGGAGACCTTCAATGTACTGGCATTTGTTTTCGTGGAATCATAAATCAGATACGTTTTATTCCCCAGCACTCCATACAGCCGCATGGGTGTTGCCGTAGTACAATTCTTCAGCTGACTGGCAGATGTCACTCTGGTCCATTCCGTCAGATACATCTTGCCCATTGAAGTCTCCAGTTTCTTCTGTGCCGATTCCTCCGCAGCCATTGTCCTTTGTGCAATTCCTAATGCTCCCACTCCGAGAAGCACAGCCCCTACAAGGCCCATAAGCAGATGTTTCGTTTTCATTCGTGTCCTCTTAAATCTCTTGTCTGAAATACATGTTCATTGTATTTCATCTCACAATTTTAACTATTCAGAATAGTTACTCGTAATTCAAGAATAGCCGGGGCAATACAGATATCCCCCAGCTAATCTCTGTTATCACTCTATATCCTGTTATTTCACGGTTACGTTACCGTTGGTGCTGCTATTTACCCACTGCTGTAAAGGATCCATTGCCAGGTTCATCACTACGATCAGTACGAAGATCAGTACGAAACCGATGATAGCATTCTTCAGATGAGATTTTGCTTTCTCACGATCCTGGGGCTCCTCAGCCTTGGCGAACTTCACACCGAGCAGTACGCAGTAGAGAGTACCAACTGCTGCCACCAGTGCCAGCAGGGGACGCAAGAAGCTGTTGATCAGGGATACAACAGGATTCACAACATTGCTGAAGTCAGCAGCATGTGCAGGAAGTCCGGTCAGTACGAACATGGCGCCTACCGCCAGTACTGTTGCACATACACGAGTCTCATTGATGCTTAAGCTTTTGATTTTGTTCATAATTTTTCCCATTTTCTTATCCTCCAGATAATTTTTCTTTGCTTTTGATGGATACAGAATATCATACGAAAGGGGACAAAAGGGAGACAAATTATAATTTTTTCATTTTATTTTTTATTTATAATTTTCTAAAATGCTTTTTCCCATTTCTTGCTACACTTTCCTTCCTATGTTATACTTAATTTCAGCAGAATTGTCAAGCAAAACAGGAGGTGCCATTATGAGTCTGCCATCGGTATACAAAAGTCTGTATCAAAGAATCAAAGCCCGGGAAGCTGAGACCGGTATTAGCTTATCTGTCGAAGCCCGCATGGAGCTAATGCGGCTCTATCTCGACCGGATTACCATTCCTTTCCTCTCCGAGGAGAATATACTGGGAATCATTGAGGATTTTCCGAGGCCGGGACTCCCTTCCCACCGCAAAATGCCCCGCTTCTCCTCCGGAGAGCGGCGTAAGAGAGCTCAGCGCTCTGAGGCAGTACGGGGAGAATTTCTGAAGGATCTGGTCTATGAAACAGATAATGATGCCCTTCTTTCTAATTATAATGAGAAATATGCTTCCGGCAGTCATCCGGAAAATAAACCGGTATATAGTCGCCAGGTACAGCGTCTCTTCCGTCTGGTACCGGAGAATGCGGGTATCGAGCAGAATGCCGTCCAATCCTATAATCGGATGATTGCAAGACTCTTCGACGACAATCCTTTAAATAAGGAAGAATATCTCCAGGAACGAATACGAGACTCCCACCGCTCTCCTGAGGAAGAAGCACAGGTATTGGAACAGGAGCGGAGTAAAGTCATCGTGGAGCGCATTACTTCCTGTTCAGAGGTTCTTCGGAATCTGGACGCGATGACAGACGAGTCCCTCTCCCCGGCCGAGCTGGCTTCTAACTATCACTGGGTCAGAGATGCCATCATGCTCTGCATGGAGATTGATAAATTCAAGGAGACCTATTCCTTTACCAGGGAACAGACTGCTCAGCTGGAGGATCTACGCTCACTGCAATATTTCTGTGATATTGCCAACAGCAGACTGCATGCCATAGCCAACCCTGCCTATGAATATCTGGATCTGGAATCCATCGATGACTATGTTATCTACAATCCGGTAGAAAGGAATATTTATGACCGTTATACAGAGCGCGCAATGCGGAAGGATATCGTAAAATGGCGTAAGGACCATGAGGAAAAGGTTCTGCGTGATTATATTGCCGCGCACCCGGACATGACTCCCTTCCTCATGGATGAAGATACACCGATCAACTGGTTCCGGCACGATAAGGTCAAGGATGCTTTTGAAGTATTTGCGGAGGACACCATTTCCATCCAGAATAACAGGGGACTGCTCAGGGAGGAAGTCTTCCAGAACACGGTACAGAATTTTGCATTCGATGACGATGCCGCCCTCTGCCTGCAGGAGGTTCCCGGGGCAGACAGCGTAGTAGAGCTTAAGTCCGGTGCAGGTGTGCAGGAATTGCAGAATAACCGTCCTGTTATATTTGAAAAGAACAGCCGCGTCGTGATCCTGACCCCCGGCAAGGGTCCCGGAAACGGAGTCACTGACAGCTCTCCTGAGGAGTTATTCAACTTCACACTCCGGTCAGAGAATATGCGTCTGAAGCAAAAGCTGGAGAACGCAGACCCGCTATGGATGAAGAGTTCTCCGGAATTCCGTGCCATGAAGGAAAGTCTGGCTGCGGTTTCGGAGCTCTCCCCTCTGGGAACTGAAACCTCCTTAAATAATGCCTTCTCCAAATATCGCGAGCTGTTGCGCACCAGTGATGCCTATCTGAGCATGAAAAAGGATGGGCTGACAAAGGATACCGAAAGAAGCAGCCGGGAAAAGGAACGTGTGCAGGCTGCCAGAGAGATCAGTGTTTATGCCAAAACCAAATTAAAAGAGCTGGAGCTGGTAGAAGCTGCCAGGAACACACTTGTGCGTTTCCGCGGCAAGTCTCCAGAGGAGCAGCGCCGCATGGCACAGGAGGAGGATATTATCGCAGAAAATGCCAGGGCTTTCCGAGAGAAGCGTATGGATCAGCAGTCTTCCTCTGACCGCAGTCTGCGTCCATTCCACTGGATGCAGGAACAGATGAATGCTATATATAAGGAAGAAACCCTTCCGGGCCGGGTATATAATGTGATGCAGCATCATTTCACGACACTGAACAGCTTTAACAATGGTAAGATTCTGTATCAGAACAATACTATGCTGACCGGAGAAAGCGCAGCCTGTCTGTGTGGCTCCATGATTGCAGCAGAGCTGATATTACAGGAGAGAAGCCGTCTCAAGACTCCCGGTGTTTCCGGTCCTGTGGAAGACTTTTTTGCAAACAGCGAAACCTCTCTGCATGCCATGCTGAGACTGGGAAAACAGGCCATGACCGCTATCGTAGGCAGGGACTATATGCCTGTCCAGGGGAACGGGCAATCTCCGTATTCCGGGAGCATGACGGGGGATCAGCTGAAGGAATTCATTGAAACCTTTCAGCCGAAAGAGCTGTCCGCACAGTTCACTGACAGTTTCTTAAATACCCTCGGGGTCTCTCCCATTCTGCAGCAGCTTACCGGTCAGTACCTGAACACTGTGAAGCCTCTGCGCGGTGAGGCATATGACGCCTGCGAACAGGCCTTTATTACTTTTGCCCGGGAAGAAATAGTTGCACCCATGCAGGCTCACCTGACAGTACCTGCCGCCGGGGATATCCTAAGTGCCCAGGACAGCAGAAAGCTCTTAGCAAACGGTGTCATCTATAATCTGATACAGTTGGAGCGGGCGCGCCCCGATCAGACAGCACCCGGCTATCTGGAGACAGAGCTTAAGAATAATCCGGACGGGATCCGGGCTCTCGCAGGACAGATCATGGAGTCGGCAGACTTCCGGAATCTATTGCAGGCAAATGCCCGGGTAGACGGCACTGTCCATGTCCGGGACATGGCAAAGCTTTTAGATCAGATCACTACTCCTACCCTGGTCCGCAATACCATGCGCTCTCTCACCGCATCCTGTGCGAAGAACCTGGAGACCCTTAAAAAGAAGGCAGCACCGGCAGCGGTTCCGGTAAAATAAAAATGCCGCAAATTGCACCGTCTTGTCTCCCTTTTGTCTCCATAGCCATGATATAATCGGTTTATCAACAAAGAAACAACCGGAGGCGTTCCTTCCGGAGAAGTTAGATAATGGAGGAAAATGATATGCCAAATGATAATCCCGTTCAAAAAGAGCCCACCAAAGATGAGCTTCTCACCTGGAAGCTGGCTCAAATTCTACATCAGTCAGGTACATATACCTCTGGAAATCTGGCTGCCCTGCTCGGCAACATGGCAGTCGGTAACTGCTCACTGAGCAAGGTTGCACATGACGCACTGGCCCTGTTTTATATCCCCACCAGGAAAGTTCAACAGGGAAATAACCCTGCGAATAAGGTGGACGCGTTGGAGGTCAACCGTCTCAGAGTAAACATGAATAAGATTGGAGCATATCGGTACGCTGCTCTTATCGAGCCCACTTATCAGAAACGCAAGGGCACCAAAGATGTCTACAGTGACCAGTATTTTGGTAAGCTGATTGCTCAGGATCCTAAAATCAGCGCTATCTCCCTGGGTCTGGAAAATGCTCAATTCTGCGTACAGATGCAGGAGGAAAAGGAAATCATCGGTGATAAGTCCGAGCTGGTAGGCCGCTATATCCGTCAGGGCGAGTATGCGGAATATAACTCTCCGTTCAATGATCTGGAACCGAAAAAAATATATGAGAATATGACCGAAGAGGAGCTGGAAGCATGGAAGAAGGAATGGAAGGATTATTACGTAAAGCAGCACCATGAGGAATTTGTCGCTGAGTCTCTGTGGGAAAGTCCTGCCATATCCCGGGAGGAACGTAACTACTGGGGTGCCTGCTTCGGTATGGTCGACGACAGGAATCAGTGGGTTAAGTACTGGGTGTCCCTGAAGCCATATCGTGAGGAATATGAGGCAGAACATACAAGCTGGCTGACCAGAGAGCTGACTGCCGAAGAATGGGATCATATCAAGGCCAAATATCATGTTCCTGTATACGACCTCAACCACGCAAATGTAAATATTGATCTGGATGCCCCCGAACAGGATCTGGCAAATGCCGACTGGGAAGAAAAAAAGGAAACCTACCGCAGACAGTACTGGGATGACGTATTAGCACCCAAGTGGGCGAAGGAATGGGAGGAGCTCCACGGAATGCCCTGGCATCCCGAACCGGTTCTCACGGAAAAGGAGAAATCAGCGGAGGAAGAAAATTTCAACGATCTGTGGTACAATGACGACGATGCACCGAAGTATTTCTGGCTGGATTACATGAGAAAGTCCGTCCTGCGAATGAATGATTTCTTCGGATATGGCAGTCCTCTGGAGGCCGGCAGAAATGAGGAATACCTTAAGGAACAGGATTTTTTAAAGAATCTGGAAGCAGAAAGAGTCAAGAAGCAGAACGAAGGTCTGACCAAACAGCAGATCAAGGCACAGAAGGATGCCGCTGCCCTCGAGGACCAGAAGGCATTATACGAGCAGATGTACCGGCTGTTCACAGAGGGTGACTTCTCTGCCCTCACCACAGAGCAATACCTTACCATGAAGAAAGCTGTCAGGGAAGCCGCTGCCAATTATATTAATACGAAGGATACCCCCAAAAGGGCAAAATGGTACCCTGAGCATGAGGCGAATGATGTTGTCTGCAAGCTGATGCCTCTGTTTGATTCCACCTATGACCGTATGGACAATCTGGAGCTCGAGGAAGAGTACAATACGGATTTCCTGAAGCTGCAGCAAACGGTAAAAAGGATCGCAAAACAACTCAAGCGGGGCTCATCCGATGAGGATCTGGCATATCTGATGGAAGGTCTGTTTACATGCGACGCTGAATGCCGCCAGTATATGCAGGAGCATCCCAGACCTACTATCTTCCGTTGGAATGCTTACCGGAGATATCGGACAGTCAAGAATCTGCACAAGGGAATCGTAAAAGGACTTATTGCCATCAAAGGTGTCCGCGAGGCAGAGGGACTGAAAAACCGCCAGGCAGAGTACAACGAGAAAGCCCAGCTGGATCATGACCGCGCAGCCGTGCAGTCAGCAAAACAGCAGCTCAAGCCGCAGAACAGTCAGGCATATGAAAATGCTCAGAAGCATATCCGTGAAGGTCTGGATATGGTAAAGCAGATCCAGGCGGAGGGACGCAGATCCATCCCCGCAGACACTAAGGTCCAGCATGAGGCTGAACTGCAAAATGGCAGAAAGAGTGTGAAAGCTCCCACCGCTGCACAGATGAATAACGGAAAGCACTAACGATAATACCTATCAATAAAATAAGCCCCGCACCGGAATCATACAAGATCCGGTACGGGGCTTATTACTTGTCAGAGCATTGCATAGCTTTTATTTTTGGAACTCGGGGAATGCGGTTCCGTTGGATAAAAGCTCCCAGGTGCTGTCGGTCACGGTCACAGTCAGAGTGCCGTCACTCTCTGCGGTAATCTCCAGTACCATTTTGCCCTCATTCGGGTCAACGGCCTCTACGGTCATTTTATCTCCATCCATAGTACCGACGCAGTCATCCAGCGTGGTCAACCGGTACAGGGACAAATTCACATTGTAGGTACCGTCATTATTGTCTGTAATGGTCATGGTGCTTCCGTCATAGCTGCTGGTATACTCTCCTGCAGTGATGCCGCTCTCTGCAGCAGTCTCACCGGCTGCACTGCCCACAGTCTCGACAGCTTCTGTAGCGAGTGCTTCTGTGGCTGCCTCACTCTCCTGTGCGGTCTCTGCAACAGTCTCAGCTCCTGAGTCAAGGCTCTCTGCTGTCACGGTCTGGATTGTCAGAGTGTCATCCTGTGTTCCGCATGCCATTACGGACATGCTCATAGCCATAGCAATCATCATAACTGCAAGTTTCTTCTTCATAATAATCTCCTCTTTCTGCGCACTGCGGGCGCTCCTCTACGCAGCTTCTTTCACCTGCTGCGTAGAGATTATAGCACAGCCATTGCCCAATTACCATAAGAAAACTCTTAAGAATTTGTAAAAAGACGACTCTTGCAGGGCTTTAGTGCATTCCCATTTTCGCAGCACTGTTCAAGGCCTCGATCTTCTTCTTAATGCCTTCGCTGGTACCGCTTTTAGAGACCAGGCCATCCTTTTTCTCAGATACCTGTGGTTCTTCCTTGCCCTTCTGTTCCTTCATAGCTTTCATCTGTGCAGGTGTAAGTGCCAGCACCTTATCCAGCTGCTTTGCCTGTAGTTCGCTCTCAGCCTTCATTCTGCTGCAGAGTTCTCCCTTGCCGAGGATACCGATCATTTCCTGGTTTTTACGGGAGGAGATGTTCTTCACAGCCTCTGTGCCGTTCAGCTCCGTCAGCTTCTTCACCGTATCCTGATCTGCGAAATTCTTAAGCAGTCTCTCTGTATCTGCATTTCTCTTCATGAATGTATTGAACACCTTGACATGGGCTGCACTGTTCGGATGTCTCATGAATTCACCGATGGATGCATAAGCGACCAGCTCAGTAGCCTCCCTGGCGGTAAGCTTTTTGGGTGCATCATAGTCCATTGCCTTATAGCGGGTCTGGGTTGCTGCCTCCGCCAATCTTCCGCACAGTGCCATCTCTCTGACATTGCTTAAGTCAGCAGAACGCACCACTGCCTCGTACCCGGACTGCTTACCCATTGTCTCATAAGCGTTCATTACCTGGAACCAGTTGCCTGCGGTCTCCGTCATGGAAGCCTTGCTGCGCATCACTCTGATGACAGCATCCTTCGCCTGACGCAGCTTGTCTGCGTAGTTCACGGGACGTCCATCCGTATTGAACAGTTCGGCATCTCTTAAAGCCAGTTCTGTCTTCAGTGCATTTCTTGTAGTACTGTTCTTGCCGCGCTCCGCCAGCACTCTCTCTACGAGGGATACCATTCTGCGGCTCTCCTGCGGCTGTGTCTCCTCGAGCTGTTTCGCCTCTGTCAGGTAAGCGCCGAGACGTAAGAACGCTGTCTCCAGCTTCGACACATCTCCGAGCCTGTCACCGAACATATCCCCAAGACCTTCCGGCTGCAATGCTTTACTGTTACGGATCGCCAGCATACCGCGCAGATTACGCATGGCATCCAATCTCGCCTCTCCGTAATGTCTGCCGATTCTGCCGTTCTCTTTTTTCTGAATATAATCTCCTGCATTGCCGAATACCTTGTCCATGCTGGCATTGAATACCTTGACATCCATGCCGCCTGCACCTTCCAGTGCCTTTCTGGCTTCCTTCAGACCCTCTCTGACTGCCTTGTATTCTGCGGAGCTGTGAAGCAGTGCAGGATCATTGGCTGCCATTTCCCTCTCCATCAGATCCAGACGCTTCGTCCAGTCAGCGGAAGACAGCTCGCTGCTCCAGTCATGTGCAAGACTGCCCTCTAATTCGGAATGCTCACGCTGTTCTGCCTGCTCGGCTGCTGCCTTTTCCTGTCTCGCTTTCTCTTCGGCTGCTGCCTTTTCCTGTCTCGCTTTCTCTTCGGCTGCTGCCTTTTCCTGTCTCGCTTTCTCTTCGGCTGCTGCCTTTTCCTGTCTCGCTTTCTCTTCGGCTGCTGCCTTTTCCTGTCTCGCTTTCTCTTCGGCTGCTGCCTTTTCCTGTCTCGCTTTCTCTTCGGCTGCTGCCTCCAGCTCCTGTCTTTCCTTTTCTTCCGCTGCTGCCTTCTCGGCCGCTTCTTTTTCCTGTCTTGCCTTCTCCTCGGCTGCTTCCTTTTCCAGTCTTGCCTTCTCGGCTTCTGCTGCCTTCTCGGCGGCCAGTCTGCGCTCATCGGCCGCCTTCCGGGATGCTTCCTCGCGGGCTTGTATTTCCTCCAAAGTCAGCTCCTTACTTTCATATTTAACCGGTGCCATATCTTCTTCGGTGAAACTGCCGTTCATTGCTCCAATGATTTCCCGGTATGCGAGCTTGGCTGTACCCACCTTCTCAGTAATACCAACTGTATCGTTCTCGCCGATGCTCTTGACATAGTCGATCATCTGCTTCATGCGCTGTCTGGTCTCCTGAGGTGAGGGCTTATTCTCCGCATATACATCTCTGGCTCTGAAAGTGCCTCCGACAGCAGTGATCAGCCCCAGACAGTATGCACTTACCGCCTGATTTGCCGGCATTTCGCCGATTTTTCTGCCCAGATACTGTTTGCCATCATTGGCAAGGAAATACGCTGTGGTGGTCAGATTGGACATTTCGTATCTTTTGTCTGTATTCTGGATCAGGGAATCAATACTTCTGTTCTCGAGTCCACGGCATCCCATGAGTATCCGGTTCTCTGCCTCCAGGCAGGTGCCTCCGATACTGTTCTGTGCCACGGAGCGGTTATATTCCTCTTCTCCGCCAAAGGCTCTGTAGTAAGCCTCCATCATTTCCTGATTGTCCTTCGGCACCAGCTCACGAAGCTGTTCACTGTCCTGATAGATCGTCTTGAGGCTGCGGGTCAACTGATACAGCTGCTCATATTCTTCATCATTATGCCATGTCAGCTCAGGGATCGTGACATCCTTCAGTCTTCTGTTAAAGGCTGCTGTCATTTCACCGAAAAGTCTGGCATTCTCCAGTCCTTCCTCGGTACCGGTGCGGATGGGATGATTCTTGAAATACTCCATTGCCTTCTCGGCAGTATCCGCCTGCTGGACAGGATCATTGATGTAATCCTCAATGGAGAAGCCCGTGCCGGTCCGCTCAGCCTCCCATGCACCATACATTAATATCAGGGAAGCGACCGTACACTTTCTCTGCAGCTGTCCGCCACCGAAGATGCCTGTAAGTGTCGCACGATACTCCTCAAAGCTGTGGCCGATCTCGGCAGTGAACCAGGGAATATAGTCCTCACCTGCCAGGACAGGCTTCTGATGTGCCACAGCGTTTGCATATTTCTGTGCCTGGTGCAGTGCCGGATTCTCTGCCAGCTTCTCTCCGATATAGTCCTTAAATTCCTCCGTACCACGGTTCCTGATGACATTATTGTAAGCCCGGTCATATCTGGCCTTCTCCTGGGCATCGGAAGCCTCCGGTACGATTTCCACGGATACAGTGTCCACGGCTCCCTTTAAGGACATATCATTCTGGGCAAGATAAATCTGCCCGGTGTGGAACTGGCCATAGTCGGTACCGATATTGTCAATGAAGGTCTGGGCGGTCATTGCCTCTGCCACTGTCTCCGGCGTACGATTGCGCTTCTGGGTTGCCTTGATTCTGCAGTTGTCCAGATCTACGATGCTCTGGGTAAAATTGGTGATATGTTTCACGTCCTCCCAGGTCTCGGCCAGCCAGTCGTATTTGTTGTAGCTCTGCTGTGTTTCGTTCACAAAGGTCTGCATACTGTCAGCCATATCTGCGAGCCACTGATTATATTTTACATGTTCGAAGGTACTGTCATCCGACAGATCCACCGGCTGGAAGCTCAGACTCTTCAGTCCCTCCATCGCTTCTTCCATCAGGCTGTGCATGCCTTCCGCGCGCTGCTCCTCCGTCAGTTCCTTGCCGAACAAGATCTCTTCCATCTTCTGTCCGACTGCGTTTCTGCCCTCCTGAATATTCTGGCCTTCCTCCTGTAACAGCTCCTCCATGGTATAGCCTCTGTTGATCAGGATCAGGTTGCATACATCAATGACAGGAGCAAAATTTCTGCGAAGGCCACGTACTGACGGATTCGTCAATACCAAACCATCTGCATGGCTTATAACATTTTTGGAGAAGAACTGGCGGAACTGTCTGGATTCCTTTGCAGGAGAGACACCCTTTTCCACTTCTGCACTTAAGGTGTCCAGCTTCCTAGCATGATTTTTCTTAAAATCAGCTGCATAGTTCTTCGCTGCCGCTGCCTTTTTCTTCTGTGTCTCCTGTGCCCGTGTAAGCTTTTCCGCATTCATTGCAGTGGTATCCAGCACTCTTCCGCGATCATCCTTAAGTATATTGTTCCCAACGATACGGGGAACCGCATAAGGATCATTATAGTTCATGATGCTGATGAAGCTGTAGGTATCATCTGTTGCGGACAGTGCCTGATCGAGGCGATGGCCGATCTCCCGGATAGCCGTATCATCGAGGCTGGTAAGTGCATGACTGTTGGCAAAGCAGCTGTGTCCGTCAATGTAAATCTGACTCAGCGCCCGGTTCACATCCTCGAGACTTCCGGACTTGAAGTCGATTCCCGTGATGTCGCTGATATGCTGATAATATTCCTTCTGTGGGGTGTTCTCTGGTAATGGCATAATAATTACTTCCTTTCGTTTGATTGTCATGTTTTTTTAATAATAACTCATCTATGGGGACAAAAGGGTGACAAAAGTCATACTTTCATCAGTCTGTCGTGTTCCGCCAGTCCTCTCTTAATCGCAGTGATCACCTTATGATTGTCTACAGGCTTGGAGATATGCAGATCCATTCCCGACAGCCGGCTGCTTATGATATCCTCTGCAAATGCATTGGCCGACATGGCAATGATCGGGATGCTCTGTGCATCCTCTCTGGGGAGCAGACGTATCCTGCGTGCAGCATCCCTTCCATCCAGCCTTGGCATCATAATATCCATCAAGATCGCATCGTAATACCCTGGTGCAGATTTCTCAAACATCTCCACCGCCTCTCTGCCGTCGGAAGCTCCCTCTACCACCAGACCATTATCCTCGAGGATAAATCTGGCAATTTCCATATTCAGTTCATTATCCTCCGCTACCAGAATACGCATTCCTCTGATATCGATATCATCGATATTTAATGCCTCCGGCATTTCCCCATCCTGTCCGATTTCAAATGGGATTTTCGTAGTCACAGTGGTGCCGACATTTTTACAGCTCTCTATCTCGATAGTGGCATGTATGCGGTCTGCCATCTTCTTCGCCAGTGCCAGGCCGAGACCGGTACCTTCGTATGCCGTCCTGCTTGTGGTATTCTCCTGTGAAAACATATCAAAAGCATGCCGTACATATTCTTCACTCATGCCGATACCATAGTCTTTACAGCCGAAAACGAACATCGAGTGCTTCTCATCGATACACTCCTCCCGGCACCAGACCTCTACCCGGCTGCCGGATTTTGAGAACTTGATGGCGTTGTCTGCAATGATGCCCAGTATTCGTGTGGCATACACCGGATTGCCGATCAGAAACTGGTGCTCATAGGTCGTCTGCCCCCAGTCGATCGCATAGTCGATCTGGCGTTTCTGCGCTTTTTTCTCTGATTCCTCATTCGACCTGCGGAGCACGGAAGCCAGGTCAAAATTTATCGCCGGCATCTCATTCTCCTCCGACTCCAGCTTGCTCATATCCAGCACATCATTGACAAGAGATAACAGATAATCGGATGTTGTCCGGATTTTGCTGCGGCAATACTGCTGGAGACTTAAATCATCGGGATAACGATCTGCCATATCCAGCATACCCAATATTCCATTCATCGGTGTCCGGATATCATGACTCATATTAGTCAGAAAGCACCCCTTTTCTCTGGCATCCCGCTCTGCCAGCAGAGCATGCTTCTGCAGATCCTGCTCTCGTTCCTTAAAATCACTGATATCACGGATGGCGCATAATACATGGGTTACCTCTCCCTGCTCATCCCGTCTCTTGACAATAAAGCGGATACGGTTCCATTGTCCGTCCTTTACACGGTATTCAAATTCCACAGTTTCCCGGTTCCGCAATCGTGCAGGAAGGGTTGCCATATCTGTAAATTCGAGGAAATCCTTCTGGAAATCCTCCGCCACTCTTTTTTCACACATCCGTCTGGCATTGGCAGACGGGCTCCCGGTTCTGTTACCCTCTATGGTATGAAGCTCCTCTAATCCTGTGATCTCCTCATAATAATCTGCCTGCAGGTCAATTCTGGATATGTAACGGTAGGTCTTGCCGATGGCATCAATGATCTCATTGCGGATCCTTGCCTTATGCTGCATCTCACATAATGCATCGTCTGAGTAAATCCAGAGGGACAGATGCTCCTCCTCAGGTTTGCCGGAATAAGGCTTGATCTCCAGCCTGACACAGTGACCGTCCTTTCTATGATAGGAAAACGTAAGTGTCTCTTCTTCCTTAAGCTCTGCATAGAGCCTGTCATAATCCAGCACATGATCTATAATATCATAATCGTCTTCCACCACATAACGGTCTCTGTAATTGAGCACTGCTTCCTTATAATTGCCTGATTTTTTGCAGGCAATCTCCCGGAAGAAATCTGGTGCGATGATATCCCGGAAGCTCCCTGTCTCCCGGTCCAGTACATAAATGCCCAGATATTCCGGTGCCAGACTGCACAGAATCTGCTCAGCATCCTGCCTTTCTTCCACCAGCTGTTCTCTCGTCTTGTTCTCGTCTCTATTGTTCTGCTCCAAGCCGGTTATTCCTCCTGTATTTTCGGTATCCGTACCCTGGCAATGGTACCGCCCTGCGGCGGGATCTCGTAGGTCAGTGTCGCATGCACCTGATCCCGGAAACGGCTGCGGATATTCTCCACTCCTACATGGGTCCTGCCATCATCCGGCACGAAGCTGCCGTCATAGCCAATACCATTGTCCTGTACGACAATCTCATAAGCATCTGCGAGCTCACGGGTTCTGATCTCTACGATACCGGACTGCTTAATGCCGTGCTTCACTGCGTTCTCCACCAGGGGCTGTACGCTTAAGATCGGCACCTTGAAACAGTCCGTCTGGATATCATAGCGTATTTCCAGTTGATTACCGAACCTGATCTGCTCCAATATCACATAATTCTCTATATTTTCCAGCTCTCTGTAGAAAGGGATTGGCTCAGGGTTCTTCAAGCCATTAATATTCGCCCGCAGAAATTCTGCAAAGGAGATTGTGGCATCCCGCGCCTGCTTCGGGTTCTTCTCACACAGCGCCGCAATAGCTGTGAGGGAGTTGAAGATAAAATGCGGCTGGATCTGGCTCATCATGATGTCCTGCTGCTGTTTGTTCAGACGTCGTTCCTGCTCTAAGAGCTGCTTCGCCATACGCTCGTTCTCCCTCGTCCGGTCCAGCTGCCATGAAGCATAGATCATCAGCATGGAAACCGCTATTGCGATGTTCAGCAGTGCCACTCCGTAGACAAATATCTGTATGATCAATGCTATCAGGGGCAGTGCCATATAGGACAGCAGGGAGAGAAACATTTCAAGGCTGTAGCGTTTCCTATGGTAAAACATCATATAAGCCGCCAGCACCATTCCGACGATCGCCACCACCTGGGAGATATAGAAATTGTCCGTCCGGTGGTAAAAATTATTCTCGTCAATATAGTAGAGAAAGTCAGTGAACTGGCTCACCTCTACCAGCACCGCTCCCACTGCTGCAACGCAATAGATTGCATAACTCCAAATCCGGACCGGGAAATCCGTATCCGAACCGATCACGAAGACCTGGTAGGTCGTAAACTCAGCAAGAATAGCGTAGCTAGCCAGGAATACTGAGAGGTTGCTCACCCGCACCATGACCGTCCCTAGGTCTCCGGGATACCCGCGGAAACACCAGGCCAGTGTATCCATGGCAAGCAGCACCGACACCGTCAGCTCCATAATGAAGATCATGCGGTCTGCCTTGCTGATCTGCTCTCTTCCCAACCGTATGGAAGCGGCTGCAATGACACAGAAGGCCATGCCCCACAGCTCCAGTGCCACATGTAATATTGCAGTCATTGTCATATTCATCACTTGGTCTTCCTTCCTGCCCTATTGCATGGCAGGACCCTTTCCTGTGATAGTGAGTCTCTGCTCTCCGAGACGGCTGAGCTTTGGTCTGTGATTCTTCTCGGGGGCATCCACTTTTTTGTCCAGATGAGCTTCTGCCACAGCCGGCAGCTCCAGAGCCACCTTCCGGGACAACTCCTTCAGGGCTTTCCTGTCTTCTCCGGCTACCAGACGATAGACATCCTCTCTGGTTATATTTTCCAATGCCTTCTCAAGCGACGGTGTCTCGCCCATGAATTCCCGGAAATCATCCACGGGGATGCCCTTTGCAAGCTGGTCGATTTTGCTGGGTGAACCACTCTTTGCAGCACGTCGCTGTTCATCTCTGAGCACCTGTTTCATAGTCAGATGACTGATCAGCTCCCGCGCCGTCGCCAGCTCCATGCCCAGGAGAGGTTCCCCCGGCTCGACCTGTCTGTCCAGTCCCAGTGCTCCATAGAGATCGAATTCCCTGTCTGGGAAAAACATCAGCTTCAGGCGTCTGTTCAGTTCATTCGTATTCTCATTTTCCTGTCGGAAGCTGTAATTTACAAATTTTTTACCCTGCTTATAAAACTCGCTTCGTGAGAAAGCTTCCTCTGCCGGCTGACTGTTCCGTGCAAAGGTCTGCGCCTGCGCGTTATGGGAAAGCTTCTCGTTTCTAACCGTCCTGCGGCCCTGTGAGTTACGGTTCAAAGTATTATTCGCTGCTGGCATGCGCACGCTGCCATGCTGTCTGGAGCGTTCCTTCGCCATGCTTTTTCTGGCTTCTTCTATTCCGAAATCATCCATGACATTCTTCAGGCGCCGCAGCTTCTTTAACTGCTCCATCTGTTTCACTGCGTATTCCCTGACGGCTTTGGCTGCGTCTATACGCTTCCTGTCATGTCTGCCGATGCTGGATGTCTCCTTGTGCTTCAGGTAGCGGCTGCTGTCCCTGTACAGCTTTTTCGTCGCCTGTGCCATTCCCCGCAGCTTCTTCAGGAATCCGGGATCTTTTATGTCCGGCATTCTGTTTGCAGAATATTCCTCCACGCTTTTTTTCAAGGCATCATATTCCGGAGAACCCTGCAGCAGATAGAAGGGATCTGCATTTTTTACCTCTTTCTTCAGCTTATCCATGCCTTCTGTGCAGGCGATGTTCACTGCTTTTATGGCATTCTCTGCCTCCGTAGCTGCCTCCTCAAAAGTATAGCCCAGGGAGGTCTCCTGTACAGCCTTTACCTCCAGCGCAAAGCTTCCTGCCACGCCTCCCTTTGCTGCCATCTCCGTGCAGAGTTCATTGCAGCTATCGTGATCCATATTGTGGATCAGATCGTTTACTTCCAGGTATCTGTAGCAGGGATTGCTCATAACCTCCATCTGTCTGACCACCCTGTCAGTCACGGGCTGGAAAGCAACAAGATGGCTGCATTTCTTTCGATCCTGCGGTGTAAACAGGATATCAGACTTTCGATCTGTTGTTGTCAGCAGTGTCCCCATCTGGGATGCCAGGGCATTCAGATATAGATACGGACGGCTGAGTCTGCGGTAATCCGCATCACTGACCGGCTGCTCCAGAGTCTCGGGTGTCATCCCGGAAAATTCCTCCGAAAGCTTTGCAAGCATTGCGCCACGGGCATATGCCTTCTCCTGTTTGAGCGCTGCAAGGGCACCTTCTGTGTTATGTCCAAGCTCCGGATACTGGATGCGCAGTCTTCTTTCCATCTCGGTATCCGGTTCCACCTCCATCACACGGTCGAATTCTTCTGCCAGCTGCTTTCTGCCGGTATGCTCCAGATAATAGCGGACTGTGCTCCGGATCCTCTCTGCCGCTGCCGGCATGGGATAGGCGCTGTATCCCAGATCAGCGGTCTGTGCCTCCACCAGCTGGGACTGTAAATAGCTGCCAAGTGCTCCCCGGCTCCTGATCTCCTCCGGATCCCGGATCAGATAAGAGCGGAATCTGCCCGGCAGTGCGCTTTCGAACTCCCCGCCGGCAGGCACTGCTTCCAGTTGCCCCAGAATACGGTTGCGGAAGCCGGACGCCGTCTCAGTCTCGTTGCCCTGTCCTTTGCGGAACTGTTCTCTCATATCTCTTACTTTGTGCCGCATCTGCTGTGCGGTCTGTTTCTCACTGGATGGCATGATTTTCCTCCTTTTACATAGCCTTGTTCTTCTTTATGCAGTATGGTGCATTGTACCTAATGTGTCCCTATTATACACCCGCAGGGGGACAAAAGGGGGACAACAAGGACTTGCAGCTTTTATTTTTGCAACAATTCCGTGATCTTCTGAATCGTTTCATCCTCTTTCAGGCGGAATTTGATCTCCACACGTCTCGATGCCGGCATATCTACAATGTCTGTACCTGCAGTATAGATGGGATTAGAATAAGATCGCCCGTTCACTGTCAGGAGCTCCTCCAGTTCTTTGATCTGTTCCTTACTCAGTCCGTTGGAGGAATTGAGACAGAATTTTGCCACCGAGTTGGCACGGTTGAAGGAGAGTACCATATTGCTCTCATAGCCGCCATCGGTGTCTGTGTGTCCTTCGATGATGATCTCCGCAATGTAGGGTTTGAATTCCTCCTGCAGCAGCACCTCCAGATACATGGGAATGACCTGTTTCAAAGTACTTTTGCTGGCCTGGGTCAGTGTGGCACTGTTGTATTTGAACAGTACATCCGTAGACAGGCTGATGGAGCCGGTCTGGGGATCCACCTGCATATCTGTATTGGAGAACTTCGTCTGCAGCTGACCGATAATATCCGTGCGGATTCCCACAATATCCTTAAGCTGTGCCTTGGCACTGTCCAGCTCTTCTTTCGTACTGTTGAGCTGTGCCTTGGCATCATCGATCAGCTGATAGGCACTTTTCAGCTCCTCCTCTGTCAGAGACTGCTTCGCATATGCATCGTTCAGCTTCGCCAGGGAGTCCTGTCTCTCCTTCTCCGAGGCTTCCAGCTCCGCCTGAGTCTGGTTCAACTGTTGTCTGGCATTCTCCAGATCTGTTGTGCGGCTTTTGTATATTCCTAATGTGATAGCAATGATCAGCACGAAGAGGAGCAGAAGTGCCGCCATCATATCGGAATAGGACTGCCAATAGGCAGGTGCCCGGAATACTTCCCGCTCTTTCATGTTCTGTCTGTTACGCTTCATAATCATCCCTCATCTGCTGCATCGTGTACAGCTCATTCGCCAGATTGTCACAGGCACGATTCAGCTTCTCTTCGGTATTCTGCTGTCTCTCCAGGGAAAGCTTCAGATTCTCCTGCAGGGTGCGGCTGGCGTCGAGAAGTGCCCTGGTGCTCTCCTCCAGACGTTCAAAATTCTGTGCATAGCTTTCCTGGGCGCTGCACGCAGTCTTAAGGCTGCGGCCCAGGCTGTCAAAGCTGCCGCCCAGCTCCTCGGACATGCGGTTTACGAATTGCTGTACAATCTGCTCCATTCCGTCTAACTGTCCGGCTTCCCTGCCCTTAAGAAGCTCCGTCAGTGTTTTCATAGAACCTGCCATATTCGCCTGGTAGACTAACAGTGCATTCATATTATCATCTGCCCTGCTCACAGGAGGCTCTGCACATTCCCGGAAGGTCTCCTGGAAAGCGGTCAGTCTGGCATATGCATCCGCCATGACACCCCGATATACGAAATTGAATACCAGTGAGAAAAAGATGCCGTATACAGAAGTATGGAATGCCACCTTCATGCCGGATAACAGCGGTGCGATATTGTCTGAAATGGTGAAAATATCATCCCCGGAGAAGGATAACATACCCAATGTCAGGCCCAGGAAGGTTCCCAGAATGCCCAGTCCGGACATTGTACCGGATACCATGGAATTATAATGATTCCCGGCGATACGGTCCAGCAGATCCTCATTTATATACTCATCAATATCACAGGCAGTGGTCACTCTGCCCTTTTTCGTGGTATGGGCTGCGACACGCCGCTGGTACTTGAGGAACTGCTCGTCCAATGCCACATCCCCGAAGACATTATCCTCTGCCTTATACAGCTTCCAGAGGTTCTCTGCAGTGGTCTGGTGCTTCGTATTCATGCTCTCTGCCACACGGGTCAGTGCTGCAGAAGCCAGATTGACTCTGTGGAACAGCACGGAGGAGATCAGCATCAGAATACCGATCATCAGGAAAAATACCATGTTCAGTATAAAATTGCTGACAGAACCAATCTCTCCGGTAAACACTCCGTTCATATACAGGATAAAAACCAGCATGAGCAGATATAGTGGAAATAACCAGTAGTAAGAATTACGTCTCATAAGAATCTCCTTTGTGTTTGTGAGTATAATTATTCAAATGTATTTTACCACAGAATAGGGTACAAAAGAGAGACAAAATAAGATAAAAATTGTATTTTTATGAAAAACCTTGAAAGGAACGTCCCAATGTGATATACAGAACATAGTGCGTTAGCAGAAAAATGCTTTGTGCAGATGTGCGGGGCGGAAATGGAGTGAAGCAATGAAGAGTAATACCTGTTTTTTATATCGGAGTGCAGGACGTGATAAGGTACTCAGAGAAGTTGAAAAGACAGCCCAATATTGTGAGCTGGACCGCGAGTATGGACTCCAGCTGCGGCTGTTAGCCGAGGAGATGCTGGGAATGGTGGAGAATATCACCGGAGCCTACAAGGGGATGTTCTGGATTGAGGCGGAGAATGATGTGAATTTCCGGCTGCATATGCAGATTGAGAAGCCTGACGACAGCAAGACCCGCGGGGAGCTGTTAGGTATCTCCTCCCGGAATACCTCCGGAGGCATCATGGGAAGACTTAAGAACATGTTCGAGAACTGCGTGGATCATTATGAAGAGCTGGAACGGTATGGGCTCCAGAACGGCATGATGAATACCAGTCTGGGAGATATGTATATGGGCTGCGTGGCCCATAAGGATTCCATCGCCTGGTCCCTGAAGGTATTCGAGGCCTCCCTGCCCAGAGACAACGGTGAATGGGATGAGTTAGAGAAGTCCATCGTACTCAGCCTGGCGGATGATGTGGTCGTTACCATGAAAAAGGGGCTGGCAGACATCGTTATCTATAAAAGTTTCCCTGTAGAGGGT
>CAVJMX010000006.1:0-4521 GCA_963650795.1 Bacteroidales bacterium H4
CTGTTTTTGGAGACTTAGGAGCTCCGGGGACGGTTCTTTTTTTGTCCCCGGAAAGCTGTCAGACACCATGATACACATAAAATGGTATTTAGTAACCATGGCGGAAGAAGATAGGATCCAGCTGATACACCGGAGAGCCCAGGAGCTTCAGCTGCGTTGACATGGATATATATGTTTTCGTTGCAGCATAATCATAATGCCCCAGGAACACACGCAGGAATTCCAGGTTTCCACCGCCGATCAGGTAGGAGATCGCAAAGGTATGCCGTAGCAGATGAGGATGAAGCCGGTCAATGCCGGAGTCAGCCTTGAGATGCTGGTAGAGCATTTTCACGGTATTGGAAGACAGCGGCACCGATTCCCTCCGGAGCTGATAGAGAAGAACCCCGGAGCTGATCCCCATGCGCTGTGTGTAGCTCTGCAGTGCTTCGATCAGAAAGTCCGGGATCAGTACGAACCGGCTTTTATTTTCTTTTGAATTTACGATGTGCAGAATATTCCGCGCCGGATCCAGATGGTGCACCTGCAGGTGAATCACTTCCTGACGCCGTAAACCGCAGTCCAACATCAGGTGAAAGATACAATAGTTCCGCAATCCCTGCTCCGTGCTCCGGTCAAAAAGGGCATCGATCTTTACCACATCATCAACGAACAATGGCAGCTCTGCTACAGCGTCATCCTTCGGCAGCTTCACACCTTTTAAATAATCCGGACAGTAATTATTATCATAGCACCATCGGAGGAAAGCTTTCACAGATCTGCAGTAACTCCGGACAGAGGAATTTTTGATCTTCCGGGTACGTAAATCGAGGATATAGTCCATGAAGACGGAACAGCTCTGCAGCTGATCGAAACCGTAAACGGTGACGTCTACATGATAATGACATTCCAGAAACCGGAAAAACAGAGTCAGATCATCCGTATACTTAAGTATAGTCTCCGGACTGCAATAGGTACTCCGGTTATTCAGATACGCATCACGGAGCTGTTGGATTGTCATGCGAAATCCCCCCTTGCCAATTCAGTGTATTCGCTGTATCATAATCGTAAAGAGTGCCGTCACTTTCATCCAGCAGACGGAAGCGGTGCTTTTCAGAAGACTCAAAGACTTCGGCAAGTTCTTCCGCATTGAACTGCCGGAGTTTTTTCTGTTTATACCTTTGTGCTTCCATGATGTCGTTATCATTCATGCGGAGAAGTGCTTCAAAGCAGTCCTGCAGCGGGCTGTCCTCGTTGATACCACGCATATAGATGCCGAGAGTCACCGCTGACCCGATCACACGCTTTTTCATGGACTCCACGGAGAGCTTCCGGTTGTAATTTCTTACCAGCTTTTTATCTTCCGGTGTCATTTTCATATCAAGACAACGGGTATTTCTCAAAGCTTTCCAGAAACCACAGTAAGGTCTGCGACACTTGTTGCTATCGCCGGTCTTTTCCACCATCTTAAAAACTTTATCGGTTAAATAATCAATGATCAGCTTCCTGTTGTCCAGATAGTCATAAATGCGCTGCGTCTCACCTTTGTCGGTGTTGTTATGGATCGGGAGCAATTCGTAACTCTTGGAGTGCCGCCGCATGGTCTGAAACTCCACATTTACAACATAATTAAGCTTCGGAGTGAGCTTATCAGCCAGCCGGATCAGTGCATCCTCTTCGATAGTAAGCTTACCTTCTAAGATCTGCCGGACATAAGAGAGGTAATAAGGATCCTGTCCATGCTCCAGAAAGAACTCCAAACGGGCAGTAAACCGATAGAACCAGTTCCTCTTTTGATAGCAGCGTTCATATACCCACTGATCATACTTTGAAATAAGCCCCTGCATCTGCCAGATCTGTAGGAACCATGGCTTGTAATTCTGTTCGATCACTTCTCTTGTCTTCTGGTAGATGCGGACAAAAACCTTATCCGACCGCTTGCCTAATGCCACGTAATCGATCTCATAGTCCTCAGATCCGACCTTGTTTGTGACGTAAGTCGCATTCTTGAAGCGGTCAACACGCATCTTGTAAAAGTTCTCGGGACTGAAAAAGGTTTCGGGATCCTTTAAATAATTACTATGCCAGCAATAGTCGATTCTGTTCTCCTGGACAAAATCAATTTCTAAACCAAAATATTTAGCTATGTTCTTAACATACTCATACGAGTTTTCAAAGGCATCACGCACGCCCATGATCCAGAGCATGTAAGAGCGGATCTGTACCACACATTCACAGGTAACAGATTCCCCGCCGTCGGCTGCTTTTGGAACCACGGGAGCGAAGAAAATGTCGAAATATTCCGGGTACGTCAAACAGGTAGTATAAAACCGGCTAAAAGTAACCGGCTTCAGGAACAGATTCTTTCCCAGATCCGGCAGATAGAGCTCCGGCTGATCCTCGTTATTATTCAGGTAATCATACTGCAACTTGAAGAATCTACGCATTTTCAGAACGTGAGCATCCGAGGTCTTGAGCCGGAAGTCATTGCGGAACTTCACAGAATAGTAAAACGTATCAATGTTGTGCAGGAATTTGTTCCGGGAATATCCGAACCAATCATATTGTTCTTCCTGCGGCATCTCATGATAGAGAAGATTATCGTTATATTGTCTTTTATCAAGCATTTGTCCACCTCACAAAAAGTATTTGTATTACAAATCCACCGTTTTTACGGTTTTTGCCCAAAACGCTCCTGGGGCAAAATGATTTTTAGCCACTTTTGCCAGTATTTAAGCGACTTTTCATGTGTATTACAATGTATTTCTAGACCACGTATTACAGGACGTGGCGCCAGCGCCTGCGCCGGCTTCGCGGGTCCCCTAAACCCCGCTCATCCGTCTCATGCGCTGCACCTCTTTTTTGTTCGGTTTTTCGTCAATTAACTCAAAATGATTATAAGAATCATAGAGTTCATAGACGGATTTCTTCGCCCAAAAGAAGTTAGAATCAACTGTCTGCTTCATGGGATACCACTTTTTGATACATACAAACATATTCCCCCGGCTCAGAAACCCAAGCATTGCACCGATCTTTCCGGCGTTGGAAATCTTCCGGTGCACAAAATCGTACTCAATCAGTCCCCGGATCTGCCTGTCCAGCATCCGGTCAAACTGTGCAAGTAGGATCACATCATAGCCATAATGCCGGTGCTGGGAAAAGAAGGACAGCCAGGCACGCCGGTCAGGGGAAGAGTATTCCCTGGAGTTAAAGAGCAACTGCGCCTCATCTATGTAGAGCTTGACTTCTCCTTCCCGGAGCCTGCGGCCGAGATGCTTTGATAACCGGCGTGAGAACCGGAGCAGCTTGTCCGGATCCAGACGATGGTTCGGGACATAAAGGTATACACCTTTACATTTCTTCACCGCCTTTGTGTTAAAGTAAAAGTTGCCGATAACCACGGAATCTTTACGTTGCAGCCGGAGGGCAATCTCCCTGGCAGCATGGCAGCTCTTACCGGATCCGGGAGTCCCGGAGTACAAAGATAACATAATAATTCCCCCTTATTGATTACTCGATTAGTTTTACCCAACGGGCAATGATCGAGTAGAGATAATAAACCCCAATGGCCACCAGCCAGGCAGAGCCGACGGCAACCATTTCAGAAACAGGTACAAACCAGTTAATATAACCGAGATAAGGCAGTTTACTGAACTTCTCGATTGTATCGGCAAAAGGAGAAGTCGGGAAAGCCTTCATCAGTAGATCTAAAAAGCCATTGAGTAAAGCCTGCATATCTGCCATAACATCACCATCCAATCATTTTTTTCGTTGCAGCCATGAGCATGATCACAAAGCAGCCAAGTTCCCCGAGCCGGAAGATCTCCATCACCGGATCCATCCAGGAAAGATCCAATTCCAGGACCATATCTATACCCAGGGAGTCAAGCTTGATAGGGATCTTAAAACAGGGAGCCACCGGATCAGCGGACAGCGCCTGGATAAAATGTATAAAGTCAAAAGGAATACAAAAAGGGAAGATCAACTGGAGATCTCTCTTATAAGACTCCCCCTCTCCGCCAGTGCCGGGATCCGGAGACGGTGAAGGATCCGGATCCGGCTCGGGTTCCGGTGCTGGCTCCGGTAAAGCAGCAGTCAGGGCAGCGTACAAAGCATCCTTATAGGCTTCCGTATTTTCTGCTGGATCAAGACCCGGTTCCGGTAGAGCTGCGGCTGCCGTAGACAATGCGGCGTTGATTCCAGGGAGCCGCCCCGGAGCGAACTCATAACCGGTGAGAGGTTGAAGCCGCTCCGCTGTCGAGGTTGCAAGATCCGGAAAGTCATAGGCTTCACCATTCAAGAGGCCGTCAAGAGAACCATTTAATAAAAAATTGTGAGCTTCTTCTTCAGAAGAAAATAAAGGAATATCTGTTTTAAAATCAGAACAACCTGCAGCAGTTTGATTTGAAACAGAAAATAAAAAAACATTGTTTTTATAATAATTGAATCTCATGGCCCACGAAGAAGAAAAGGAACTATTAGATGTTATTTGAACCCAATAACAGGAATCGCCTCTTTTAAAACATGCAACTTTTCCAGAAC
>CAVJMX010000006.1:4531-22629 GCA_963650795.1 Bacteroidales bacterium H4
TTATAAGATATGTTAAAATGATAAAAACCATCAGAACCTATATTATAGCCAGAAAAAACACCATCATTTTCATAATAATCTACAGAATTTACACCATCTATTTTCCCGTTGTATAAATCATTAAAGAATCCTGCCATAGCTGTAACAAGCGTACCGGCCACCAACACATCCTGAATATATGAAAAAGGATCATGATATCCAGTATCATCCGGATCAGAGGACGGAGTAGGAGTCGGATCCGGCTCATTGCCGCCAGTCCCGGAGATCACCCGGTACTTTGCAAACGTTTCAGAAGTCGGCAGCTTCAAAGCATTACTTCCGAGCGTAGATTCAACAGCATCCAAAGCTTCTTTTACAGTCACCTGAGAACCATCGGGTTGCGTTATGATAGTGTCATAATAAGGCGGTTCGGCCATGCTTTTCATAGATGTAATGAAAGCATCATAAAGAACGGCTCCGGAATCATAATCATCCAGTCCATCCTTAATGCCGGAAGATATAGCAACTGTTTCCAGCAGATTATAGAGCATCATGGTCAGCTCTACGGCAAACTCTTCACTGACTGCGACAGATGCAGCCTTAACTTTCAAAGTATTCCCATTCAGCACGCTGCTGATCACAATGACCACGGCGAGCAACAGCGCTGATATTCTTTTCTGCATAGCATATTCCCCCTACGAAAAAGTCTTATCTAACAAAGCATGAAAACCATCATCCTGAACCGCCGGAGGTTCACAGCAGGCATCCATGCCATCAACAGGATCCTTAAAATTTCTATCACAGCAGAGAATGATAAACGGATTGTAAAAGATACATCCGGATTCCCTGCAGTGTTTTTTATCAAAATAAGTTACCATTTCCACCTTTACCTTTCTTGTCCGACAAAAACTTGAAGATCTCCGGAGTACTGCAGCAATTTTGTCCGACAACCACTTGTCCTACAAAAGAGATCTTCCGGAAAAATTCTGCAGAGAATTTGTCCGACAACACCAAAAAAGGGCGGGAAGCTTCAGCTCCTCACCCTTCCCGGTTAGAGACTATTCAGTTTTTAAGCGCTCTTCAGAGACTTCAGCCATCGAATACCATATTTAACAGCAACACTTGCGCCGACAATGGTAACGGCAGCGGGTACCACAATACCCAGAACATTGAACAGGTCACCCTGAACACTGGTTACAGCAGACTGCATGATCGTAGAGATGTCGAAAGCAGCTGCACCTACAGATTCAGCAGCATAAACAGTTAATAAAGGCATGTTATTTTCCTCCTTCTATAAGCTGGAATATGTAGAAACATACATATCCCGTTAATATAGCTATGCATTCACAGACGGCGCCCAAGATCATAAACTGTGATGCAATAGACACGTAAGTAAAAATATCCATCATTTCCTCCCATTCCACAGACCTAACATGACCAGCATCCCGGTAATGATACCAATACCAATAGATATCATCAGCGTGCTCTCCTGGATCTTGACCATCTGATCCTGGGAGACTGTAAGCTGTTCCGCCAGGGTGTCAACCTGTTCTGACAGATATTGATTCGACTGCAGGAGATTCTCATGAATCTGCTGCAAAGCTTCAGAGTAATCGGGTGCATCTGCGGAGAAGACAACAGTGTAGGGACTGTTGCCTTCCGGAGAATCTACCGCAGCACCATCACCGGTATCGCTGCCGGTTATCACTTCCGCATTGCCACCGGATACAGTAACAGGAAGGTAAACCGTGTCAGCTTCTGTATTAAGTAAAGGGGAATCCTCCCCGGGGGAGGCGGTCAAAACCTCGTCCATTATTTAGCAGCCTTTCCGGGCTCCTTAGCTTCCGGAGCTGTATCCGGCTGGATCATGCCCTGGACAATAAAGCCGGGAATCACCTTCGGCTTGATCTCCAGATGGGAGATAAAGGCAACGTCACGCAGACGGTTGACGGGTTTGCCATCAGAGCCTACGGTCATCTCAAAAGTACCTTCATAAAGACCGGGAGCTACTACGATCTTGTTACGCAGCACAGAGTCTACGGAACACTTTGCACGCTGCACACCTACCGGCTGGGTAGGATCAAACTGCGCTTCAGACGCAAGCATTTCACCATCTTCACCCCAGAACATGTAATGAACGGAGCACCCGGTCAGCTTATTTCCTGCTTCGTCCTTCATATCGTACTGGTTAGCGAATAAGATCACGATTTTAGCTTTACTTGTTAAGGTTGCATTAGCCATTTTGATTTTCCTCCATTTTCAGAAAAGGGTTAGTGTTAATAAGGTATTGTTTTCTATCGTTTTCATAGCGATACCGCTGTCGGTACCAGCTCATGACTTTGTTGTAATTACCGCCGGTCTGCTTACAGAGCAGCTTGATCGTAAGCGGTGTATAATTATGACGTTCCCGGAGCCAGTCCAGAAAAGATTGCTTGTTTTCATCCCAAAACGAAGAATCTGTGAGACACTCCGGAGTATCAGGTACGGCTGACTGTGACATAGGGATCTTCCTTTCTGTTCCGGTTGCACGTCCGGGACTGCGGCTGTCCGGGTGTCCCTCCGGGGGGCGGGTCTCGCCCCGCTGGCGACAAGGGACTTGTCCCTTGACCCATTATCACTGCCGTGAGGGCGCAGGGAAACAGCAGCAAGGGCGGCTCCTGTTCCCCTGGCGGGGAAGTGTTGGGGGAATGAGTCTGTAAAGCGGCTTTCGCGGCATATCCTCACCGCAAGGACAGCGGTTCCGGTATTCCACGTTCCGCTTGACAGACAACCGCCAGAATTACGTGAAGGGCAGGTCGTTAAATTCGTTAAGGGCACGGTGCAGGTGATCGAGTGATCGGGCAACAGCATAGATCTGACTGTTCTGCTCCTGGATCTTTTTTCTATTGGCTTCCATACGTTGCTCATAATCCGCAAGATCTTCTGCCCTGATCTCGTCACCAAAACGGTACTCTTCCAGGATCCGACAGAGCTTGTCTGTCCAGGTCGTACCCGGTTGGTTGCTTACATATTCGTCCAGGTCTGCCGGGAGCCGGATCGACTTCTTGATTAGATCATCCGACACTGCTATCACCTCCCGGCAGATCCGCAAAAAATAAATAGATACGATTAACGTAATAATTAACATAAACATTAATGAGCATCAAAAACCTCCTTTTCATCCGGATCGACTCCACACGGGGCTTATCATCACCGGTCTTTTAATATGCGCGCGTTTGTGCTACAATTTAAGGTATATATACTTTAGTAGAATGAAATTTGTCCTACAAATATAATATACTAGACTATATTCGAGATGTCAATATAAAAACTATACTTGAGTCGATATTTTAGGGAGGATTTATGACTATAGTCGAGAGAATAAAAATGAAGTGTAAAGAAAAAGGTACATCAATGAACGCCTTAGAAAAGGAACTTGGCTTCGGAAATGGATCAATAAGACTATGGGACAAAAAAGAACCGGGATCCCAAAAAGTAATACTTGTAGCAGAAAGATTAGACTTAAGTCTAGATTGGCTACTTACTGGGAAAGAATCCGGGAACCTGACCCCAGAAGAACAACAGCTTATAAATCACTACCGCCGGGCAGATAACAGAGGCAAACGTAATATCATGTGCACAGCAGAAAATGAGAGCGCGGAACTAGAGTCATCAACTTCGAAGCTTGGATAAATAACCACAGATAAAAGGGGGATTACTATGAATGAAGGAATAGCATTGATGTTTTCGATTTTGTTCGTCATGTTCGGATACTTGGTATTTAAGATCTTGACGGATCAGTCCCAACCAACAACCACCACCAGTACCAGAAAACGGAGCAAGAAGAAAGGGACAGGAAAGCCGGTTATCAAAAATAACTGGAATATGCGACCACTAAATACAAAGGATCCTGCCGACAAAGATCTGCGGTATGAGGACTTTATAGAATCATCTTGGAAGGAAATAGAGAAGTAATTGTCCGACAAACGTACACGCAACTGAGCCGGATCAGCGTTATCAGGAATTATTTTGTCGGACAAAAAAAACTTTACAAAGCTGGAAACCCGTGTTATATTGAACTTAGCCAAAAAGAGACTAATGTCTAACATCAAGACGCAGAAAACCCCGGGATGCTGGCCCGGGGCTTTTTGTAACTAGGCTGACTGTTGCTAATCCTCTCCGTCCAGCCATTTGCATATGTAGTAGCCTACTACACTTGCTATAACGGAGATAATAAAAGAGACTAATAACTCCAAGATGCGCACCTCCTTCCTGCTGGAAAGAGTCAACAGCAAACTCATTATAGCACAAGGAGTTAATCGCGTAAACCGCCAAAAATCGCTCGAATAGGCTCCTTGGAAGCCTTTTCTCTTAATCAGGGTGTCCAGGGTTCGAGCCCCTGGCGGTGCACTCAAGAGGACTGTTTTTGGAGACTTAGGAGCTCCGGGGACGGTTCTTTTTTTGTCCCCGGAAAGATACTTTACAAACCCGGGAACCTATGTTATTCGTCTTCCTCGTTCCGCCATTTGCATAGGCACTTGTTAAATTACGAAGCTTGAGACATTGATATTATTATGGCTTGAAAAACTGGAATTTAAAGTGTATTCTTATTTCATAATAAAATCTATAACAAAGGAAAAGGTTGAAAGATTATGCGTTGGGGTTATTTGTTTTCACAGGAAATTTTGAAAAGAGGCAGACAGTATTTTGAAGGCGGGGCTGTAAAGGAATTAACACATCGTGGAGCAACGTATCAGGCAAAAGTAAGGGGCACCAAAGTATATAACATAGAAATTTATTTAACTGACAGAGTACATCCGACGATGTATTGTAATTGTGCTTATGGTGGAAACTGTAAGCATGAGGCAGCAGTCCTTTATGCAATCGAGAAAATGGATGAACCCTCAAAAGACGTAGAAACTCAGGAAACGCAGGCTCCTAAGATCGTGTATCCTTTTAGGCATAAGGAAAATACAAAAGAACAGCCCAACGGCGTAGCACAACAATCCGCTTATGTATCAGATCGGTACGAATATTTTGATATCCAGGCAATGACAGAGCCTTTCTGCTTTTATGAAGATGAACTGAACGAAGCGAAACAGCTGATAGAACAAAACAAAATTGAGATAACTGAGTTACAGATGGGATATCCTAACCGCATAGGTGCAAACGCAATAATGGGACGGGTATTTGGGGTGATAAACGGAGATTACCTTCATATTACCTTCTCAAAAGATGAAATTGAAGAGGCAAGATGTGAGATTTCCGGATGTTATGATGGATATTATGAAAACAACTATTACAGTGTTCACAAGGAACACTTATGTATGCATGAACTTGCACTGCTGTTACTGCTGGAGAAAAAATTGCAGACAGACAGCATAGGGGATGCTACAGACAGTTATGCAAGCAACATGATGTATGGATTCCGTCAGAGAAGAACCGGAATAGAAGAAAAAGCCGAGACTCCAAAAGTGAAGGCTGTGCTTGAACCGTTCCTGGAAAATAAAGGAGAAGGACTTCAACTGGGATATAAAGTAGGTGTTGACAAGCTTTATTTGGTAAGAAAACTTTCGGAATTTGTGGATTGTGTAGAGAATAAGGGACAATGGAAGCTTGGCACAAAATCATCCCTGGATTTTGCACTTGCAGAGTTTGATGAAAACAGCAGCAAATATTATAATTTTGTAAAAAATATTGTAATGCAGGAAAAGAGAAGGACTGAGTATAACAGAAACCTTTACTGGAGTAGCTATTATCGCTTTAGTGGGGAAGCAGAAACCATAAAAGATAGGATTTCTGTATATGGAGAACGGTTAGATATTTTTTTTGAGCTTGTAGAAGGTAAAAAGCTTCCGGTTGCCATAGGAGAAGGAAGAAGAAAAACAAAAAATACGGAATGGTATTTTGAAGATGGAAGTCCGGATATCACGCTGTCCATAAAACAGGAAACAGATCAGAATAATGTATTTCAGGGAATAAGGATTCAAGGGAAAATACCGGAATTCCTGGAAGGAATTAATTATCGTTATTATTTGGAAAAGGATAGATTTTATCGTATCCGTGCACAGGAAATTGAAGAACTGGAACCTTTGCTTCGTAATGCGGAAGACGGTGAAATTTCCTTGCAGATTGGAAGAAGATATTTGTCAGAGTTTTATTACCGTGTTCTTCCGACGATAGAAAAACATGCAAAAATCAAGGAAAAGGATGCAAAACAGATTCGCGAATACCTCCCGCCTGAGGCAGAGTTTCAGTTCTATCTGGATGCGGAGGATGGAAGAATATTATGTAAGGCAAAGGCAGTCTATGGAGAAAATGCGTATGATCTCATGACATGGATGAGTGAGGACCAGAAAATTGACTCCTTCCGGGATCGGGAAATGGAATGCAATATTCTAGATGAATTGCGCAGGATTTTCCCTGAAATTAATGAAGAGAAAGAGAGTTTTGATTCTGGAGAGGACCAGGATAGGGTATATGAGATTTTAAAAAGTGGTGTGACGGATCTGATGCATCTGGGTGAAGTGCAGAGTACGGATCGATTCCGAAGACTGAATATTCGTAAAACAATTCCTGTTCATGTGGGTGTGTCTGTAGAAAGTGAATTGATGAATTTGGAAATTCATTCTACGGAGCTGACACAGGAGGAACTTTTGGATATTTTAAACAGCTACCGGAAGAAACAAAAGTATTTTCGCCTGCGAAACGGAGAATTTCTGGATCTTCAGGAAGATAATCTCAAGGAACTGGCAGAGATGGTGGATGACCTGCACATTACCCCAAAAGAATTTGTAAAGGGAAAGATGCAGCTGCCTCTTTATCGGGCTCTTTATCTTGATAAAATGCTGGAAAAGTGCGAGAGTGTTTATTCTGACAGAGATGTCCGGTTTAAAAAGCTGATAAAGAATTTTAAAACGGTAGAAGACTCTGAGTATGAAGTACCGAAAGCATTGAACCAAGTGCTCCGAAAATATCAAAAATACGGTTATAGATGGCTGCGGACATTGGAAAACTGTGGATTTGGTGGTATTTTGGCGGATGACATGGGACTTGGCAAGACATTACAGGTCATCGCAGTGCTGTTGGCACATAAAAAAGAAAATAATAACAGTCAGCCAGCGTTGATTATTACACCTGCATCATTGGTGTACAACTGGAAAGAGGAATTTGCAAAATATGCCCCGGAATTGTCGGTCGGAATGATTACCGGCAATCAGGAGGAACGCCAGAATTGTATAGAGGAATATGAAAAATGGGATGTTCTGGTAACTTCCTATGATCTTTTAAAAAGAGATATTGCTGAATATGAAGGAAGGAAATTCTCTGTACAGATCATTGATGAGGCACAATATATTAAGAATCACACGACAGCAGCAGCTAAATCGGTAAAGCTGATTGTGGCTCATACCAGATATGCTTTGACGGGAACGCCTATTGAAAACCGTCTGAGTGAACTTTGGAGCATTTTTGACTACCTGATGCCTGGATTTTTATATTCTTACGATAATTTTAAAAAAGAATTGGAAACACCGATTGTAAAGAACCAGGATGAAAACGCAACAGCAGTGCTGAAACGTATGGTGTCACCTTTTATTTTGCGGAGATTAAAGGGTGATGTATTAAAGGATCTTCCGGACAAGCTGGAAGAAAACTATTATGCAGTTATGGAGGATGAACAACAGAGGCTTTATGATGGTCAGATAGTACATATGAAGCAATCTCTGGAAAAGGAATCGGAAGATGACTTTAGAAAAAACAAGCTGCAGATTTTGTCAGAGCTGACCAGAATCCGACAAATTTGTTGTGATCCGGCGTTGCTGTTTGATGATTACAAAGGGGAGTCTGCAAAGAGAAATACCTGTATGCAGTTAATAGAGAATGCAATGGAAGGAGAACATAAGGTACTGCTTTTTTCACAGTTTACTTCGATGCTGGAGCTTTTGGAGCAGGATTTAAAGGAAAGACAAATCTCCTATTATAAAATAACAGGTGCGACTTCCAAGGAAAAACGACTGGAGCTGGTACAGCAATTCAATGCAGACGACGTCCCGGTATTCTTGATTTCGCTAAAAGCAGGAGGGACAGGCTTAAATTTGACAGGCGCTGATATTGTAATACATTATGACCCTTGGTGGAATGTGGCTGCACAGAATCAGGCAACGGACAGAGCACATCGTATTGGGCAGACGAAAACAGTATCGGTGTATAAGTTAATTGTGAAAAATTCTATTGAAGAAAAGATACTGAAAATGCAGGAAGATAAGAAAAACCTTGCAGATGCGGTATTAAATGGCGAAAGCACTAATCTGATGGATATGACCAAAGAGGATTTAATGCAGCTTTTAGGTTAACAGCATTACGTGTTGGAACCGGTCGTTTAACGGTGTACAAATAGGAGATTTCGCATGACTACGATATTTGATACTCATGCGCATTATGACGATGACGCATTTAATGAAGACAGAGAACAGCTTCTGGCAGCGCTGCCGGAGCAGGGAATCGCCAGAGTGGTGGATGTAGGCGCGAGCCTGGCGTCCTGCCGGAAAGTACTGGAGCTGATGGACGCGTACGATTACATCTACGGAGCAATCGGCGTGCATCCCAGCGAGACCGCGGAACTGGACGAGGAATCCTATTCCTGGCTGAAGGAGCAGTGCCAAAAGGAAAAATGCCTGGCGGTGGGAGAGATCGGACTGGATTATTACTGGCCGGAGCCGGATCATGAGACACAGAAAAAGTGGTTCCTGCGACAGCTGGATCTGGCGCGCAAGATCAAAAAGCCCGTCATTATCCACTCCCGGGATGCGGCAAAGGATACCGTAGACATCATGACAGAAGCACATGCAGAGGAGATCGGCGGTGTGATCCACTGCTACTCCTATACGAAGGAGACGGCGAAGATCTTCTTAGATATGGGATTCTATTTCGGAATCGGTGGTGTGTTGACCTTCAAAAACGCGAAGAAGTTGAAGGAAGCAGTAGAATATATTCCAATGGATCGCATCGTATTGGAGACGGATTGCCCATATCTGGCGCCGGAACCGAATCGAGGCAAACGCAACAGTTCCCTGAACATCCCCTATGTGATCGCTGCCATGGCGCAGATCAAGGGAATTACAGAGGAAGAAGTGCGTAAGGCGGCATGGGACAATTCCCTGAAATTGTATCGTATGGATAAATAACCGGGTATAAAGCAATGGAAGAAATAAAAGAGAGTAAGACAAAATTATTTTCAAAAGAAGACCTGAAAAAACTAATCGTTCCGCTCTTATTTGAACAGGCACTGGCGATTACCGTGGGCATGGCGGATACGGTCATGATCTCTTCGGCAGGAGAAGCAGCAGTCTCCGGCGTATCCCTGATCGATATGTTCAACAACCTGATCATCAGCGTGCTGGCGGCACTGGCTACCGGCGGCGCGGTGGTGACTTCCCAGTTCCTCGGAGCCGGGAAAAAAGAGGATGCCTGCAAATCCGCAAAACAATTAATCGTGTCATCGGTATGCATTACTATTGGTATATCGATTTTGGTTATGGTGTTCTGCAACGGCATCATTTCCCTGTTTTTCGGTAAGATCGAGGCGGACGTGTTCCACAATGCCGTGATTTACATGATGATCTCTGCGTTGTCCTTCCCGTTTCTTGCCTTGTACAATTCCTGTGCGGCACTGTTCCGCTCCATGGGCAATTCCAAGATCACATTGAAGGTCTCTGTGGTGGAAAACATTATCAATATCGGAGGAAATGCCCTGGGAGTCTATGTCCTGGGACTGGGCGTTGCCGGTGTTGCGATTCCTTCCCTGATCTCCCGTGCGGTGGCAGGATTTATCCTATATCATCTGCTGAAAAACCCGGTCAACGAAGTTCATTTATTAAAAGAAAGATTCCGGATCGATTGGCCGGTGATCCATAAAATCTTCTATATCGGTATCCCCAGCGGCATTGAGAACGGTATTTTCCAGCTGGGACGTGTTATCGTGGTAAGCGTTATTGCAGGCTTCGGAACCGTGCAGATCGCTGCCAACGGCGTGGCAAACAGCTTAGACAGTATGGGATGTATCGTAGGACAGGCAATGAATCTGGCGATGATCACTGTGATCGGGCGTTGCGTCGGTGCAGGAGATTCCGGACAAGTTCGGTATTACACGAAAAAGCTGTTGAAAATCACCTATCTGTGTACCTTTATCGTAAACAGTATCATTCTGCTGTGTCTGCCCTGGATCCTGAAATGCTACGGATTGAGCCAGGAGACCACGCAGTTGTCCTACATTCTGGTCATGATCCATAACGGTATGGCAATGTTTTTGTGGCCGGCATCATTTGTACTGCCGAATATGCTCCGTGCCTGCAATGATGTACGGTTTACCATGGTACTGTCCATCTTTTCCATGTTCGTGTTCCGCATTGGATTCAGCTACATTATCGGTGTGAATATGGGCTACGGAGCAATAGGCGTCTGGATTGCCATGATACTGGACTGGATCTTCCGTGTGACCTGCTTCGTGAGCAGATATTTGTCAGGACATTGGCTGAAGACGGCGGGGTTAAAGGATAGCCGATAAGAGAGGGAGTTATGTAATATGCAGGTAGTATTGGAAAATGAAACTTTAAAGGTGACGATCAACAGCTTTGGTGCAGAGCTTGCAAGCATCCGGGGGAAAGAGACAGATACCGAGTATCTGTGGAATGCAGATGCAAAATTCTGGAAGAGAAGCGCTCCGGTGCTGTTCCCGTTTGTGGGCAGTCTGAAAAATAAGGAATATCATTATGAAGGCAAGGCATACCCCATGGGACAGCATGGTTTTGCCAGAGATATGGAGTTTAACGTAGACGTACAGACGGCGACAGAAGCATGGTTTTCCCTGCACTCCGACGAAGCGACCAAAGCAAAATATCCGTTTCGGTTTATCTTAAAAATCGGATATGAATTAAAGGGAAAAGAATTGAAGATCATCTGGCAGGTAGAGAATCCGGATACCAAAGAACTGTACTTTTCCATCGGAGGACACCCGGCATTTATGTGCCCTGTGAATGAGAAGGAAAAGCAGTCAGAGTATTATTTTAAGTTTGATACGGATAAGAACCTGACCTATGGACTGATCGCGGATGGCGGACAGGGACTGATGGGGCAGGAAGAGGATGTATTGCCGGTGACAGATGGCTATGCGCAGATCGCTGAGCATTTATTCGACCGGGATGCCCTGATCGTGGAGAAATGTCAGGCTTCTGCAGTGAGCCTTTGCACTCCGGATAAAAAGCCTTACATTACCGTAAGATTCGATGCCCCGTTATTCGGCCTGTGGTCTCCCGCAGGCAAGGGAGCACCGTTTATCTGTATTGAGCCCTGGTACGGCAGATGCGACCGGACCACCTTTGACGGCAACCTAGAGCAGCGGGAGTATAGCAACACTCTACAGGCTGGAGAGATATTCCGAAGGGAGTATACCATTACTGTAGAATAACTGTAAGAAGCACCCCACATGTTACCCCGAGAATTCAGGATGGATGAATTCTCGGGGATGGATACAGATATCAGTGATTGCTGCTTCCTTTGTAATGGAAATTCGGTATATTTTCCCATCTGTCCCGGAAGTAATGGGCGGTCAGCTTCGGGCGGCGGTCCCTGGTGAAAATACCTTTCCGGTTGCCGTCTGCACGCATACAGCCCTGCAGGGTGGCGTAATCGGCGAAGTTCCATGCCTGCTCTCCGATAAAGAAGTCTCTTCCGTCGAAGGCTTTGCTGTACATCTTATAAAGTGCTACCTGAAATTCCTCGCTCCACATCTCCGGAGCACAGTTATGAAGCCCGGCGAGGGTATCGGCACCGTATTCCGTCATCATTACAGGTTTTCCAATCTTTTCCCAGAAGTCCAACTCCATATTCCAGGCATAAGAGGCGGCCTCTAAGTCACCGGATAGATTGTACCAGCCGTAATAACGGTTCAGGCAGACCACATCCATGGTTCTGGTCACAATGTCCTTCTCATAATTATTCTGGCAGCAGACAAAGGTCACGGGGCGGTTCTGCGGATCCAGCCTGTGGGTAAATTCATAGAGGGAATGCCAGTAATCGTAGGCGGATTCCGGAAAATGCTCGGTATCCGGCTCATTGCCCATGGACCACATGACGACACAGGGATGATTTTTATCCCGTTCGATCAGATCCCGTAATACCTGTTCGTGATGCTCTCTTATGGGGAAAGTTTTGTAAGGGTCACAGCTCTCTCCCGCACCGATGCCTACTGCAGGTGATTCGTCAATGATCACAATGCCTTCTCTGTCACAGAGCCGGTAGATTTCCTCTGCATAAGGGTAGTGACTGGTGCGGAAGGAATTGGCATGGATCCAGTGCAGAAGGTTGATATCTTTTACATCAAGGCAGAGATCCAGTCCTCTTCCACGGAAAAAGGAATCTTCATGCTTGCTGAAGCCTTTGAAATAAAAAGGCTTGCCGTTGATCAAAAACTGTGTTCCATTCACCTCTACGGTACGGAAACCGAATTCTTCCGTATAGCAGTCATTCCCGTAATGGACCTCGGCTTTGTACAGGTAAGGGATGCCGGGGTATGGCTCCCAGAGATTTGCCTGTGGAACCCGAAGCTCCCCTTTCCGCCCGGCGGCTTCTGCCCTACAGTTCCCCTCTGCATCTATGATCTTTAAAGTGACAGCGGCGTCACTGTCTGCACCATCCGTGAGAATTTCATAATTTAAGATACCGGTGTCACCTTCAATAGACGGCACCAGAGTGATGTCTTTGATGTAAGAGGCCGGAGTGCTGTAGATGCGTACCGGACGGTTGATGCCTGCAAAATTAAAGAAGTCAAAATTCGGCAGATTCTGTTTTTTTCGCCACAGTTTCGCGGCTTCCACACTGGGGATGCCGGGATTGTCCGAACCGAAGAAAGCGATATTGCCCTCGTTGCCGATGGGCAGGGTGCTGTGGCTGATCCGGTTGTCTACGGCGACGCTGATGTTAAGGCGTCCATCCTCCGGAATTGTATCTGTAATCTCAACTTCAAAGGGGAGAAAACCGCCTTTATGTGTCATGGTTAGTTTCCCGTTGAGATATACTTTGGCGGTATGGGTCACCGCATCAAACCGCAATACTTTACGCTGTCCGCTGTTCTCACACAAAAGTGCCGGGAGCTCCAGAGTCCGCTCGTAATACGCCCAGCCGTAATGATTCCGGTATGCCGGGTCGTCCTTTTGGTCATTGTAAGAGGCCGGGACACAGATCATCTCCATCTCCTGCGGTGCTGTCCAGGTATCGCCCGGTTCAGTCTCATCTCCTAATTTGAAGTGCCATACCCCTCCCAGATCGATCAAGCTGCGGGAGCGGTTCATGATCGGATATAACATTATAATTTCCTCCTTTTGTCCTGTGACCTATATTAGGGCTAATTATAGGGCAGGACAAAAGGAAAATCCATGTGATTATTTTTAGGAAGCATGTAATTTTTTAAGGATTTGGCAGCCAGAACAGGAATAAAGGACTACAACTCATCTTTTGCAAGGGCGCAGATGTCGCCCCAGCGATGGGACTTAAAATAGAAAAGCATGGCAATCATGCCGGTAATAAAGCTGGCGGAGACACTGATCATGGCATATTCGCCATATCCGGCATGCATGATGAGATATGCAACAGGAATGCGGACAATCCACAACAGTAAAATATTAACAATTGTGGGATAGCGGATTTCTCCGATACCGTTGATAAAGCACATAATACCATTGAACACGGCATAGGTACAGGTGAATGGAAGGACAAGGTAAATATACCGTTGTGCGAAATTTAATACAGCAGTGTCACGAGTGAACAGCATCAGCAGAGGCCGGCAAAAAGCGGTTACTAGCAGTCCACCGGTGAGTGTAACAATGCCGGAACAGAGCGGTATTTGCCAAGCACCGCGGCACAAACGGCGGTACTTTTCTGCTCCGAGATTCTGTCCGGCAAACACAGTAGCTGCAGAAGAATAGGAGGTGATAGCAATATTCGCTATGTCACAGACCTTCCCGGCGACGGAGCATCCGGCTACAAAGGTGGAGCCCAGTGTATTGTAAAGTGACTGAAGGACCAGATGCCCGACAGAATAGAGCGCGGTATTAAGCCCGAGGGGTAAGCCGATTTTTAACATATTGCGCAGTACGTAAGGGTCAAAAGTGCGCGGATAAACCGGAAAATTCATAGCAGGATAGGTATGACGAATGTAAAAAATACTGATTACCCAGGATAGAAACAGTGCAGCAGCGGTTGCAATGGCAACACCGGTAACACCCATTCCCAATCCCGCAGTCAGAACAAGATCCAGAACAATATTGACCACACAGGAAATACCCAGAAACAACAGCGAAGAAGTGCTGTTCCCCAGTCCGCGCAGAATACCGGCATTGAAATTATATCCCATGTTGCCCAGAATGCCCAGTGTTGTGATACGCAAATACACAATAGCATACGGCATGGCATCGTCAGGTACCTGCATCAGTCTCAGAAGGAACGGTCCGGCAACTATGCCTAATAATGTAAGCGGCAGACTGGCAACATACAGAAAAAACACTGCGGTTTGTACAAGCTTACGGAGCTGTTCAGTGTCGGCGGCTCCTACTGCCTGCGAAATCAGAATCGATATTCCGGAACCTATCCCGAGAAAAATACACAAAAGAATCTCCAGTGGCTGAGAGCTTGTAGCCACCGCGGCCAGCGCAGATGCATCACAGAAATTACCGATGACTAAAGTATCAACGGTTCCGTATAGCAGCTGTAAGATATTTCCGATGCAGATCGGCAATGCAAATTGCGCTGCGCGACCTAAAATAGAACCCTGTGTCATATCGATTTTACTAATATTCATTGACAATCACCCGCTTTGCAAAAATTGTAAATATCACATTTTTGAGATAGTGCAGTTATTCAGCACAGCGTCCCCCAATACATCTGGAAGCTCTGCCTTGTCCTTAGTACGGATATTTAAATTATGGAATGCAAAATCCGTCAACTGATACTGGCTTGGTTCGGAGTCTACATCAAAGGCGTTTTTGCAGTCACAAGTGCAATCTCTGACTGTAATATGATCGGCGTAGGAGAGCGGAATATCTTTACGGTCCTTCAGATCATAAAATTGTGTCCACGGCTTGATGTTCAGGAAACTTTCAATGCTGCCGGTTACATTTTCCATTGTAATATACTCATAATGCTGCGGGGTATCTGGGCGCATCTTGAGCCAGAGCAGATTGCGTGCGTGATCGACCTGCAGTCGGCGAACCAGAATATTTTTGTTATGTACGGAGTCTGAACCACAGGTCAGGCAGCCGTGACAGAATCCATAATGGCAGTCCTCCACAAGAACTCGTTCATTCATACCGTTTTCAGGCTGTGTGTCTGCCCATGGTCCGCGACCGCCTTTCAGTACAACGGAATCATCATTTACTTCAAGGTAACAGTTCTTGACCAGAACATCGGTGCATACATCAATGTCAATGGCATCGGTGCTGGGGGCAGGAACCGGGATAGCAGGAGAGTAAATGCGGCAGTCGATATACTTTACATGGTCACAGCGGTACAAATGGGTTGTCCAGTAATGAGAATTTTGCAGGGTAATTCCCGCAAAAAGTACATTTTTGCAGTTTGACAGATAGACAAGGCGGGGGCGCTGCTCATCCTTGTTCGTACATTTAGGGTTCCATTTGCGGCGCATCCAGAAGGCTTTCCATGCCCGTAAGCCGTTGCCGTCGATGGCACCAGGACCGCTGATGGTAAAGCCGTCAAGACCGTCTGCATTGATAAGGGCAGAAAAATACAGGCAGTTTTCCCCTTCGATGCGAGTCTCAACAAGTTCATAGTCGGACAATTCGTCACTGCCTTTCAGAATACCGCCCTGCTCTACATAGAGGTTTACCCCCTGTTTAAAGTGAAGTGCACCGGTCAGATAAGTACCTGCGGGAACGACAATGACACCGCCACCGTTTTCGGCGGCAAGGTCGATAAGCTGCTGTAATTCTTTTGTGTGGATTCGTCCGTCATCCAGCACACCGTATTTAGTGACAAGATACTGTGTACCCAGATCGGCAAGTGAGGGAACCGCTGTATCATAAAACCATGTGTCAATGGGAGTTCCATCCGGGAAAAATTCAATATTATTCATGAGGAAAATCTCCTTCCGTGTGTAAATTGGAAATTGTAAGTGCGTCATATCTCGAAAGCCGAAGCTCTGCATTCTGCGGCAGTACACAGTCTGATAAAATTACGTTTTTGATTTTATGTCCGGGTGCGGTAAAACCGTCAATTTCGATGGGGGCAACGGATTCCACCGTGCCGTGCTCCTGCTTTTGCCCGGTCAGATGCAGCCGTTCAAAGCGGAAATCTTCAAAATAAGGCGGTTCGGGAGCGGGAATACCGTCATCGTTGTATGGCACAGAGTGAATAAGCAGGCGAGGAAAGGTGCAGTCGCGCACGGTGACATCGCACACATATCCGCCACGCTTGGGTGTACCTTTGATTTCAATGCCATTGGAAGAAGCAGCTATGTCACAATCCCAAATTTGCACATCTGCGACACCGCCGGACATTTCGCTGCCGATACAGATGCCATGACCGCCCTTGCTGTGACAGTCAAATACGCGGATATGTTTTGTAGGACGATTAATAGCATTGCCTTCTGGATTTTTGCCGGACTTAATAGCAACGGAATCATCTTCGGTTTCAAATTCCATTGCAAATAACGAGCAGTTTGTGGAAGAATCCGGGTCCCAACCATCGCCGTTCCAGATACCGCTGGAACGTAGCGTGCAGTGGTCTGTCACAATGTCATCACAGTAGATCATATGGACATTCCATGCCGCACCGTTTTGTAAAGTCAGCCCTGTAATACGAACATGGGAGCAGTTGCTTAAATTAATAAGCCGTCCGCGGACGCGTCCCGGAATGGTACGATCATTCTCACAGGTGGCAACCAGTGCAGCATTTTGGGCAAGATATTCCTTGAGATTTTCCCGTTCGATATCAATCATGCGCCCAGCCAGAACATGCCCACCGCCACTAATGGTTCCTTTCCCATAGAGCAGGATGTTTTCGCAATTTGTACCTGCGGTATGATCAAGCTGTCCGGCGTTTAAAAGACTGCGGTAACATTCCTGCTCCGTGCCTTCAAAACGGCTCCAGATACGGGGCAGATAATCTGTGGGGTCAGAACTGCCCTGCAAAACAGCGCCTTCCTCCAGATACACAGCCATGCAACTGTGCAGATCAAGAGCTCCGGTCAGATAGATTCCGGCGGGAAAGTATACTTCGTCATTTGGTCCGCAGTCTGTAAAAGCCTGTTGGAGTGCGGCAGTGTTCAATGTTTTGCCGTCACCCACGGCATTGTAGGGCTCTTCCGTTACACAGATGCGGTGGCGTGCAGGTGTGGTACAGATGCGGATACTGCCGATATCGCAGACAGTAACGCAATATTCGGTATCGGGTATCAAGTCCGTGAATGTATAATGTGTCCGATCTGTGTGAACAGAATGTCCACCATCGAGGGAAACTTCATACACTGTGTCGGCACCGGCATTTTCCGGCTTATTCCAGAACACAGTTGCGGTGCTGGCAGTGCAGCGTGCGGACAGCAAAACGGATTTCATAAAAATCCTCCTTCTCGTTTTTCTTTTATTATAGAAAAAAAGTTATTATAAGTCTATATCAATAATTTTCGGTATTATCAATAATTGCAGTTTTGCACTGTCAGACGGTTGACATTCGACGTTTAATCCACCTATAGTGTAAATAGAATAAGGAAGGAGTGTTCTTATGTTTACCGTATTATTAGCAGACGATGAGGACAGTGTCCTTGAAGTATTGAAAAGCAGTATTCATTGGCAGGAACTCGGAGTAGATAAGCTGTTGACGGCACCGGATGGTATGGCAGCACTGGAAAAATTTGAGCAACAGCAAATAGATCTGCTTGTTACAGATATTCGTATGCCCCGTATGGACGGTTTGGAACTTATCAAAAAAGTGCGTAGCATCTCTCCGGATACCCATTGTATCTTGCTGACGGCGTATGGAGAATTTGAATATGCAAAACAGGCAATAAGTCTTGGCGTGGAGAATTATCTGTTGAAACCTGTTGCCAAAGAGGAAGTGGAACAAAACGTACAGAC
>CAVJMX010000006.1:22639-48610 GCA_963650795.1 Bacteroidales bacterium H4
AATATCTACCAGAAACGCAAAAACAGCGAAAGTCTTTTACAGGAAAACACGCTGCGTCGTTGGGTTACCGGCATGATAGGAGACGAAGAATTAAGTGAACGGGCTACAGTGCTGGGAATCAATCTTTATCAACGTGCCTACTGCGTGTTGTGTTTTGTAAAGAGGGAACGTGGTTCTATGGCAATGTTGCGGGCAGCCTGTGCGGAAGAGCTTGCCAAAAACTATGAGGTGAACAGCTTTTGGGATGAAAAGGGACGTTATGTCATGATTCTTGGTGGCAAGGACTTTCATACGGAACAGATGACGCTGACTCTCACGGCCCTTGCGGAACAATATCAGTGTGAACACATTGCAGCTATTGCTATAGGTACCCCTGTGGAACAGACGGAAAATGTACGTTTGAGCTACCAGACCGCCTGCGAGATCATAGAGGTTAATAATTTGAAAACCTCCACTGTCGTATTGTCTTCGGATCTGGTACAGCAGAATCCGAAAAATGATCTGTTGGGGGAGGAACTGCGTATACTGTTTTATCTGCCCACAGAGGAAGACCGGCTGATTGGATATAAACACCTTGCACATAAACAGACTCGTTCGGCGGAGAACAGTTATTCCAAAGTCATACAGGCCTGTGTCCGTGTACTGACGGAGGAATTCCCACTGGTGGAAAATCTGCAGGAAAAGGTTTACAGTGCCGTACCGCCGGAACAGGAGATTGCAAGCAACGAATTTGAGGCGCAGATTGTCACAGCCTTGCAGGCGGTGTATACCGTCTTTGCACAGAATTTTGCTGCATTCAGCCCTATTGTGCAACGCACGATACAGTACATCCGTAATGGCGTCTTAAGCGGACAGAGTGTTTCCCTTAAGGAATTCTGTGCGCAATCGGGCATGAACCCGGCGTATCTTGGGCATACCTTCAAGGGCGAGACGGGACTTTTTTTCAATGATTATCTGACGTATTGTCGTATTGAACGTGCAGTTGTTCTGTTACGCAATCCGAACCGCATGGTGAAAGATATCGCAGAGGAAGTTGGTTTTGCTTATACAAGCTATTTTGTCAAATGTTTTCGTGAGCAAAAAGGTGTTTCTCCGGCAAAATATCGGCAGGAAATGCTGGAAATGCAATAAGGAGGCGGCACATGGAGCAATGGATCAAAAGACGGGAACGAAGCCGCATCAAACGAGTGTTGATTGCAGTGTATGCCTGCGCTATCTGTATTGTAACCTATATAGCCTGTTACTTTGCCTACGAGCAACAGCAGGGTGAATTGTTGGCTGATCTGAATATGACTCTTCTGCGTGTATCATCAGAATATGAAAATGTGACGCAGAACTTCTGGAGCATTTATCTTCCTATTTTTGAACGAGATGCAGAGGAAAACTATGCTTTACAGCGATATTATACAGAAACAGAGGAGCTACAACCTTTTGACAAACATGAATTGGTGTCCCTGTTGAAGCAGATGTCTACAAGGGATAACTGTATTCAGTGGCTTGCGTTATATACCGGTAACAGGGAAGACAATTATATTTACTTTACGGGGCAGAATACTCTGCAGGTAATGGATCGGGATTTCCCTTATCGCAGTGAACTGGAAAATAAACAGGATCGCATGGAGATTTACGGAAAGAAATCATTTGACTCAAATTACGGCAATTTTACGGGAATTGCCATTGCGGGAGGAATCCCCTACAACACAGAAGGTGCATTGCTGGTCGGGTTTGATATAAGTTCGCTGGAAAATATTTGTAATCACAGCAGTGATTTTACCACTCTGCAGTTTGACATTGTACAGGACGGCATATCGCTGTATACCTCCGGTGCAGAAGCCTATATTCCGGATGGACTGCCGCAGCGTGGGGAAAATGCTATTCTGTCTGATGGGTCAGGCAAACGATATGTACAGACGGATGCCTCGGGCAGTCATGGGGCAAATATTTATTATTCGGTAGACTGGCAGGAACTTTTTCGGCTGTCCCATAGTAACACACCGCTTATTCTCAGCATTGTGGTGCTGCTGGTTATTTTTTCCGCGTTTTTGTATGCGGTACTTCTGCGGATGCTGTACCGGGAGGTGGACGTCATTCGTGGCGGTCTGGAAAACATTGGTCAGAACAATCTGGATTACCGCATAAAAGGAGCGTTCCGACAGAACGGTTTTCAGGAAATCGCTGATTCTATCAATGCTATGACACAGAGCTTACAGGAAAATGTGCAACGTGCCTACGAGTATGAATTGAAGCAAAAGGATGCTGAAATGCAGGAATTACAGGCAAAATTCAATCCCCATTTTCTGTATAATTCCCTGGATATGTTCCGAGCACGCTGCTATCAGAACGGTGACGAAGAGACAGCCGATCTGATTGCGCAGACAGCTGCTATTTTTCGCGGCTTTATCGGTTCGCGCACTTTTGTGCCATTGCGTGAGGAACTGGCATTCAGCAAGCGTTATCTGACATTGTTTCGTGCGCGGTATGGTGAAATCGTACAGGTACTGTATGATATTGACTCGGAAGTGTTGGAATATGGTGTGGTGCGCAATATTTTTCAGCCACTGATCGAGAATTATTTCGTACATGGTATTGACACTACTCGCGATGACAATTACATTCGGTTCCGGGGACAGATTCGTGATAGGAAAACGATCCTTATCACTGTGGAGGATAATGGCGCAGGCATGATAAATGAGGAGTTGGAGGAATTGAACAGGCGTCTGCAGGAACCGATTGCCACTGAAAAAGAAAGCTACGGTCTGAAAAACCTGCATCAGCGGTTACGGCTGTTCTACGGTCCCCCTTGTGGTCTGACAATGTACAGTCGGCCAGCCGGTGGCCTGCGTATTGAACTGGTGATTGGACGGGTTCATTACGATTATAACCTGGAAGGCCCGGTGGAATCCGAACTGCATCAATAACCGCAATTAGGAAAAAACATAAAAGAAAACGAAATAACGAAAATGTGTAAAGACTCTGCTTCGGCAGGGTCTTTTTCTATCCCCGGGATAAAACTGGAAAGATTGTTATTTTCTATAATTATTCTTATATCCCTTTGGCAAGGGCGGATTTTATAATGAGGACAGCAAAGCAGTATAAAAAGCGAGGAGGTTACTATGCTGACGAATACTTATACTTATCATCCGGTGCAGGGAGGCTTTGAAATTACCAATGGGAAAGCCGATTATGTACGTCCAATTTATGCACCTCACTGTAACGATGAACTGAATGGAAAGCGTTACATTTATTATCTGGGAGATCGTCCCAAATTGGTGCTTTCTAATGCGGCGGCAGGAAGCACAAACAAGCTTCTTGCCCGGCACGGACATTTGTTTTTGGGTTTGTGTGGCGGCAAGTGGTTACATGATATGGATGAAATTACGGCCCGCTATGTATATGGGCACGAGGAATATGACATCCGGGATGCCTCTTTTTCCGGACAGATAAAACTGATCTTTACAAGAACGCCCACATTGGATGCCATGCTGATCCACGTGGAGTTGCCGCAGGAGACGGCGGGAAAACTTATGTTTTTTGTAGCAGGGCAGAACGGAACCCCCGGTTGTCAGCCTCGTGGGGGAGAGTCGAAATATCTGCGCTTTCAGGCAGCGGATACAGCGGGAAATGAAATTACCACAGCAGGAGATACCTATGTTATTCGACATAACGGTGTAGATCTGTGTGGGGCGGTGTCCTGTGATATGGACTGGCACGTCGCAGACGCAGCCGCATTTGGTAAGGAGCCCGATGCGTTGTTGCATAGTACGGGGAGTAAGACTCCGGCGGTGGTCGGTGTGCAGACGGATATGGCACGGACTATCATCCTGATGTTGACGACAGAGCCTTATGAGAATCCTTATGTGCAGAATTTCCGTACCAAGGCTGCCCGGCTTACTGGGGATGGTTTGGCATATTACACAGAACTTGCGCAGACAATCCGGGTGGAAACACCGGAACCGTATTTTGATTCAGCCATTGCCGCACAGATGGTGGCGTTGGATGCAAGCTGGGATGCAGGCGTCATGCACGGGTCCATCGCATGGCACAGCGGCCAGAGCGGCTGGCGGGGAATGTATGGTTTTGTGAGTGCCGGATGGGGGGAGCGCGTCAAAGAAAATGTACGCCTCTACATGAGAACACAGCACGCAGATGGTCGTATTGAATGTTATCCCGACGGTGACCAACGCTATAACATGGGCGAAACACTTGTAGATGAATTACTGACTTATTGGCTGTACTCCGGCGATACGGCATTTTTCGCTGAGGGAGGCTATGATTTTGTGGCAAAATTCCTGCAGCATCAGGATGCGCAGCTTCGCGTGCCGGGAACAGATCTATATGAAAATTTCCTGAATGCATGGAACACTGACAACAAATGGACAAATGGCGGAGCAGGGACAATCGCATCTACCTATGTATGGCATGCCTGCAAGATCATGGCTGAGTTGGCAAAGGTTCTTGGCAAAATGGATGATGCTGCCATGTATGCGGAAAAGGCAGATAAAATTCACAGTGCAATGAAGGCGGAACTGTGGGATGCCGGACGGGGGCTGTATGGTGAATATCGTGACAGGTTCGGTTTACAGAGGCTTCATTCCGCACCCGATCTGTCCAGTGTCTACACTCCGGTTGACCTTGGAGTGACAGACGAAATGGAAAGTTGTCAGGTATTGCACTATACGGATACCGATATTGAAACCATCGAAAAGGATGGCTGCGAGTTTAAGTATTCCTCCAACTGGCTGCCGCGCTTTTATTCCACTTGCGGTTTGTATCCGGAGGAAGTGCTGAATAACGCGCAGGCGTGGTTCCGGGCAGGTTGGAAAGAACGGGGATACAGACAATATATGGCTTGTGTGCTTCCTATGGTGAATGGTAGAGCAGCCGGTCCCGGATGCAGCTCACACATGATGAATGAAAAGCTGGAAAACACCGGGCATCTTGATTTTGCCGATACCACGGGTCAACATATCCGCACAGCAGTGGAAGGTATTTTTGGCATTACGATGTTGCGCCCTATGGGAAAAGTTAAAATCATGCCGGGATTGCCGGATGCATGGGAGTATGCTTCTATTAAAACCGACTACATCAGCTATGCCTATCGCCGCGTGGAACTGTCGGATCATTTCACAGTTACGCTGCCGGAGCGGTTTTCCATAGAATTTGCGATTCCGGTTCGTTATGCAAAAATTAAAGAAGTATCGGTAAATGGAGAAAAAGTGCTTTTTCATGTGGATCGATTTGTCCGCTTTACAACCCCTGCGGTACAACAGGCCGAAGTCTGCATTACTTACGAGAAAAGTGCCCCTGCATCGGCTGGAGGTGCAGCAACCGCCGAAGTCGGCACAACATATACGGTGCGGAGCAATGGAACGATTCTGCGTATCCTGGATCCGCAGGATGTGTTGGCATCTGTATCATCACTGCCTGCCGAAAATCCTACTGTTGTACTGGGCAAAAAAGAGGGGGAACATACCTTTTTTGCGGAAGTGCACAAGGATGATATGACAGCAGTACTGCCGATTTATGTTCGTATTACAGATTCTGCTGCGGCAGCAGGAAAACAGACAGGAGAGGTTACAGAGATTCCAGCAGGAGAGCAATACACCATGATTTCATTAGACAGTATTGTCAACCAGAATCTGCGCCTGCTTCATGCCAACAGTTATGATCTGACAGTAGAGGAGAATTCACATTTTGTTCTGCCACGGTTCCCTTTCTCCCGAGACACTACAAGAACCATTACAACGACAGGACGTTCCTGGTGGGAGGATTACAGCCGAGGAAAAAGCGGTGTACCGGATTCGTTGGATCTTCCGGAGAAGGGCGGCATATATCGCACGGATATCGGTGTGCCTTTCCTGCTGTCTGCAGTCGATGATGGTAAGAAAAATGCTGCTTTTACAAGCCTGTACAACCAGTTCCCGGACAGTATTACCCTGCCTGTCCATGAAAAAGGCAATAAAGTGTATCTGATGCTCAGTATCTCTACCAATGGAATGCAGAGTCATATTGAGAATGCCCGTATTAATGTGCATCTTGCCGACGGCTCAGCAGAGGTGTTGCCGCTAATCAATCCTGACAATATTGACGACTGGCTTTGCTATCAGGAGCGTCATGACAGTGACTGGGGAAGCTCGAACAAATGCCGCCCTTATGCAAAGAATGGCTATGAGCAATTCTTTGGTGAGAAGGCACATGCCAATATCCTGATGGTTGACCTGCACGGTGAAAAACAAATTGAGGAAATTACTCTGGAGGCATTGAGCTGCGAGATACTGGCGGGACTTCTGGGTGTCACAGTGGCGAAAGCGGTGGATCATGAATAAGCAGTTTGCAAGACGCCTGCTTTTTATGAGCGTTGGTGTATTCTTTATGGGAATTTCCGTTGGACTGCTGGTTTGCACTGATATGGGAACCGATCCATTTACAACGGTCTGTTTAGGTATTGCTGCAAAAACGGGATGGCTACTTGGAAGTGCGGAGGTTCTGGTAAATAGCGTTATGTTCCTGGTGGTTTTGTGGCGGGATAAATCCAGAATTGGAATAGGAACTCTTGCCAATATGATTTGCGTAGGTTATGTTGCGGATCTTACGCAGTGGGTTTTGCAAAAGTTGGCTGTTTCCATGCCGCAGACTCTTTCGGAGCGAATTTTGTGGATGGTTCCGGCACTGCTGGTTTTTGTTGTGGCTGCCTCATTGTATATGACAGCAGAACTTGGCACTGCACCGTATGATGCTATGTCGTTTGTTCTGGCGCAGTTGTTGCCGCGATGCTCTTTCCGTGTTGTTCGTATGGCGTGGGATTTCTTCTGGATCGTATTGACGTTGGTTCTGGGAGGCCCGGTTGGACCTGTTACTGTCGCTATTATGCTGACAATGGGCCCGATGGTATCTGCCATAGGAAAATGGACATCCATGCATTTGTATGACAATTAAACAACTGCAATTATTGATACTTTCAAAAATTATTCTTATATACAACAGAGGTGCTGAATTTTTATAATAAAGATACAAAATGAAACGACAAAACAATAAGGAGTGATACATATGTACAAACAGGCAACCGTAGAAAAACCGGGATCGCCGAAAGCACACGGCAGGAAGTGGGAGAGTTACAAATTGTTTCTTCTGGTTCTGCCATGTCTGGTAATCATCGTTCTGTTCCATTACCTTCCATTATGGGGATGGAGCTACGCATTCTTCCAGTACAAACCCGGACTTCCACTTTCCAGTTGCAAGTTCGTCGGCTGGGACAATTTCAAAGCATTGTTTGGCAATGCAGTCATGCGTAATAATCTGATTCGTGTTATCCGTAACACATTCGGGATTCAGGTACTCAACTATCTGCTGATGCCGATCCCGATGCTGTTTGCAATCTTCCTGAGCGAAATCAGTTCCAAACGTTTTCAAAAGGTTGCCCAGACGTTGACGACGCTGCCACACTTTATTAGCTGGGTCATCATGTTTTCGCTGGCCTCCAGCCTGTTCGGTTCTTCCGATCTTGTCAACTCAGTTATTGCCAAGGCAGGAGTGGAACAGGGAATCAATATTTTAACGACCGATCAGCATGTCTGGCTTATTCAGGCACTGCTCAACTTATGGAAGACGATGGGCTGGAATGCCATTATCTATTTCGCAGCTATATCGGGTCTGGATCAGGAGGTTTATGAAGCTGCAATGGTAGATGGAGCTTCCCGGTGGCAGAAGATCCGATACATCACGATTCCGATGCTGATTCCTACCTTTTTCGTCCTGCTGATCATGAATATCGGTAATTTCCTTAATTCCGGTATTGACCAGTTCCTTGCTTTCGGTAATGCGTTGAACAAAGACTGGATCGAAGTGCTCGACCTGTATGTTTACAATCTGGGTATCGGCAGTGGTCAGATTTCTTTCAGTGTTGCCGTCGGTATTATGAAGTCTTTTGTCGCATTGGTTCTTTTTGCATCTGCTAACTATGCATCCAAGAAGATTCGCGGCACAAGCGTGTTCTAAAAGGAGGGCAATATCATGAAAAGTAATGCAATAACGAAAAGCAAAAGATCGCATGTAAAGATGTCATCGAGCGATAAGGTGTTCAATATTGTTGGAATCTTCGTGTTTACTATCATCACGCTGATTTGTTTTTATCCGTTCTGGTATCTGTTTATCTGTACGATCAGTGACCAGAAACTGGTGGATCTGAATCAGATTGTGTTGATTCCGCGTGGGATTAACTTTAACAACTATAAAGAGATATTTCAGGTGCAAAACCTTGCAAATTCAGCACTGATCTCTGTTTTGCGAACAATCTGCACCACCATGGTGAGCATGATACTCACATCATATATGGCTTATTTTTTCACAAAGCGTCAGATGTGGGGATATAAGTTCTGGTATCGTTTTACTGTGGTTACCATGTACTTTTCCGCAGGACTTATTCCGGTATACCTGAACAATAAGATGCTTGGTCTTACCAATACTTTTTGGATCTATGTTGTCCCTGCTTCGATTTCCGTATATAACATGGTCCTGATCAAGACAAATATTGAAGCGATGGACGCTGCGTTGGAAGAATCCGCATATCTGGATGGTGCAGGGTACCTGACCCGCTTTTTCAAAATCGTTCTGCCGCTGCAGACACCGATTTTGGCAACGACTGCACTTTTCACAGCAGTGGGACAGTGGAACGATTTCTTCACTACAAAGCTGTACATTACGAACACGAAGCTTTATACCCTGCAGTTTTTACTGTATGAGTTGTTACAGCAGGTTACTGCAGCGGCGAATCAGATTGAGGGTGGAAACCCTTATGCAACCATTACACCTACCGGTATCCGCCTGACGCTGACTGCTGTAGTTGTAATCCCTATCATCTGTGTATATCCCTTTGTCCAAAAGTTCTATGTCAAAGGTCTGATGGTTGGTGCGGTAAAGGGTTGATTTTGTATCATACCGCCATTTGGCGGAATCGATAAAATATTGTATATTTATTTTCAGAAAGAGAGGAAAACTTATGAAAAATCTCAACAAACGTCTGGCTGCCTTAGGGCTGGCCGGTGCAATGGTAATGAGTCTTGCCGCGTGCGGCAGTTCTACAGAGCCTGCAGAAACAGCAGGCGGCACCTCGGCGGCTGATGCTGCAACTACCACTACTACGGTAGACAGCGGAAATGTGCCTACCATTACTCTTTACCCGAAGGATGCCAACCTTACCAGTGGAGTCATCGGTGGATACAAGGGTGATTACTTCGCTTCCCGCGGATTTAATGTGGATGTCTGGGCATTCTCAGATGAGAAAACGAATGCAATCCTTGCCAGTGGTGATCTGCCGGATGTTATGTATATCCCGGTTAAGAACCTTGACACGATGATTCAGGCCGGAATGTTGTTAAACTTAGATGACTACCTCGATAAAATGCCTCATGTTCAGTCTTATGAGGGTATGGACACTGCACTGAATTACGTTCGCGGTTATCGTAGTGCGGATACTGGCAGTGTATATGCGTTGCCGGTGGGCGTTGGAGAAAACTTTAATCCTTACAAGTATGCTGACTCTACGGAGCGAAATGCAGTGAAGATTCGCTGGGATGTCTATGAGAAAGCCGGTGCACCGGAGATTACTTCCATGGACGATCTGCTGGATGTCATGGATACGATGATGCAGACACAGCCTACGAATGATGACGGAAGTCAGAATTATGGTACCGTTCTGAACAGTGGATCGGATTCTACCTTTTTTGCCTGCATGACAATGTGGTATCGTATGCAGGGGTATCAGGAGTATGAATTACCCTACCTGCTGGAAGCTAACATGATCGATGGCACGAATACCAGTATTCTCAGTACTGACAGTATGTATTACAAGGGCTTGAAGTGGTACAATCAGGCTTATCAGCGTGGATTGTTGGATCCGGATTCTGTGAATAATGACCGTGCAACACAGATGCCGAAAACCCAGAACGCCCAGACCATGATTCCCAGTGGATACCTTCCCGGCTGGGCACCCAACTATCTGGAATACTATGTTCCCGGTACGAAGATTTATTACAATAGCAATAATCCTTATGGTGATGCAGGCTATGTAATTGGTATCAATGCAAAAACACAGAATCTGGATGCCTGCCTTGCTTTCCTTGATATGCTGGCAGATCCCGATGCTCTGCTGATAACTTCTTCCGGTCCGGACGGTGAGTTCTGGTACAGTGATGATTCCCATAATGCCTACTTCACAGAGGCAGGTCTTGAATACCTTAAGACTTCCGATATGGGTGATTTCACCGGCTTCACACTGGAGAGTGGTGAGCAGCTTGCACTGTGGAACACCCCGTTCATCTGTAGCCAGGGATCTATGACCAGCTATGGTGATGGCAATGGCAACAAGCGTATTGCTCGTTCCAATGCATGGGAAGAGAATAACCAGATTTCCACCGATAATGAGACTTTCCACCAGTGGCAGAAGACCACAGGTTATGAGAATTGGAAAGCATGGCTGGATGCCGAGAATGCTTTCTATGATGAGAGTCCTCTGGATTATATTCGTACCTTTGAGTCCATTCCTGATGACACCATGCAGTTGACTGTGGATGCCATCAAAGATAAAGTAACTACTGCAAGCTGGAAGATGATTTACGCCGCTTCTGACAGCGAGTTTGACCAGCTTTGGAATCAGATGGTTTCTGATTGCGAGGGTCTGAATGCACAGGAGATTATCGACTGGCGTCTGGCAGATATTGAAAATGCGAAGAAAATCCGCGATTCTTTAAGTGTTCAGTAAGCCTTTGACTTCTAACTTTTCTCATGATCCAAGACCGTTGACGTTCGTCAGCGGTCTTACTTTATACGAAGAGGTGTTAGTGTGAAAAATAAAAAGTTTATTTTTGGTAAGTGCGGCAATGTACCTGCCATCGCGCGTTATATGCCGGGTGTCTTTGGCTTTGTAACGGAGGCAGAGCGTCAACAATACGATAATCTGCATGTGTTTGAACTGAACAGTGGCTTCGATACACCCTACTGGTATGCGGGGGAAAAGCTGACGGAGATTTCGCAGGATGAGAAAAGCTGCTGGGTGGATTCGGATGCACTTACAGAAGTACTGTGGGAAAAAGACGGTTGTACGCCGACGGGAGCACGTTTTATACCGTTATATTTTAAAGCAGCGCTGCCACAGGAAGGAAACTATAAAGTGACGGTTGCACTTACAGCGCGGGCGGAGGAGGAAAATCTTATGATTTTCCACGGCTGCCGTCATCTGGCATGGCGGGGAGTGCTGCACAGGGGAGAGAAACTGCGCAGAACATTTACGATTTCTGTGGCGGCAATCATTCCCAATAAACTGGGAACCCTTCACGAACGGACAGCGCTCGATCTTGCTGTCGTGGGGCATTGTCCGGCACTGGATTCCATTGAAATAGAAGCTGTGGAATGTCCGACCCTGTATCTGGCTGGGGATTCCACCATGGCTGACTATGGTGCAGAGTATCCCTACAACCCGGCGGCCTGCTATGGTGGCTTGGGACAGGCATTGGACCTGTACCTGGATGGCAGCGTTGCAGTCTGCAATCAGGCGCATAATGGCCGCACAACGGAGACTTTCCGGGAGGAAGGACATTATGATCTGGTCATGCAGCGCATCAAAGCAGGAGACTATTTCCTCATCCAGTTTGGACATAACGACCAGAAGCATCCTCATCTGCAGGCATATAATGGCTATCCGGAGAACCTTAAACGATTTATCTGGGAAATTCGGGAGAAAGGAGCGCTGCCACTGTTGGCAACTTCTGTTGCGCGTAATACATGGACGGATAAAGACGGTGTGCTGACTTACAACGATTTGTTACATGATCACGCAGAGGCCTGTCTTGCTGTTGGGCGGGAAATGGGAGTTCCTGTGCTGGATATGCACAAACTGGCAATGGAAGAAATCGAAGAGCTGGGAAGAGATGCATCGATTCCGTATTATCATGTGGGGGACTGGACGCATACAAATGATTATGGTGCTGTCCGTGCGGCGGGATATGCCGCAAAAGAACTGAAACAAATGGACTCCACTTTTACAGAATATCAGCCTCTTGCGGATGCAGTGAATCTTATGCAGGAGAAGTGGATTCCGGTTCCGGCTCCGCTGTTGCAAAAACCGGTGCGGCTGCAGGACATTCCGGATCCCGATGCTGCAGATAGTGGAGAGGCAGCGAAGGATCATCAGGCCGAGAAAGACGGCGGTGATTCACTTGCAAGGCTGTTGGATGCGGTTAAAAAAGCAAAAGGAAATTGAAATTAAGAAAATGATAACAGCCCCGGCTTTCTTTTATGGAAAGTTGGGGCTGTTTGTAATTTGTTATGTTTATTACAAGGAAGTTTTTGTCGCTCTGTATCAGAGATTCTGCTCAAGTCCGTATTCCACAGACTGTTTTCCATATAGGTTTGCCATATTGCCGGTGACGGTAAGAACCAGTTCGTTTTCGCCCTCATGCAGAAGCCCCTGCAATTCAAAGCTCTGCGGTGTCCAGAAGCAGGCTCCGGCTGACTTGCCATTGACAGAAAGTTCAGCCATTTCTTCCGCATTTACCGTCAATGTCAGGGAAGGAGAGTCAAGCTCTTCAGCGCTTATAGAAAGGTGCGCCGAATAGGTCTTCCGGGCAGTGGACGGATCAGTGGCTGTCAGCGTAAAGGCTGGGCAGGGGAGCAGATAGGTGGAGCAGGGTTCGGGAAGAAGTTCATATTCTTCCTCTGTGCAGGCAAACAGGAGGATGCTGCCACGCACGGACAGATGGAAGTCAATCTCCACACCGTTTGCAGTCTGGGTGGCGGACTGTCTGACTGCGGAGTTGTTCCACAGATCATAGGCACCTACTTTCAGTTCTGTCGGAAGCGTCAAAGTAGTATGGATCGGCTCGTTTCCTTCGTTGACCAGGAACCAGCAGGCCGTGCCATCTTTGACGAAGCTGGCACAGCGAAGAAGCGGCCGGGCAGGAGAGCAAAGGCAGTCAGGCGCAAAAGCTGCGGCGGCATAACGGGGGACATCGGGGAAATGATTCTCGGTATCCACGATAGCGGTATAACGGTGGCCGCGGTAATACAATGCTCCATCGATTTCTTCACATTCCGGCCAAACGCTTTCCGGGAGATACTGGAAACCGGTCTGATGCTCGAACAGGGGACGTACCAGCTCCGGATGTAGGTCACGGTTGCGGCACAGAACCGCCACCTCTGCGTGAAGGTCGATCTCCGTCATCAGGCAGGCGAGGCGGCTCCAGTATTCCGACCATTTTCTATAATGGGACCACCAGATACTGTTGGGTCCCACATCGGGGGGACGCTCCCCTTTCCGTTCGCCTTCGATGCTGTAATAAAAGGCGTGGGGAATGAAAAGGTTCACACCGCGCACGGCCAGCCAGTCCGTATACCATTTCATGTCACCGCCCGCAAACTGCCAGGGGTTACCATCCTTATTGCAGGCACCGAAGCATTCGTTGGAATTGCGGCGGCGTCCCATGAGCCGGGCAGCATCGGCACTGCATTTTGCCATGGTGGAATCCATGCCGGCCAGACCGTCCTTTTCAGGGGCGAGCCAGCGTAAGACCAAATCCTGTCCGGGAATCTCAAAATATTTTTCCACCTCGATGTCATCACTCTGGTGGGGATGCCCCATGAGTCCGATGCCGTGTGCCGTGCACCAACGGGAAAGACTGCCGTAGTAGACCTCGCTTTCTCTGGCAAGGATCATTTTGTGATACAGTGCGGTATCGGAGTTTTCTTCACCGCGGAAAAGTGCAGTCAGTCCACTGAGGTCACCGCCGGCAGATACAAACAGTGTGGCAAAGTCATGGGTCCAGGGGAACATTCCGGTTACATTTCTGCCCAGGATACTGGGTTCGTCCGTGAAAAAGCCGATGATGGTATTGCCGAAATATTCTTTGAATTCCCGGTAATAGGCTTCATGGGTCAGTTCAATAAAGCGGTTGACTGCCACCGGATTTAGAATATCTGCGGTCCGTGGTGCGTTAGGCGCGCCATCCTCCTCGTCCCAGTGCAGACCGCGCATGGTGCCGCCGCTTTTACGGACAACCAGAGTGCCGGATTCTGTGTGGGAGAGTACTTCGTCTCCAGGGAGAATTTCGTCTGTCAGCAGGATGCCCTCGCTGGCAAGCTCAGGATGCCCCGCTACGACCTGCCCGCAGGCGGAGCCGGAAGGATACATTCCCTCATCATATAAAACGACCGTCATATCTAATTCTGCAGCGGTCTCCACGGCAGTGCGGATATAGTGAAAGTAAGTTTCGCTCAGATATTCAATACGCTTTGCAAGCCCCATGCGGGGGTGCAATACGACACCGTAGACGCCGTGAGCAGCGAAATCCGTAAGCTGTCGGCGGATTTCTTCATCTGTCAGATCACCGTTCAGGAACCAGAACGGGATCGGTGTAAATTCCCTTGATGGGTGTGAAAGTTGCTCCAATAGCTTCATAATAATCCCCATACCTTTCTGTAACCTGCAAACTTTCCGATACTTTAGTACTCTGTGCAGGCACAAAATTGCTACCTATCACTCTCATTGTAAGGAGAGGAACGTAAGATGTCTATATCAATTATTTTCATTTGTATCAATAATTTTAGTAACGATTCAGCTTTATTGCCTTTAAGATTCTTATGATATGTGCAATTCAATATATAATTATCGAATATCAATAAATATATATTGACATTCATATAATGGAGTGATATGTTAAGACTATCAGAAAGAAAAGAGGTATTCGTTTATGGAGAAAAAGGAATTGTCGGAAAAGGAACTGCGGGAGAAAAAGTTCTCCCTGGCAAGGGGGACGAAGTATCTGTTGGATTTCATGTTCTATGGGGGAATCCTGGTAACGGTAAGCCTGCCGGTTAGTCTCAAATACATAGGAAAATATCTGGAGGCAGTGGAGGATAATTATCTCCCGGCAGTGATCATATTTGCGATCCTGGGGGTGCTGGCACTGTTACTGGTCAATGAGCTGCGTAAGATGTTCCGTACGGTGCTTCAGGAGAACTGCTTTGTACCGGAAAATGTGGCGAGCCTTAGAAGAATGGGCGACTTAAGCTTTTTCATTGCAGCCATGAGTGCCGTAAGATGCGTCGTATACATGACTATTGCCATGCTGGTGATCATTCTGGTATTTATTATCGCAGGCATGTTCAGTAAGGTGCTGGCAATGGTATTTGAAGAAGCCGTGCGCTGCAAGGAAGAGAACGACTTAACCATTTAGACAGGAAATAGAAAGGCAGTCATTATGGGAATTATTGTAAATCTGGATGTAATGATGGCAAAGCGCAAGATCAGCCTGACGGAGCTGGCGAATCAGGTGGATCTGACCCAGGCGAATTTGTCCATTTTGAAAAATAATAAGGCAAAAGCGATCCGTTTCTCTACGTTGGAGGCAATCTGTCAGGCATTGCACTGCCAGCCGGGGGATATTCTGGAGTATGTGGAGGGTGAAGATGAAGGAACACTTTAATTATTTTGGACCTGTAACGTTATTATATGCCGTTTTCTATGCATTTTGCATGTTTCATAATGGCTCGGGGATCACATTCCCTTTTTTTCTCGCAGGCACTTTGCTGTATTTTGTCTTCTCGCTGTCAAAACTGGAGATTACATTGAAAAAAGGAAGCGCCTTTTATATGGTCAGCATTCTGCTGCTGGGGGTATCCACCTTCTGCACCGACGGATGGGAGATCATCTGCTTGAATAAGCTGGCAGTCTTCCTGTTAGTAATGTGCCTGCTACTGAATCAATATTTTGATACATCCAGGTGGAATCTGGGAAAATATGTGGGAAGCATATGCCGTCTGGTTGTTATGAGCTTTGGCGAACTGGGCAAGCCCATTTCCGATGGAAAAGCCTATTTTCAGGAAAAAGAAAATAGAAATAAGAAGATATGGTACGGACTGCTGGGGGCAGTAATTGCACTTCCTATTCTGCTTATTGCTGCCGGACTGTTAAGCTCCGCAGATGCTGTGTTCCGTAAAATGACAACAGATGTCATGCAATGGATCAGCCCGGGCAATATCTTCAATGTGGTGATCCGGGTAACATTTCTGTTCTTTGCCTCTTATGCGCTGACTTCCTACCTGTGTAAGAGAAGTATCCCGGAGGAAGTGAAGGACCGCAGAAAGGGCGAACCGGTACTGGCAATTACAATTATGTCAATGCTGTCACTTTTGTATATCCTGTTTTCCGGCATTCAGATCTTTGGATTATTCCTGGGGAAAATGCAGCTGCCTGACGGGTATACCTACGCACAGTACGCAAGAGAAGGATTTTTCCAGTTGCTGGCGGTCAGTATTCTGAATCTGATCCTGGTACTGGTGTGCCTCAGCTATTTTAGAGAGAGCAAGGTGCTGAAAGTGATTATGACGATTATGTCATTGTGTACTTTTATCATGATCGCGTCTAGTGTGGTGCGTATGATCATCTATATCCGGTATTATTATCTGACTTTTCTGCGGATCTTCGTATTGTGGATGTTGGCGGTGTTGTTCGTAATGTTTATCGGAGTACTGATTGATATTTATCAGGAAAGCTTCCCATTGTTTCACTATGGTGTTATTATGGTGACGGTTCTGTATCTGGCATTATCCTTTAGTCATCCGGATTATATCATTGCGCGGGTGGATATTGCCAATGCACCCGGTGCGGGTGGTACGGGCTGGGAAGAGTCTATGGCACAGGATTACGGTGATGATTTTTTTACAGGACCTTTTTTCCGGGGAGCGGAATACCGTGACTTCGATTATCTGAGTGAACTCAGCGCTGATGCAGCACCGGTCATCATACCTTATATGGAGAGTCTTGGGTATGATTTCAGCGCCTATGAACTGGAATCGCCTACGGGTATCATGTATGACTCTACATGGTGGGAAAGCTATCAGCAGGAAGGGTTTGGCTATTATTATCTGGATCATATTAAGGGACATCTGGAAAAGCTGTCATTGCGGACCTTTAACATCTCCAGATATATGGCATGGAAGCAGATCGAAGCAAGAATTAATGCGGGTTCATGAGCAGATGAGTGAAGACGGGTCATGGTGCGAAGGAAGATCTAAAGAAAAAAGAGGAGATGGAAAGAATGAACGTATTGAAAAAAATCACCAGTTTTGTAAGCCGTTATATGGCGGTAATCGTAATCCTCATGGCATTATTGGCCCTGTTTGTGCCAACTGCTGTCAGCTTTATTAAAACAAGCTATGTCAATACTCTGTTGGGGATTGTAATGTTTGGAATGGGACTCACTCTGAAACCGGGGGATTTCAAGGTAGTGTTCAGTCGTCCGAAGGATGTTATCATCGGTTGTGTTGCGCAGTTTACGGTAATGCCCCTTTTGGCATTTGCACTGACCAGATTGTTCCATCTAAGTCCTGAACTGGCGGTAGGTGTGATTCTGGTGGGAACCTGTCCCGGAGGCACGTCCTCGAATGTAATGACCTATCTTTCTAAGGGTGATGTGGCTTTGTCCGTAGGTATGACCTCCGTATCCACGATCCTGGCACCGTTTCTGACGCCCCTCCTGACCAAGCTTTATGCGGGGCAGACCGTTGACGTCAACGTACTGAGCATGTTTTTATCTATCATCAAAGTAGTCATTGTACCGATACTGCTTGGTTTTGTGATTAACCATTTCTTTAAAAAATTTACAGAAGCTGTAGTGGAAATTCTTCCTTTGATTTCGACCACGGCAATCGTTGCAATTGTGGCTGCGGTAGTGTCTGCGAATTCTGCAAAAATTATGACCTCCGGTCTTCTGATCATATGCGTTGTCATTCTGCATAATCTGCTTGGATATGCATTGGGTTATATCATCGGCAAGATATTGAAGCTGGATGAAACAAAATGCCGTGCTATTTCCATTGAGGTTGGTATGCAGAACTCCGGTCTGGCTACCTCGCTGGCGACGGTTCATTTTGCACAATACCCGTTGGCAACCATTCCGGGCGCAGTATTCAGTGTATGGCATAATGTATCAGGAGCTATCCTGGCGAATTTTTTTGCCAGAAATGTAAAATAAAAATAAAACAACTCACTTCTCAAAGGAAGAATGATTGACACGGAGGTTAGCGAGTGCTAACCTTAGAAAGAGATTTTGAAGACTTTGGGAGTGACAATAGATGGATCTGACATTCTGGCTGGCGGTTGCAGCGGCGATTCTGTGCGTTGCTGTCGCCATTTACGGTGAAAGTAAAAAGGATAAAAAATAGGAAAAATATGACACTTCAGCAATTAAAGTATGTAATAACAGTGGCAGAGACCGGCACTATAACAGAAGCAGCCAATAGACTGTATGTTTCCCAACCCAGTCTCACCAACGCGATCCATGAGCTGGAAAAGGAAATGAATATTGTTATTTTCAACCGGACCAACAAGGGGATCACACTTTCCAAGGAAGGCGAGGATTTTCTGGGATATGCGAGGCAGGTGTTGGAGCAGGCGGCGATCCTGGAGGACAAATATAAGGGAAACTCAGGTGGAAAAAAGCAGTTCTGTGTGTCCACCCAGCACTATTCCTTTGCTGTCAACGCATTCGTGGATCTGATCAAGCAGTATGGACAGGAAGAATACGATTTCAGTCTGCGGGAGACCCAGACTTATGAGATCATAGAGGATGTGGCTCACCTGCGCAGCGAGATCGGAATCTTGTTTCTGAATGATTTTAATCAGGCGGTACTCACCAAACTGCTGAAATCCCACGATTTGGAATTTCACCAGCTGTTTGTTGCCAGACCCCATGTATTTATCAGCAGAATACATCCGCTGGCAGAAAACAGTATAATTACGAATGAAGAACTTGAAGAATATCCGTACCTTTCCTTTGAACAGGGAGAACACAATTCCTTTTACTTTTCGGAGGAGATTTTCTCTGATTTTGAACGTAAGAAAAATATCCGTGTGCGGGACAGAGCGACACTGTTCAATCTGTTGATCGGACTGAACGGTTACACTGTATGCAGTGGCGTGATCGATAAGAAATTAAACGGCAAAGATATCATTGCCGTGCCGTTAGCCGATGAGAGTGACATGCGGATCGGTTATATCACACACAGAAAAGGAATGCTCAGCAGACTGGGGTCCACCTATCTGGAAGCATTGCAGAAGTATTTAGTATAAATAGGTTGTCCATAGCTTTAAACTATGGACAACCTTTATTTTTATGTATTTTGCGTTTCTCGCCATTTCTCATATAATGATGTCGGGGTCAAAAGCCCCCGACTTTGATGCCTACGGATTGTTCCGTGCTCCGCACTCCCACAATCCTACCCAATATTCGCATATCGTGGGATTATCATCCCACTTTTATGCTCATATCGGGGCGGGTCCTAAGGTCTTTCAACCACTTATGAGCAAGCTCATGTGGTTTTAGACCTTTTGACCCTGGCATCATATAATGAGGACAATTCAAAAAACGACAAAACCACAAAGAAATGGAGAAAATGAATATGAACAATTTACAGACACCTTTTCGCTATGATTTCGTAGGAAGCTTTTTAAGACCGGAAAAGCTGAAGAAAGCAAGAAGACAGTTCGATGAAGGAAAGATCGATGCTGCGGCACTGAAGGAAGTGGAAGATGAAGCCATCACAGAGCTTGTGAGCAAGATCAAGGAGCTGGGATATCATGTGATCACAGACGGAGAATTCCGCAGAGCCACCTGGCATCTGGATTTCATGTGGGGATTTGACGGTATCGGTCATACCCCTACCAAGACGGGACTTCCGTTCCACGGCGAGGCAGCCATGGTGGATGATACCTATATTGTGGGTAAGATCGGACTGACAGGAGAGCATCCTTTTGTAGATCATTTTCGCTTTGTGAAAGCATTGGAGGATGAAAATACCGTGGCAAAGCAGACCATACCTTCCCCCGCACAGTTCCTGGCACAGTTTACCATGCCGTTTAACCGGGGCTGCACAGAGAAGCATTATCCCGACGAGCAGGAGCTGGTAAATGACATTGTGGCGGCATACGGAAAAGTGATCGATGATCTCTATGCAGCAGGCTGCAGAAACTTACAGTTGGATGACTGTACCTGGGGCATGTTCGCAGACAAGATCGGTCACACCCTGTACGGAACCACCAGAGAGGGAATTATTGAATTCCAGAAAGCTCACAAAGATATTAACAATAAGGTGATCGCCAATGCACCGAAGGATATGATCATCAACACTCATGTATGCCGCGGCAATTTCCATTCCACCTACGCAAGCGAGGGCGCGTATGATTCCGTAGCGGACATTCTGTTCGGAGAAGAGAATGTGAACGCTTATTTCCTGGAGTTTGACGACGAGAGATCCGGCGGCTTTGCACCTTTGGCCAAGGTATCCGGAGAGAAAAAGGTCGTGCTGGGACTGATCACCACCAAGTCTCCCGTACTGGAGGACAAACAGCTTGTCATTGACCGAATCCATGATGCGGCACAATATATTCCGCTGGAGAGATTATACTTAAGCCCTCAGTGTGGATTTGCTTCCTGCGAGATCGGCAACAAGCTGACTGAGGAAGAACAGTGGGCGAAGCTCCGCCTGGTGAAAGAAATAGCAGAAGAAGTTTGGGGAAAATAAATTTGGTTCCGGCGATTGCCTGATAGGTGATCGCCGGAATTTTAGTTATATTCAATTGTCTCATTTTTCCGGATAAGCTATAATATATCTATGGTTATACTTGTTTAACACCTTCTAAATGGATCATACGGAGGAAACCGGATGAAAGGGACAGCTTATTACCATCTTCCCGGTCTGTTTGAATTTTACGAATTATACCGGATATTTCTGTCATTATTCCGGGAGCATCGGGAATATTTTTACGATTGGTGCGACATCGGTTCTATCTACGGAGCACCGCCGGACTGTATCTGGGGCGGCGGGCGTGTCTCGCTGGAGGATCACGATGCCCGGGAAGTGCTGGCGTTGTTACAGGAATACGGCATTTCAGCCCGTCTGACCTTCAGTAATTCACAGCTTTGCGAGGAACATCTTTCCGACAGAAAATGCAATGCACTCTGTGTCCTTTTTGCGGAAAATTCCAAAATACAAAACGGCGTGATCGTCCATTCAGACCTGCTGTTACAGTATCTGAAAAGTCATTACCCGGAACTTTATCTGGTATCCTCCACCACGAAAGTCCTGACGGATTTTGAAGCGTTAAAAAAGGAGACCAACAGAGACGATTTTCGCTATGTCGTACCGGATTTCCGCCTGAACAAGGCTTATGAAAAATTAAACACGCTGCCAGAGTCACAGAAAGAAAAAGTGGAATTTCTGTGCAATGAGTGCTGCTATTTCGGCTGCAAGGACAGGAAGGAATGCTACGAAGCTGTCAGCCGCAGGAATCTGGGAGAGGAGCCGGATTTCCGCTGCACTTCTCCGGGGGCGGAGGAGGGCTATCGTTTCTCCAAAGCCGTGAAAAATCCCGGATTTATCAGCGTGGGAGATATTCAGAAGATCTATCTGCCCATGGGATTTTCCAATTATAAGATCGAGGGCCGAGGACTGGGCAGTGCACTGGTTCTGGAATTTTTACTGTACTATATGACGAAACCGGAGTACCAGCTGCAGGTCAGAGAGGAAATCTATCTGGACAATATGCTGGATCTGTTTTGACTATTCAGAACCCCTAAGAGGCATCGTGCGCTTTTGTGAATGTATGGGGTGGGGTCTGAATAATTATGATTTATTAAGATGAGGAGCGCTGTTATGGAATACGAAACTAATGAACCAAAGCATATCAAAGTAAGAGGTGCAAAGGTTCATAATCTGAAAAATATAGATGTGGATGTTCCCTTACACAAAATTGTGGGAATCGCCGGGGTATCCGGCTCGGGAAAATCTTCGCTGGCACTGGGTGTCCTCTACGCAGAGGGCTCCAGACGTTATCTGGAATCCCTGTCCACCTACACGAGAAGACGTATGACCGGTGCGGCGAAAGCACAGGTGGATGAAATCCTCTACGTTCCGGCAGCACTGGCACTGCACCAGCGCCCCGGCATTCCCGGGATCCGCAGTACCTTTGGAACCAGAACGGAACTTTTGAACAGTCTGCGCCTGATGTATTCCCGTCTGGCATCCCATCGCTGTCCCAACGGACATTATGTGCCTCCGACCCTGCAAGTAGCGACGGAGCAGGAGATCCTGTGCCCGGAATGCGGAGCGAAGGTACACGCCCCCAGTGCAGAAGAACTGGCATTTAATTCGCAGGGAGCCTGCCCGAAGTGCGGCGGTACGGGAAGCGTGCGGACTGTGGATCTGGATTCTCTTGTGCCGGATGATTCCCTGAGCATTGACGAGGGAGCGGTGGCACCCTGGAACAGTCTCATGTGGTCTTTGATGACAGATGTCTGCCGGGAAATGGGAGTGCGGACGGATGTGCCTTTCCGGGAACTCACAGAGCGGGAAAAAGAGATCGTCTACCACGGTCCCGCGGAGAAGAAACACATTTTTTACAAGGCGAAAAAGACCAATCAGGCGGGAGAACTGGACTTTACGTATTTTAACGCGGTATACACGGTAGAAAATGCACTGGCAAGGGTAAAAGACGAAAAGGGCATGAAACGTGTGGAAAAATTCTTAAAGGAGGACATCTGCCCGGAATGCGGTGGCAGCAGACTTTCGGAAGCCGCCAGGGCACCGAAACTCCGGGGCATAGGACTTGCGCAAGCCTGCCAGATGCCCCTGAAAGAACTGGTGGACTGGGTAGCGGGAGTACCGGATTCCCTGCCGGAAGAGATGCGCCCTATGGCGGAATCCATCTGTGAATCTTTCCAGACTGTGGCAAAGCGGCTGATGGATCTGGGACTTACGTATCTGTCGCTGGACCGTGCGGCGTCCTCTCTGTCCACGGGAGAAAGACAGCGGATGCAGCTGGCGAGGGCGGTGCGGAACCGTACCACCGGGGTACTCTATGTGCTGGACGAGCCTTCCATCGGTCTGCATCCTTCGAATATTGTGGGGCTGAATGCGGTGATGCACGATCTGATCGCCGATGGCAACTCTATTATTTTGGTAGACCATGACACCCAGATCCTGTCCGAAGCGGACTGGCTGATCGAAATGGGACCGGAAGCAGGTGCCGGAGGCGGCTATGTGATCACGCAGGGTACAATTCCTCAGGTGATCGCGCAGAAAGAGTCCATGATCGGTCCTTTTCTGGCGCAGACTGCGGATATGCGTATCCGTAAGCCCATCGCCCGGGAGGAAATATTTGCACTGGGGAAGCTCCATCTGTCTACGGATACCATCCACACGGTAAAGCCTCTGGAAATCGACATTCCCAAAGGAAGACTTACGGTCGTTACCGGAGTCTCCGGCTCCGGGAAGACCACCATGGTGCTGGAAAGCCTGATCCCCGGACTGGAAGCCGGTTTAAACGGTGAACATTTGCCCGGTCATGTAAAAAGCATCACCGCGGAGGGCATTGCCCATGTGAAACTGATCGATGCGTCTCCCATCGGTATCAATGTGCGGTCTACGGTGGCAACTTATGCCAATGTGCATGATGAACTGCGGAAGATCTATGCTAAGACTGCGGATGCGAAAAATAAAAAATACAAGGCGGGAGATTTTTCCTACAATACCGGAAAATTAAGATGTCCGGTCTGCGACGGTACCGGACAGATCAGTCTGGATGTGCAGTTTCTGCCGGATGTGGATGTGCCTTGCCCGGAGTGTGGCGGTTCCCGCTATGCCAAAGAGGCATGGGACATTGGCTATGAGAACAAACAGGGCAAACGTTATTCTCTGCCTCAGATGATGGAGATGGATGTCGCGACGGCGCAGCAGGCAACGCAGGAATGGAAAGTGGTCCACCAGCGGCTGGAAGTCCTGAAAAATCTGGGACTTGGGTATCTTACGCTGGGAGAAGAGACGCCCAGCCTTTCCGGCGGGGAGGCTCAGAGGCTGAAGCTTGCCAGCGAAATGGGCAGAGGACAGTCGGATTCCGTGTTCGTATTCGACGAGCCGACGATCGGACTGCATCCGTTAGATGTTCAGACACTGTTGCAGGTATTTCAGGCATTGGTGGACAATGGGGCAACCGTGCTCGTCATCGAACACGATCTGGATTTGATCCGCAATGCTGATTACATCATTGATATGGGACCCGGTGGCGGAGAGGACGGCGGCAGGGTCGTTGCTGTGGGAACTCCGGAGGAGATCGCAGCGAATGCAGACAGCGTTACGGGAAAATATCTGTAATCAAAAACGGTTTTTCGTAGTGGCAATATAGGCAGCCGGAGTCATATTGTATTTCTTTTTGAAAGACTGGATGAAATGACTCTCGTTGCAGAAGCAGAGTGTATAGCTGACAGCATTGATCGTCATTCCGCGTGCGAGCATATGCCTGGCTTCTTCCATTTTCTGATCCAAAATATATTGATGAAGGGGAATTCCGGTCTCTTTTTTGAAAGCCTGAGACAGATAATCCCGTGATACATGAAGACTTTTGGCGATGCTTTCGATCTTAAGGCGGCTATGAAGGTGGATATGTATCAGGTGGATACATTTATTGATCAGAGGGCTGTAGCATTGAGGAATGGAGTTCTCCTTTACTTTTGTAACGAGTTCTACGGCTTTTTCACATAGATAATCAATACATTCTTCCATGGTCTGAAAGGAATCGATCTTCTGAATATAGGAATCGCTTAACTGATAAGCTTCGCTTTCATCCAACCCGCCCAGAATTGCATAATGAATTGCCACGGCAATGGTGGATACCGCCCAGTAGTGTATTTCCCGGGTGGGATTGTCGGACATATGTCCGATGATCAGACCGGATTGCCGGTACAGATTCAGGGCATTTTTCACCCCTGCAAGGTCGCCGCTTTTTATGGATTCAAACAATAGAATTTCCGAAGCAAAGGGAGTGTGTGTTTTCCCGGTCTCCCGCGCTTCATAAATAAAATTCCCAGAAGCATCTAAAAATTCATATCCGATCTGTGTATTTTTCTTAGCCATTACGTATCTCCACCTTCCATAATAATTTTAACATATAACAACATAAAAATGATATAGCAAAAACCAAAGAGATGTTAAGTTTTTCTTAGAGGAAATCGAAGAAAAGGAGGCATTTTATGGGGAAAAGTCTGGAAAAAATGTGCAGGCTTGTCACGGGTTACGGAGCATGGCACATCGGGGATATTCAGGTATCCGACGGACCACATGGTGTCCGCGCGCAGGAGGACGGAGCACGGAACAACGACAGCTATGAAGCTACCTGCTTTCCGACGGCAAGCAGTGTCGCCTGTTCCTGGGATCCGGAACTGATTGGACAAATGGCGGAAGGTATTGCACAGGAGGCGAAGGAACTGGGTGTTTCCGTAGTTTTAGGACCCGGGATAAATATCAAAAGATCTCCCCTCTGCGGAAGAAATTTTGAATATTTTTCGGAGGATCCTTATTTAGCGGGTGAACTTGCAAGCGGCTATATTCTTGCAATGCAGAAGCAGGGAGTTGGCACTTCGCTGAAGCATTTTGCAGGGAACAATCAGGAGACCCACAGAATGACCTCTAACTCCATGATCGATGACAGGGCGTTGCATGAAATCTACCTGTCGGCATTTGAAAAGGCAGTGAAAAAGGCAAAACCGGCGACGGTCATGGCAAGCTATAACTACCTGAACGGACTTCCTGCGTGCGAAAATCCACATCTGCTAACAGAGATTCTCAGAGAAAAATGGGGTTACGAAGGACTGGTGATGAGCGACTGGGGAGCCTGCGTGGATCTGCCGGCATGCGTGGCGGCGGGAATGGATGTGGAGATGCCGGACAGCTGTGGCAATCATTATGCACAGATTCTGGAAGCTGTAAAATCCGGAAAACTCCCGCAGGAGACCCTGGAGAATGCCGTAAGAAGGATTGAGAGATTAACGGAGACTTATTCCGGAAATGTGATAGCGGAAAAAGCCGGAAAAAGAGTAGCTACAGAGACCAGGGAAAGACATCATAATCTGGCGAAAAGAATCGAGGAGG
>CAVJMX010000006.1:48620-52360 GCA_963650795.1 Bacteroidales bacterium H4
TCGAGGAGGAAAGCGCAGTTCTTCTGAAAAACGAAGATTTTCTCCCGCTGTCAAAAGAAATCAAGGAAGTTCTGATCATAGGGGAGTTGGCGGCAGTGCCCCGGATACAGGGAGGCGGCAGCAGCCATATCCATACGGAAAGAGTTATCTCTTTTACGGAGGCATTTGAAAAAAGAGGTATAAAAGTTCACTATGCAAGGGGATACAAGAATACGACTTTTCAGAGGAGTCGGAGACTGGAAAAAGAAGCCTGTGAACAGGTAAGAGCCGCGAGGAAGCAACAGGTTCCGGCGCTGTTTTTCGGCGGACTCACGGAGATGGCAGAGGGAGAAGGCTACGACCGGGAAAGTTTTGACCTGCCGCTCAATCAGACCGCCCTGCTGGAACAACTGTTGGAAATTAGCGAAGACATCGGCTTTGTGTCCATAAGCGGTGCCCCTTATAATATGGAAATGCCATCCAGGTGTAAAGCGTCATTACAGATGTATCTTGGCGGAGAAGCGGCTGCGGAAGCCTGCGCGGGTATTGCCCTGGGAGATGTCAATCCTTCCGGCAAACTGGCAGAGAGTATTCCGTACAGGGAGTCCGATGCCCCCAGTTATGGAAATTTCGGTAGACAGGGGGAACAGAAAAAACATTTGGATGATGTGGAATATCGGGAAAGTATTTTTGTGGGATACCGATATTATGATACCTTTCAGGTTCCCGTGCGCTATTGCTTCGGTCATGGGTTAAGTTACACAGATTTTGCATATACGAATTTGAAAGTCCACCATGAAGAAGAAAACTATCACATTTCTTTTTCGGTAGAAAATGTTGGAAGAACTGCAGGATATGAAATCGCCCAGCTCTATGTCAGGAACTCGGAGACGGAGGATTTCCGGGCGAGAAGAGAATTGAAGGGATTCCAAAAGGTACATTTACAGCCCGGCGAGAAAAAAGAGGTGGAGATCACATTGGATTCCAGAGCCTTTTCCGTATATCAGGATTCGGATTTCCGGGTCATCGGCGGCGAGTATGAGATCCAGGTGGGGGCATCCCTGCAGGATATCCGGTTATCGCAGAGCATCCGGGTGAAGGGAATGGCGCTGAAAAGCCCACTGACAATGCATGCGCAGGTTCCGTTGTCGGAGGCGGATTTTGATGCGGTTTACGACTATCCGAAAACACATTTTTCACAGACGAAGCCGGGAGAGTTTACCACGAAAAATTCACTGCGGCAGATGCAACCCTATTCTTTTTTGGCAAGAATATGGAGCCGGCTGGGGGCGCTTGCTGCGAGAGTACTTTATTTTCCTAAATCTCCCAGGGATCCAGAGGTGCGGATGATGGAAGAAGGGATTCTGGAAGGAAACATTGACAGTGTATGTAATCAGAGCGGCGGTATGATAAAACATAGTACGATTCAGAAAATCGTGGATTCTGCGAACAGGGGGACAAAAAATGAGTGATAAGTTAGATGCAAGAACGAAATGGAGCTATTGTGTCGGCGCAACGGGAAGAGATGCGGCATATGCGCTGGTAAGCATGTATTTGATTCTTTATGTACAGTATACCATGAACCTCACAAGTGCGCAGTTTGCTGTAATCAGTGGGGCGATGATCCTGTGCATGGTTTGGGATGCGGTAAATGATCTGTTGATGGGAATTATTATTGAAAATACTCATTTCAAAATGGGAAAATTCAAGCCGTGGATATTGGTCGGTTCGATTACAAATGCCGTTGTTATTGTGTGCTTATTCACGATCCGACCGAGCGGGTGGGGATTTGTTGCATTTTACAGTCTCTTCTATCTCCTGTGGGGGATGACCTACACCATGAATGACATTGCTTATTGGGGAGTACTGCCTTCTTTAAGCTCAGATCCCGGTACGAGAGATTCCCTGGTGACGATTATGAGTATTTTTGTATGTATCGGACAGTTCTCCGTTGCGGGAGTAGTACCTGTTGTGATTGCCGGAAATGCCGTAAAAGCTTACCGGATCGTAGCGGTTGTGGTGGCATTTTGCCTGATTGCATTTCAGATGCTGACAGCATTTGGAATCAAAGAAAAAAATAGAGAAGAACAGAAGGATAAGTTGTCATTAAAAGACATGTATCACATTTTTATGAGAAACGACCAGCTGGTTGCTGCAGGAATGGCTTCTATCTTTTTTAACATTACCTGCAATATTCTGATTATCTTCGGCGTGAACTTTTTTTACATAGAATACGGATATTCGGAAAGCGGTAATCTGGTATTTTATTTTACGGTGATGTACGGCTTGGGAATGCTGATCTCCCAGGCAAGCTACGCAGCACTGGCGAAGCATTTTACGAGACAGAAAATACTTACTGTGTGTTTTGTAGTGTTGTTGATTGGATATGCCTGTTTTATGGGATTCGGTTATGTGCTTCCGAAAAATGTGATTTTGTTGAATGCCATAGGATTTGTTATCTTTTTCTTTCAGGGATTGATGAATCTGGTAATCGTCGTCATGATCAACAATACGATCGAATATGATGAGGCGAGATTCCATGAAAGACATGATTCCGTAATCTCGGCAGTCCGTTCCTTTAGCGTCAAACTGGCGGGAGGAATCAACCAGGGACTGTCCACCCTGGTGTTGATCGTGAGTGGAATCTATGCGAAAAGCCGGAGCATCAGTGCCCTGGAGATAGAAGTAAACCGCGGGGTACTGTCCAGCGAAGCGGCACTGGCAGAGGCAAATCGCTATATCGGAGAGATTACAACGACACAGGGAATTCTGTTCCGCACAGGCATGGTGCTGATTCCCGTGATCGCGTTGGTGATATCCTATGTGATCATCCGGAAAAAGTATCATATTGACGAAGTGGAATATGCAAAATTAGTGGAAAAATCCGGATACTAATTCTTATTCTTGCAATAAATATCGATTGCACGGAAGGCAAATTCTGCTGTGCCTTTACCGCCGACATTATCAATGCCCTGGGTGAATTGACCGCCACCGGCATATATTTCACCGAGGCAATGCAGGATACTGTCGGAGCAGGTGTAGCAGTTGTCGGTAATAAAATTCTGTAATTTCGCTACCAGCGCCTGTGCTGTAGGGGAGGAGGGATCGGTAAGGCGGATTTTCCCGAATTCTGCAAAGATTTCCATCATTTCCAGGTGAAGATTCTGCTCTTCTTCCTGTGTTCGCCCGGCAGATTTCTGCAGGTATTCTTGATATTCCGGAGTCTGCCCCCAGGAAGCTTTTGCCTGGGCAGCATATTCATCGATTTTTCTTGTATCGAAGGGCTCAAAATTTTTGGAAGTCATTGGCTTTAAGCCTAATGCTTTTATTCCGCGAGCAAGGTCGATTAGATTCTCCAAATGCTCCTTACGCAGCTCCAGCAAGTGGATCTGCTGATCCAAAGCTTTCTCTTTATCAAAGGAAGGATCATCGAGAATGACTTGAATATCCTTCAATGGGAATTGCAATTCCCGGAACAGAAGAATGATCTGGAGACGTTCCAATGCCTGTTCATCATAAAGCCGATACCCTGCCGGGGTGACTTCCGTGGCAGGCAGAAGACCGATATGATCATAGTGATGCAGAGCGCGGATACTTACGCCGGTGATATTACTGACTTCGTGAACTGTCATCATAAAAAAGACCTCCTCATACGTTGTGTTAGGATTAGTATAGACTATAACGTTATGTGAGAGTCAATAGAGATAAATAGAAAGTTAGTGAAATACCCACGAACGCTCACGGCGAACAGAACATCACGC
>CAVJMX010000007.1:0-51133 GCA_963650795.1 Bacteroidales bacterium H4
TGAAATATTGAATTTTCAAGGTGCGAACCCCACTTGGGGTATGGGAAGTCTTAGTTAATAAAATAAGACTGATCGTAATATCCCAGCTTCTCATAGACTTCGTCAATCCTCTCCTCCTGAAGATAGCGGATCGCTGTCTGGATCTGTATAATCGTTGCGTATTTTTTCATGCTGAGTCCGGTCTCCTTGCGAAATACACGGTCCATATACCTCTGGTTGTACTGGAGTTTATCAGCAATCTGGGAAATATTGAGGCAGCCATGGGAGCTCTCAATCATCTCCATCGCAGTAACCACCATGGAACTCATCCATAAAAACTGGCTTTCAAAAGGAAAACCTTCCTCAAATATGCGGACTCTCTCTTCAAAGGAATGTGCTTTCATAATTTTCTCACCGATTTTCTCAAGCCAGCCATATTCCTCGATAATGACATGTCCTTCAATCAAATGATCCATGTGTTCAGATACTAACAGCGGGTACTTCCCGGGATTGAATTTCACGCCAAAGCACCACTGATATTCGCTGGAGGGAGAACACGCACTGCTCAAAAAGCTTCCGCAGGCACAAATCACCGGTCTGTCTTCCAGAAGTGCGAACTGCAGATCCACGCAGGCATCCGGTATGGTATTAAACTTCAGGGAAGAACTGCTCTGCTCGATTTCATAATACTTATTGACATATTCCCCCTGGCAGCAACACTCCTGATAATTCATTTTCCGATCGATCACAAATGTTTTTATGTTCATAGGCATTTACCACTCTTACTGTGTCTGTTTCTATTTATCAGTTTCTACGGTCGGTACGATCTTAAGATCCGGGTATTTTGTCTGAATATAGTCCTCAATCACTTTTACACAATTGTCAAAGCCAACTCTTGCAGTGTTTAATGTTAGGTCATAATTTACAGGATTCGTCCAATAGTTACCTCCCGTATAGTGTGCATAATACTCTGCACGGTATTTATCTGTCTGCGTGATAGATCTGTCTGCAGTTGCTTCATTCACCTGCATCCGTTCCATAATCACTTTCCGACAGTACTCTCGCGGTGCCTCTATATACACACTGATAACATTGGGGTAATCCTTCAGAATCCAGTCCGCACATTTTCCTACGATCACACAGGATTCCGTATTTGCCAGATTCTCTATAATTTTCTTCTGCAGCTCGAAAATATGCTCATCCGATTCAAATTCTCCTTCGGCTTTGGGACTTTTGGAATGCGGCAGTCCTTGTAAAAGACCACGGAAAAAGCTCTTCCCGCGCATTTTTTCATTAACCTCCGCCAGTATGCTCTCATCAATGCCGCTCATCTGTGATGCCAACGTCAGAATCCTGTTTTCATAACAATGGATTCCCAGATCCTGTGCTACTTTACTGCCAATCCGTTTACCGCCGCTTCCAAAACCTCTTGCAATGGTAATTACTACATTATCCATGATATTTGCCTCCTATCTTTCCATATATCGTTTTAAGAACTCTCTGGTTCTTACATTTTTAGGATTAGTGAACAAAATATCCGGACGTTCATCTTCAACGATATATCCGTTATCCATGAATATCGTCCTTGTGGATACATTTTTGGCAAATTCCATCTCATGTGTGACGATGATCATGGTCATTCCTTCAGCAGCCAGATCCTTCATTACCTTCAGCACCTCACCCACCATCTCAGGATCCAATGCTGATGTCGGTTCATCAAACAACAGCACCTCCGGTGACATGCACAGTGCTCTGGCGATTGCCACACGCTGCTTCTGACCGCCGGACAGCTGTGCGGGTTTGGCATTGATGTATGCAACCATACCTACTTTTCTCAGGTATTTTATGGCGCGCTTTTTGCACTCCTCCTTGTTCAGCTTCAATATTTTCCTTGTTCCAAACATGCAGTTTTCCAGTACTGTCATGTTATTAAAGAGATTAAAGGACTGGAATACCATTCCGACCTGTGAACGATAGTCAGCAAGACTTTTCTGTGTATTCTTCACTTCCTCATCATGGAATAAAATGATGCCTTCGGTCGGTGTTTCCAGGTGATTAATGCAACGAAGGAGTGTTGATTTGCCCGATCCGGAGGAGCCGATGATGCATACTACCTCTCCCTTTGTGATTTCGAATTCAATTTTCTTCAGGACTTCGTGATCTCCAAAGGATTTCCTCAGATCTTCTACTTTGATGACTACCTCTGACATAGACACACCTCCTAATTTTCTTCCAGATATTCTGTTGCAATCTCATAATCGCTGCGTCCTTCCAGCTTCTTCTCCGCCAACAGGAATATCCGGTTGAACAGGAAACACAGAACAAAATAGATCACGGCGATTACAAGATAGGCTTCAAAGTATTTGTAATAAGAGCCACCGGCTGTCTTCGCTGCCAGGAATAATTCACTGACACCGATAACATTTAATACGGATGTCATTTTGAGATTATTTAAAAAGGTATTGCCCATTTCCGGAAATACATTTTTCAGTGCCTGTGGAATTACCACATAGAACATAGCGCCTGCATGTGACATTCCCATTGCCAGGGCTCCTTCCTTTTGTCCCGGATCTACGGAATTAATACCTCCACGGACGGTTTCGCCCATGTACGCACCCGTATTCAATAGGGTGACCAGAATTCCGGCTATGGCAGAAGTGATTAAGATATCTCCCTGTCTCAGTCCGTAATAAATTACCATGCCCTGCACGATCATGGGAGTGTCGCGAAACACTTCCATATAAATCATTGCAATTGCTTTCACGAAACGGAACAGGAGCTTCTTCACCGGTCCATCCTCCGGAGCAATCTTTGTCGTATTGATTACTCCGATCAGGAAGCCCAGTAAGAATCCAAGAATCGTTCCGATCACTGCAATGTACAGGGTCACCCAGGTTGCTTTCAGAAATGTGGATGAATATTTAGTTGCCAGAAATATGATCCATTCCAACAGTCCGGATTCTTTCGTCGGTGTTTCTATCAGTTGTAGTATTCCCATGCTCAACAACTCCTTACGTTTTTTGTATTGTGTAAGTGATCCGCTTTATTCTCCAGCAGAAGGCTGCAATGCGATCATTTCCGTCATCAGATCATTCATCGCCTTCAGACCTTCCTCTGTATCGGAGGTCCATCCCATCTCATCCAAAGCTCCCTGAATGATCTGGCAAAGGCTGTCACCACCACGGAAAAGAATACAACAGGTATTGGGATTCCCCTCCGGTGCCACAAAATCATCGGAAGGATCCATCTCAAGCTGGATCAGCCCGGTCATAGTGTTAAATGCGGAATCTGCAGTGGACTTTTCAGTGATCAGGACATCTGCTGTCTTGTTCTGGATAGCCAGGAACAGCTCCGAAGCTGCTTCATAATCTGTTGCAGCTACTGCAGAGGGGATCTGATCCTTATAATCCACAAAGTTGGTTCCCAACTGAGCAATTACGGTAGGCTTCATGCCGTCGAACTGAGAAAGTGCAGTAATATTTGCGAATTCGCTGTCCTCTCGTACTACTGCCTTGATCTGTCTGAGATAATATGGGGATGAAAAATCATAAATTTCATCTCTCTCCGCGGTATAGCAGACACCGCTCATAATGCAGTCATAGGTCTTGTCCTCAAGTCCCATGAAAATGGATGTCCAGTCACTCTTGTATACCTCAAGCTCCCAGCCAAGCTGATCGCATATCTTCTGTGCAAGTGCCAGATCATATCCGTAAGTGTAACCCTCGGAATTTGCAATGGGAACTGCCTTATCTCCATTCGCAAGTTCTTCGCTCTCCTGGGTCCAGTTATAAGGAGCATATGTACATTCAATACCAATACGGAAAATCTTCTTTTCGATAGCATCTGAAGATGCATCTGTAGGCTTTATTTCTCCATCCGCTGTCACGGCTTCTGCAGATGTGCTGTCGTTCACTGCAGATGCTGTGGTGCTCACTGCTGTACTTCCTTCCCCGGAGGAACTTCCACAGCCGGTCAGCAGGGATGTTGCCATAATACCTGTTAGGATAATTGCCAATACTCTCTTTTTCATAATCATTCTCCTCTCTTGCACTTCATGTATTTCCCCGGTGTCACCGGGTAATGAAAAAGGCGCCAACCATCTCTGATTAACGCCTTTGCCATTCGATTTAAAGTTATGTAATTGTTAAGGGACATTATAACAGAAATTTTGGTGAAAAATAGTATTTTTTTCACTTTTTATGCAATTTCGCTTAAAATTGTATCTACAGTTTGAATGCAGCTGTCGATTTCTTTTTCTGTTACAATCAGCGGAGCAATAAAACGGACTACATTTTTATGACATCCACAGGTCAGAATAAACAGGTTATGTTCCAGACATTTCTTCTGCAGAGCTGCAGTAAGCTCGGTCATGGGCTGTCCCTTTTCATCCAGGAATTCCATGCCGATCATCAGTCCCAGACCACGTACCTGTGCAATGCAGGGATATTTATCCTTGAGTTCATTCAGCCTGCTCATAAAATATTCGCCCATTTTGGCACCATTTTCCACATAACCGCTCTCCAAAGCCTCTATCGTGGCATTTGCCGCCGCACAAGCCACCGGATTGCCCCCAAAGGTTCCTCCGTGTGCACCGGCCGGCCATTGTTCCATGATCTCCTTCTTAGCCACAATTGCACTCAGCGGGAAACCATTGGCAATTCCCTTTGCACAGGTCATAATATCCGGTCTCACACCAAAATGCTCCTGTGCGAACATTTTGCCCGTGCGGCCGAATCCGCTCTGTACCTCGTCATAGACCAGCATGATACCGTACTTGTCGCAGAGTTCCCTGACATATACCATCCAGTCCTTCGGCGGCACAATGTATCCACCTTCTCCCTGTACCGGCTCCATGAAAATCGCAGCCACCTCGTCCGGTGCGATCAGATGTTCAAACAGATCATCAAACTGCTTGAAATACTGTTCGGGAGTGTGTTCTCCATCATAAGGATACGGTGTATGCAGCAGATCCGGATATTCCAGATGATATACATTCGGGCACAGGCTGGAATGCAGATGCTTACGATATTTGGAGTTGGATGCCGTCACTGTAGCTGCCATGAAAGTACGTCCATGGAAAGAGCCTTTAAAAGCAATAATTCCGGGGCGGTCTGTCACATACTTTGCCAGCTTGAGCGCTCCATCATTTGCTTCCGCTCCGGAATTGGCAAAGTATACCATTCTGTCACCACCGGTAATCTCTACTATTTTTTCTGCCAGCTTCACATATTCCTCATAATAAGTCAGATTATGGCAGCTGTGAACCAGCTTGTCCATCTGCTTTTTGGCAGCCTCAATCACCGTGGGATAATTGTGACCTAAATTACACACTGCAATTCCACTGGCGAAATCCAGGATCTTTCTTCCGTCATCTGTATACAGATAGCATCCGGAAGCATGATCGATACCAAGCTCCGTTACTCTGTTTGCCATAGGCGGCATTACTTTTTTACATCTTTCTGCTAGTGTCATAATATTCTCCTCCTTATCTTAGAAATCCACACGGATTCCGTAATAAATACAATTTAAGAACCTATCCATATCTTCCCGGGAAACCGGAATGGGATTCACGACAGTCGATCCCTGCATGGAAAAATCCAGCAGTTTCAAAAAATCTCTCTTAAAATCTTCTTCTGCTACTCCGGCATCCTGCATTTTGGCAGGAATATCAATTTTTGCTGAAAGCTCCTTTACAGCCTCCGTCACATCCTGCCCCAGAATACGGGAAAGCTTTTCATATTTTGCCGCCACCTCAGGATCCTTTTTGTTATAATCCATGGAATATGGCAGAATTACCGCATTAGCCAGACCGTGTGCCACGTTATACATTCCTCCGAATGCATGGGATACACCATGTACCATTCCCAGCCCGCTGTTGGCAAATGCCATGCCTGCCATGCATTGGTAATTGTGTACCTTTTCCCGTGCCTTGAGTGTTCCTTCCATAACAGACTCCGGAAGCCATTCTATAATTCCTTCTATAGCTTCTTTTGCCAGCGCATCCGTAAAATCGTTGCCGTTTTTATTGATGTATGCTTCTAATGCGTGTGTCAGGGCATCCATTCCCGTCTCAGCTGCAATATGGGCAGGGAGGGTAGCCGGCAGAGACGGATCCAGAATCGCTGCATTCGGGAATATATTGATACTCCGGATAGCACGTTTAAAATGCTCCTCTTCAAATGTGATAACACTGACTCTGGTAACCTCCGATGCCGTTCCGGAAGTAGAAGGAATTGCTATAAACTTAGTGTGGAATTCCAGCGTATCCAGATCTTTGGAAAATACATTCTCGAAGTTTAACTCCGGATGCTCATAGAACAGCAGCATTACCTTGGCGGCATCGATGGAAGATCCCCCTCCTACTGCCAGAATGCAGTCCGGCTCCTGATCTCTGACAAAGCGCAGACCATCCAGTACCATTGCTGTGGTCGGATTTTTACCGACACCGGAATAGACGGACACGCTAGCCCCGGTTTCTTCCAGAAGTTCTGTCACCCGATCCAGAACTCCGGTTCTCTTCATGGAGCTGCCCCCAGTGATAATGACCGCTTTTTTAGTATCTATTTCTTTCAGATACTCCAGTGCATTTTCACCGGTCACAAGAATATCTCTTGTCAGATTTATTTTTTTCATACTGCACGATCCTCCTTTCGGCACAAAAGGCGCTGTCTTTATGACAGCGCCTTTGCTTGAGTCTCATTATAGGATGTTGTATTAGGAAAAAATTGTACAAAAATCACTTTTTCAGGTATTTTTTTCACTGTAACGTTCGATATATTGCTGCGCCAGCTCTGCCGTCTGTCTGTAATAGTCCGGCTTGACCTTTTTGACAGTATCGTTGTCCGATCTAGTAGCAATCCAGCCAATCCGCACGATTTTCTTCAAGACATTGAAGGTTTCCAGCTCCAGTTTTTCCTCAGAGGACAGCGGACGATATCTTTCATATCCTCTAAGGACCGCATCCAGACCCTTCTGCATGCTCTCTCCAAAATCCTCCAGTACTGCAGTCGGAAGATCATACAGATACCACCCCCAGCCGCAGTCATCAAAATCCAGCAGATAGAGTTCACCGTTACTGAGCAGAACATTATTAATGCTGATATCGTCGTGAATTAATCCATATCTGTCATCTGCCCTGCCGAATTTCTCCAGTCTGTGCCAGATCAGCTCTGCTGCCTTTTTGTAGGTATCCATATACGTCTCCGGTAATCCCTTCATCAGCGTATATCTCCCCCATCGCGCATGTTCTCCGATCAGTTCCTCCAGATCCCAGCGAAACCGCGTGATATTCTTACTCTCTCTCCAGTTCATTGCCTGCAGATGCAGCTTTGCCATCATTTCACCCATTTTCTCCAGATAAGCATACTTCTGCTCGACTGTTAAACTGTTCAGGCTCTCTCCATCCACATAAGCAAACAGTGCACAATGTAAGGATACTCCGTCGATAATGATGCTGCTGACAAAATGCTTCTCACTGTCCTGATAGACACAGGGGGTTTTTACATCCGTATCCGCCGTAATCCGGTCAATCCAGATCAGTTCTCCCTCCAGCTCGCAATCCTCATGATATCCCGGACGGAATACCCGCAGCACATATTTTTCCCCGGTGGTCTCATCATAGAGCAGATACGTCAGATTTTCTGAATATTTCAACAGTCTGAGCCGCATAGTACTCCTAAACCGGTACTTTTGGACAATCTCCCGCAGAAGCTTATCCGTATCCAGCTTTGCAAACACAAATTCATTCATACACATTTCCTCTTATTCTGCGCTGTACACTTTCACCATCGTATGGTCCCGGCATTATCCGAGGCAGTGTTTTCTGGCTTCACCAACGCCTTTTTCAAATTTCTCCAAAAGTTCGTCACAATATTCCTTCGTACACAACAGCCCCGGCTTGAACTGGACTACATGAGGATCAAATCTGGCATAGATTGCCCAGATTCCATTGTCGCACAGAGATTTCATTGCCGCAATGCCTCCATCCGGATAATCAAAATGTAATCCAAAGATAATGCCTCTCTGCGTGTATGACGTGAAGAAATCCGAATACAGGTTTTTGACCCTGTCGAGTCCTTCTTTCAGGTATTGCGTCAAAAATTCGACATTTTTCACCGTAGATTCCCGCGTCACAATTTCCATTACCTTAGATGCTACCGCACAGCCCAATTCCGATCCGCCAAAGGTACCTGTATGTCCTCTTCCGAATTCCTCTACCCACAATCCTGCTCTTTTCGTCATGATCGTGGCTGCAATCGGATAAATGCCGCCACTGAGTCCCTTTCCCGTGACGATTACATCCGGATTCACGCCCTCCCAGGAGATTCCCCAGAGTTTTCCGGTTCTCATAAGTCCGGTCTGCACCTCATCCGCAATGTACATGCTTCCGTATTTCTCACAGAGCTCCTTCACTTTTTTCAAATACCCCTGCTCGGGAATTTTGAACCCGTAGGTAGCCGGGATAGTCTCTATGATGACTCCAGCTACATCTTCCTTTTTCAGAGCATTCTCCATGGCATCGATATCGTTCATCGGCACCTGTAGGAAATCGGGATCTCCCAGCCCGGACAAAAACTTCTCCTTATACATATCATCCCCACATTCCAGTGCCAGTCCGGTATGTCCATGATAGCATTTGATCAACGATACGATCTTCTTGCGTTTCGTTGCATAACGTACGCTCTTAATTGCAACATCCACTGCTTCACCGCCGCAGCTGGAAAAAATGCAGTACTGCATTCCCTCCGTTGCTGTCTCCACCATTTTCTTCGCCAGTTCTCCCCTCGCGACCGATCCAAAATGATGATTACCGATGTCCAGCTCTTCCATTGCTTCCCTTAAAGTATTCATTACCTCAGGATTGCGATGTCCCACATTAAAGGTTCCACCGTTCAGATGAAGGTTCATATATTTTTTGCCTTCCAGGTCCCAAAAATAATAACCTTCTCTGCGCCCGATTAAAATATCCACACCCATCTGCGGCCAAGCCATAGTACGGCTGGGATTCCAATAGGTTACGCAATCGTGCATTACCTTCTCTCTCGTCAGTTCCGGATTATCCAAATACATTATTTTCCCCTCCTGTCTGCAGCAAGTATAATTCCTTTTTCCATTTTTTCAAAAAGTTCATCCATGTATGCCTGATCTGCCAAAAGTCCCAGCTTGAACTGCAATACATGCGGGCGGAGTCTTGAATTATGTGCCCATACCCCGTTTTCAAACAGTGCAGGAGTTACGGTTCTGCTGGCATCCTCCACATCGAAATCCATACCCATGATAACACCTCTCTGGCTGTATCCTCTCAGGAAGCCATCGGTTTTCTTCTTCATATCCTCTGCAAACTCCGTCATCAGCTTTGCATTCTTATGAATGTTGTCAATTGTGGACTGTCTTGTGGTGATCTCCAACATTTTCAGCGCTACCATGCAGCCAATCTCCGAACCTCCGGTAGTTGATCCATGCATACGTCCGGCTTCAAACAGCCATCTCGCTGCTTTTTCATTCAGGACGGTACAGGAAATCGGATAAATCCCACCTGAAAAGCCTTTGGCGGTGACCAGCATATCCGGTACAAAGCCTTCGTGATCAATACTCCACATTTTTCCTGTACGCATGAGACCGGTCTGCACTTCGTCCGCTATATAGAGCGCACCATATTTCTCACACAACTCCTTGACTGCCTTCAGATAGCCCGTAGCCGGAATCATAAATCCATAGGTTGCAAGAATGGATTCTATGATAACCGCTGCCACATCCTCATTTTTCAGTTCCGCTTCCATTGCCTCCAGATCGTTTAACGGCACCTGCACAAAGCAGCCTTCCTCTCCCTGCGCCAGGAACGGATCCTTGAATACCGGGTCACCGGTAGATACAGAGAAGCCGGTATGTCCATGGTAACAACCTTTGATTGATACGATTTTTTTGCGCTTGGTTGCAAATCGTGCACTCTTAATTGCCACATCCACTGCTTCACCGCCTCCGGATGAGAACACACAATACTGAAGCCCCTCCGGCGTGACATCATTCATTCTTTTCCCGAGCATTGCTCTGGCGGCAGACGCAAAATGATGATTTCCAATATCAAAATCTGCCGTGGCACGAATCATGGCATCGATCAGTTCTGGATTTCTGTGTCCGAGATTAAACGTGCCGCCATTGATATGAATATCTAAATACTTCTTGCCATTCATATCCCAAAAGGCATATCCTTCTCTCTTACCCATGACAATATTGATTCCACGGTCAATCCATTCCTGGGTTTTCCCGGGATTCACATATTTCATACTGTAGTCAATTACTTCTTCCTTTGTAACGTCCGGCATAGTAACAAGCATTTTGTCTACCTCCTTTTTCTTTTACAACGATCATACTCCCGGAGTTATATCCAGTAAAATATATTTTTATTGATATATTCATAACCTTATGGTTATAATAAGTGTAATACAGTACAAATGCCTTACGCTGTCAAAGGAGGGTTCGTATGAATTTCCTACAGTTATCTTATTTTAAAAAAGTGGCTGAGCTTGAGCATATCTCTCAAGCCGCCACAGAATTATATATTTCACAGCCGGCACTCTCCAAGTCTGTTCATATGTTGGAGAAAGAAATCGGCTATCCGCTTTTTATCAGAGAAGGTACCGGAATCCGGCTGAATGAAAATGGTAGAATCTTATATCGATATGTATGTCAGATTTTATCCGGATATCAGGATGCTCTATCCGAAATATCCGATTATAATCATAATAATCATAAGGTCGTCTTATCCATGACTGCCGGGACGCACTTTCTCCCGGAGATTATCATGGGTGTAAAAGAATATTATCCGTCAATTGATCTGGCAATACGCCAGGAGGAATATCAGACTAAGGAACAACACTGTGACCTCTATCTGCATTCCTCCACCGTGCCCATGCAGGGACCTGATGCTGTAACTCTTTTATCAGAGGTATGTCTTTTGGGTGTATCTGCGGACAATCCTCTGGCACAGGAGAACGTTGTCACGCCGGATATGCTACAGCACGAAACCTTCCTGACTATGCCGGACCGTCTGCCCTTATATCAGATCACACACAATCTGTGCCGGGACAGTGGATTTACCCCGGATACCAGTCTACAGTTTGACAACCGGGAAACCATATTTGACATGATCCGTGCCAACATGGGAATCTCTGTCATCCCCTCCAAGACCTGGGCTCCTTTTATTCGTCCCGGCAAAATCGTATTAAAACCATTGTCTGTTTCCTATTACAGGCACATCGTTCTTCGTTGGCACAAGGAGCATTACCTGTCTGCAAATGCCGGAGAAATCATTTCCTATTTAAAGGATTATTTTGCAGCGCTGGACGCCTGAAGCATCAGCCGCCTAACCGTCCATGTGGTACAGAGACGCTCTTACGCTCGTTGGCTTGCGCTTCTCTCTCCATATCTGAAGACCTGGTCCGTTCCACTGTGACAGTCTTCCGTTCACTGTCAGTGGTCTTCGTTACCAGCTCCGGTTTGTACCTTCTGTCTGCCTCTTTAACCAGTCTTTTGTGTTCCTGGTCGATCGTATCGATGCATTCCCTGATATGCTTCATTGCCCTGAGGCTCTCCCTGGCTTCCCGGAGATATCCGGGACCCTTGCCAAGTCCCAGTTTGACCAGGAAGCTGTCCTTCTTCGTATCCACATAGCGACCGGTCTGAAGGATTGCTTCATCAATCTGTTTCCGCAGCTTCTGCATCTGTTCCTTATCATAGTTAAAAGGCTCCCTGGGATCCCACATCTGATCCAAGACATCACTGATATGCAACTCAGACAATGCTTCACACATTCTGTCCCATTCTTCTGAGCTGTGCCGGTTGTCTCTGCTATCCAGCAGCTTATTGACGTGTACCTTCAATCCCTTTTCCCGTATGGGCTTATTATCCCGCTCTTCAAACGACCAGTTATAATCTATTATCCGTTCACGCTGTTTCCTGATCGTGTCCTGCATTTCGTCTTTGATATAGTCGTTTCTCAGCTTCGTCAGACGCTCTTTATCATCCCTTATGAATCTTTCCAGGGAACTTTCAAATGCCTTCCGAAAGAGCTCTGCCCTATATTGTGCATCCTCTGCCGACGTCTTTAAATCCGGCAGACGATCATAGGCTACATTCAGATTTTCCTCGATTTCCATCAGTTCCATCCGCTTCCACAGATCGGAATTCACTATTTTTGCGCCGGTTTTTTTCGAATAATCCTCCGCCTGGGTTCTGGCATACCTCGCCTGTAGTTCCTCCACGTCCCTGCAGGTATATTCATAGCCGGCCGTCAGTTCCTCCGCCTCTCTGCTCAACCGCCTCAGCTCACGTCCCATGGCTACCAGGTCATCCGCATCCGCTGCCTGTGCAAATACATCTACACATTGCTGATAAAGCTCGTGATATACCTCATCCTCTTGTTTTGCTTTCCCGAGAGCAGTCTCCATCTCCGGGAGTTTTCTTAAAATATCATCCAGTTTTTCCTGGATTTCCTGCATTTCCAGGTGCTTCCAGCTTTCAGGATTTACCGCAATCGGAACCGCTCTCTGCCCATAATCCTCTGCAGCTGCTTTTTCCAGTCTTGCAGACTGTTCCTTGGCCTCTCTTTGCAGATTTTCATAAAGTGCCTGTCGGTCCGACGCTGTTCTGTGAGTCTGCACGGCCTCATTTGCCACAGCAATCAACTCATCAATGTCCAGCACTCCTGCTTTATTGTTTTTCTCTGGTTCAGGCATGGTATTTTGTTCCTTTCCGCTCCTAATTCTTTCTCTGCTGTGCTGCTTTCCGGGCTGCTTTTGCTGCACGCTGCTGTTCCTTCTGTCTCTGTTCCTCCAGCTTTCTGATCTGTTCTCTCTTCTGCTCCTCCTGCTTGTCCCGGAATACCTTATTCACAGTATTGAGCTCCGCATAAGCTTTGTCGGTGACTGTCTTCTTTCCTCTGGTAAATTCCTTCGGTGCCTCCTGGGCAAGAGATGTCTCCAGTGCACTGTACTCCAGCGCTGCTGCTTCTCTGTTTTCCTTGCCGCAGGCATCTTCATAGATAGAATGCAGCTGATCGAAATTCGGATTTGTCTTGCTGTTCTGATCCATGATCTTCAGAATCTGTACAATAGCCTGCTTACGCAGTCTGCCGCCTGCAGTCTTCTGTCCGCCGATGGTCTCCTGGCTGTCTCCGTTTGCAATATGCTTGTCCAGATAGAGTCTGCATGCAGAATAGAGCTTTTGAGCTGCCAGATTCCGGTCATTGTTATCCGGGTTCAGATATTCTGCTGCCGCTCTTTTCACTGCATCGAACTGTGTACGATGCTTGCTGCCGCCCCAGATAAACTTATCAGAGATCACCTCAAAGCTCTTCAGTGCGTCATGCAGCTCATCCTTAAATTCCTCCGGCTCAGCAGGCAATTCTATGGGCTTGGGTGCAATCTCAGGCTGGGGCGCAATCTCAGGCTGGGGTGCAATCTCGGGCTCAGGTACGATTTGAGGCTTGGGTGCAACCTCGGGCTGCGGCTCTCTCTTGGGTGCAGGCGCTTTCTGCTTGGCTTCTGCCTGACGCTTTGCTTCTTCGTCCGCCTGACGCTTGGCTTCCTGATCTGCCTTGCGCTTCGCTTCGTCTGCCTGGCGCTTTGCTTCTGCTTCCTGCTCAGCCTGGCGTTTCTTCGCTTCCTCTGCCTGACGCTTCGCTTCTGCCTCCTGCTCTGCCTGGCGTTTCTTCGCTTCGTCTGCCTGACGCTTTGCTTCTGCCTCCTGCTCTGCTTTACGCTTCGCTGCTTCTTCCACCTTGCGCTGCTCCTCCAGAGCTGCTGCCTTTCTGGCTTCCAGCTCCTTTCGCATCGTGTTCGCCTTTTCCTGCAGCTCATCAGAGCTCTTGTTGATCAGCTTTGCAAATTTCAGCATATCCCGCCACTGCTTTACAACCTCCTTGGGGACAGAATCCTTTTTAGCCTTCAATACTTCCTTCATGTCGCTGACATGCTGGGCAAATGCGCCCTCCTTATACAGCTTCAGTCTCTTATCGATGAAATTCAGTCCTGCTTCCATCGCTTTGTCGTTCTTTTCCGTCTCCAGCTCTTTCATCTTGTTGGCAGCAATGATGTAACGGATGGATGTCATGCTCAGATAATCTCCGGTGTCATAAACTGCCAGGAACTGCTTGTCATTTAATCCCATTCCGATGGGGTAAGAGCGCGTAACCTTGTCTTTCAGTTCCTGTGTCAGCGGACCGTTCTTAAGCTGGTCCTGGAACTCCTGTTCAGCCTTTTTTTCTGCCTCTATTCTCTTCTGTTCCTCCAGACGGCGCTGTGCTGCTTCGAGCCTCTCCAGGCGTTCTTTCTCCCTGCGTGCCCGCTCTTCCTCTTCTTTTCTGGCCCTCTCAGCCTTCTCCTCCTCTATTCTTTCTTTTTCTCTCAGTCTTTCCAGCCTGCGCTCTTCAGCCTTTGCATCATCCTTATCTTCCAGCTCCTTGTGGATCTGATTGACTTCCTTCAGATCTTTTAAGGTGTAAATAGCATTCGAGATTTCATATACTCTGGAAAAACGCTTATATTCTTCATCCAGTTGATTATTATCCAGCTTAAACTGACCGTCTTTTCCTTCCTGCAGGAAGCGTAAAAAGCTGACAGCCTCCTCCACCTTGGACAGATACAGCTTCGGATTCAGCATTCCCTCACCGCCAAAGGTTTCAGAAAAGCTCTCATTCGTCATATGGAGCGGCAGACACAGCTCTGTATACATCTGTCGGAAGCTACTGTTCATGTCCGCCAGACCTTCAAAACCGTTCTTTCTCACCTCATAATACTTCTTCAGCGTCTTCTCCAGCTTAATGCCGTTCGGCCATTCCTTTCCTGCCTGTGCACGCAGGTTCCCGGACTGGGAGATCAGTTTACTGGGATAGATGGGAAGAATGATATTTCTGCTCATGCTGTTCCATTCTTCTGTCAGGAGGAAATTCTCCGGAACGGCAGGAGCCACCTTTTTTCTGCCCTCTGCCCGTCTCTTACGTTCTTCAGCCTGCGCAACGTATTTATAATGATCTGCCTCATATTCTGCTTCCAGTTTCCTGTTTCTGGGGTAATCGACATCATGATCATACGGTACCTCATCCTTTGCCATAGCCTCGATGAAGCCGATGTGCCAGTCAATATATTCTGAGATATTCTCACGGAAGGTCTGCTCATCCTCTGCAAAATAATCGATCCACAGATCCTGGTATTCGTCCCCTTTGCCGCTGCTTGCTTCGATTTTCGTGATGCAGTCCTTCACTTCATCCATATGGCCTCTTAAAATATGAAGATCCCTAAGCTCCACCAGTCTGTTAAAGGAGGTTCTGATCTCATCCATGTATTCAGGATGTCCCCAGCTGTTGATACGCTTCTTCGCTAACTCTACCTTCAGCAGATCCGCTGCGAGCTTTCCGTCATTATATTTTCCGGCTCTCTGCTTTTTCTCTTCCTCAGCCCGCTCTTCTTCCTTGGCAAGCTCTGCTTCCCGGGCATTCTCCTTCTCCTTCTTGGCCTGCTGGGCAGTTCTCATCCGCTCCAGTCTCTGCTGGGCTCTCTCTCTGGTTGCTGAGATATCATTGTTAAATCTTGCATTCCGGGCAGAGCTTTCACGAACTATGTCACACACGGTACTGTCATCCGTCCATTCTGCATCCAACGTTTCTATCACGCATCCACTTTCCTCTACCAATGCTGCCTTAAACAGCTCCAGCATCTGCGGATCATCCCTGAAAAATTCATTCAGCGATGTGCTGAGCAGGATGGCTGTGCCAACCTGGCTCATCTGATGATGTTCAATGGTAAAACGAAGTTTCTCCGTCATCTGATCCAGCATGTTGTCAAAATTCGGCAGCTCATATTCGCAGGCAGGCTGTAATGTTTCCTTACAATTGTTCCAGATTTCCTTGAATTCATTAAATCTCATATTCCTTCTCCTTCATGGTGTTTGATCCGTTCTGTATCAGAGCCGTCACAATGCATTGCGGCGTTTTCGTAGCTTTGTGTTGATTCTAACATACATAAGGAGACAAAAGGGAGACAAAATCCGGATAAATTCTTGTACAACCTATAAAAATCTTCTATAATAGGGTGTTGCCGGGGGCTATTAGCCGTCCGTGCCTGTATTCTTAAAAACAAACGAGGTCTGTCATGTTAACACAAAAAGTAAGTACTATCGATGAGCTCCTGCAATTTGTAGGCATTCTGCGTAAGAAGCACGGTGTCCGTCTGTGGTTCCGCGGGGAAGAAAATGCGGAGCTGACTCTGATTCCTTCTATCCAGCGGAGCCAGAAAAGGCTGGACTGTGAACGTTATATCACCAATGATTTTTATATCCGGGCGAGACAGATTCTGGATAATCCGCCGGAAAAGCACAATTACGCTGGCTGGGTCTCTCTGATGCAGCACTACGGTCTGCCCACGAGAATGCTAGACTGGACCCAGTCTCCCCTGATTGCCGTATTTTTCGCCACGGAGACTTACAGAGAGACACCGGACACCGATGGCTGCGTCTGGGTACTGACACCGGGACTGTTAAATGAAAAGGAAGGCTTCGGCAACTGCATCTACCCCATTGATGCGGACACGACACAGGAAATGCTGCTGCCTGCCTTCAAACACAACCATCACAATCCGGAATTAAAAAACAGGATCCTGGCATGCAGCTCCACAGAGAATAACCTCCGTATGTACTCCCAGTACTCCAATTTCACCGTACACAACTCTCTGGAGCGCCTGGAAGATATCTGCGATGAAAATATGCTCTACAAGATCATAATTCCCTGCAGGCGCAAACAATATTTTATCGAAAGCCTGCGGGTATTCGGCATCTCCGAGAGCTTCGTATACCCCGATCTGGATCATATATCGAATGATTTGAAAGATTCCTATGGAATCTGAAAATCATTTGCGATTTTGAGGGACTCTTATGGGATTTAGATCCACCTGTTGCAAATCGCTGTAGGATTCTGAAAGATTCCTATGGAATCTAATTTTATCAGAAAGGAAATATGCACATGAAAATCGTATTACAGCATCTGACCAAGAAATTCCCCGCCCGCGGTCCTGTCCGCGGCAGGAAAAACCGCGAAGATGTCATTGCCGTGAATGACTTCGACTTCGAGATCCCCGACGGCAAGCTGATCGGACTCTTAGGTCCCTCCGGCTGTGGCAAAAGTACTGCCCTGAATCTGATCTGCGGTTTACTCAAGCCCACCGAAGGCAGGATCTTTTTCGGGGAAGACGATGTCACAGAGCTCCCGCCTGAGAACCGCGGTGTCGGCATGGTCTTCCAGAGCTATGCTCTCTACCCTCATCTCACTGTGGAGAAAAATATCCAGTTCCCCTTAGAGAACCTGAAGGGTGCCGATAAGCTTTCCAAAGAAGAGATGGGTAAGCGTGTGTTGGAAGCAGCAAAGCTGGTGCAGATCGACCACCTTCTGGAGCGCAAGCCCAATGAGCTCTCCGGCGGTCAGCAGCAGCGTGTTGCCATCGCCAGAGCTTTGGTCAAGCTGCCCAGAGTACTTCTCTTAGACGAGCCTCTTTCCAATCTGGATGCCAGACTCCGTCTCCAGACCAGAGAAGAGATCCGCAGAATCCAGCAGGAGACACAGATCACCACGATCTTCGTTACCCACGATCAGGACGAAGCCATGAGCATCTCCGATATGATCGTCGTTATGAAGGACGGTATTGTACAGCAGATCGGCAAGCCCCAGAACGTATACGATGATCCCGTGAACCTGTTCGTTGCAAAATTCCTCGGTACACCACCCATCAATGTATTTTCCGGTGAGGTGAAAAAGGAACAGTTATACATCGGTTCCGAGGCTGTCCTGCCCACTCCCGGTGTAGCGGATCAGCCGGTTCATGTCGGCATCCGCCCGGAAGGCTTTCTATTAAAAGAAGACGGACCGCTCTCCAGCGATCTGGTGCGTCTGGAAGTCATGGGGCGGGATGTGAGCATTGTTTCCACCCATGAGAAATCCCAGAACGCTGCCATCCGTTCTATCATTGATGCGGACGATGGTAAATCCCTTCCAGTGGGAAAAGTGCATTTTGCCTTAAAGCCCACAAAAGTATTTCTCTTCCGCACCGACACCGAAGAACGCATCCGTTTCTAGAAAGGCAGATATACTATGGAAAAGCAAAATCTGAAAGCCTGGCTCTATCTTCTGCCGGCATTCCTGTTTCTGGGTGCTTTTATGATCTATCCTCTCATCGACGTATTTGTGTACTCCTTTGAAGAAGGTTATAACTCCGCATCCCAGACTTTTTACGGCGTAGGCATGTACAATTATTCCTATGTGCTCCACGATCCGTATTTTTTACAGGCATTGAAAAATACATTTATTCTGGTCATCATCACCGTTCCGGCCTCCACCGGACTGGCGCTTCTGATCTCCGTTGCCTTAAGCTCCATAAAGCCGCTGCGGGATCTGTTCCAGACCATATTTTTCCTGCCCTACGTGACCAATACTCTGGCGGTTGGTCTGGTCTTTATGATTCTTTTCAAAAAGACCCCCTATTCCGACGGTCTGGTCAATCTGCTGATTCAGTTTTTCGGCGGCAGCTCCGTAGACTTCATTGACGGACCCTACTGGGCGAAAATGTTCGTGCTGTGTTTTTACACCATCTGGATCGTTATGCCTTTTAAGATTCTGATCCTGACCAGCGCGCTCGCCAGCGTGAACCCCATATACTACAACGCAGCGAGAGTGGACGGCACTTCGCGCCTCCGGATGTTCACGAAGATTACACTGCCCATGATTTCCCCCATGGTATTCTACCTGATCATCACCGGTTTTATCGGTGCATTCAAGGCATACAGTGATGCCGTGGCGCTCTTCGGCACGAACTTAAATGCCGCAGAGATGAATACCATCGTCGGCTATGTCTACGATATGCTCTATGGTGACAGCGGCGGATATCCTTCCTATGCTTCCGCAGCGGCGATTCTGCTGTTTGCCATCGTCCTGACCATCACCTGCATCAATCTGCTGGTCAGCAAGAAGCATGTCCACTATGTATAAGAGAGGGGGCTTTGTCATGTCTGCTGTTGCATCTGATTATAAAAACCAAGAGAAGCGCACTCGGATCCGCGGTAATATCCGTAACGCCGTCATCTATTTTTTCCTGTGTCTGTGGGCGCTGATCGTACTGTTTCCTTTTTACTGGATGGTCCTGACCTCCGTAAAAAGCTATGGTTCCTATAACGCAGAATACATTCCGAAGTTTTTCACCCTGTCTCCCACTTTGCAGAACTACGTGGACGCTTTTACCACCGTTTCTCTGGGAAGATACCTGTGGAACACTTTGTTCTTCACCGTGGTCACCACCGCGATTATGTTAGTAGTCATCACCCTGGCGGCCTTCGCGTTTGCAAGGTTGAACTTTGCCGGAAAAGATCTGATCTTTACGTTATTTTTATCTCTGATGATGATTCCGAACGAGCTGGTGGTCATCACGAATTTCACCACCATCACGAACCTGGATCTGCGCAATACCTTCACCGGCCTGATCCTGCCTTCCGTGACCAGCGTATTTTATATCTATCTGTTGCGGGAGAATTTCGCACAGATTCCGGACGAGCTGTATTATGCTGCCAAGGTGGACGGCACTTCCGATCTGCGGTATCTGCGTAAGGTCATGGTGCCTATCTGCAAGCCGACGCTGATCACCATCGTGATTCTGAAGGTCATCGAATGCTGGAACTCCTATGTGTGGCCCAGACTGATCACCGACGACCCGGATTACTATCTGGTGTCCAACGGCATTCAGGAGATCCGCGAGAACGGTTTCGGTCGTGAGAACATCCCCGCCATGATGGCTGCGGTCGTCGTGATCTCCGTTCCTCTGGTGGTGTTGTTCCTCGTATTCCGTAAAAAAGTCATGGCAGGCGTTGCCAGAGGAGGTACCAAAGGATGAGCCGATTTCATAAAAAACTGGCATTGTTGTGCACCGTGGGTGCCATGTCCCTGTCCTTAACCGGGTGCCATGGTTCCAAGGGGCTGCCGGAATTCACCGTTCCGGAAGAATTCGATACTTCGAGGAACTATGAGATCACCTTCTGGGCAAAAAACGATACGAACAAGACCCAGACGGAAATCTATAAAAAAGCGATTGCCGATTTTGAAGCCTTATACCCCAATATCACAGTGAACCTGAACCTGTATACGGATTACAGCAAAATCTACAATGATGTCATTACCAATATTTCCACCAATACGACACCCAATGTCTGCATCACTTACCCGGATCACATTGCGACCTACCTTACCGGTCAGAACACGGTAGTCCCTTTAGATGACCTGTTTGCTGATGAGAAATACGGTTTTGGCGGCACAGAGCTTGCCTACGACGGTCCCACCAAAGATGAAGTCATCCCTCAATTTTTAAATGAATGCTCTATCGACGGTCATTACTATGCCGTGCCTTACATGCGCTCCACCGAGGCGTGCTACGTGAACAAAACTTACGTGGAAAAGCTTGGCTATACCCTGCCGGATGTGCTGACCTGGAATTTCATCTGGGAGGTCTCCGAGGCTGCCACTGCGCAGAACGCTGACGGCACCTATGTAGTCAACGGGCAGAATGTGCTGATCCCTTTTATCTACAAATCCACCGACAACATGATGATCCAGATGCTGAAGCAGAAAGGTGCAGGCTATTCCACGGATGACGGTACCATCGAACTGTTCAACGATACCACCACGGATCTTCTGTACGGTATTGCCGGACATGTAAAAAGCGGTGCATTTTCCACCTTCAAGATCTCCGGTTATCCTGCGAACTTCCTGAATGCCGGGCAATGTATTTTCGCCATTGATTCCACTGCCGGAGCCACCTGGATTGGCACGGACGCTCCCCTGTCGGATATCAGTGAGGACTCTCTGGTGGAGTTTGAGACCGCTGTGCGGATGATCCCCCAGTTCGACCCGGAGCATCCCGAAATGATCTCCCAGGGACCTTCCGTCTGTGTCTTCAACAAAGCAGATTCGCAGGAAGTCCTTGCCTCCTGGCTGTTTGCCCAGTATCTGCTGACCAATGATGTGCAGATTGCCTATGCTGAAACCGAAGGATACGTTCCTGTAACCTCCAAGGCTCAGAATTCCGCTGAATATCAGGATTATCTGTCTAAAAGTGGTGCTGACAACGGCACACATTATGCGGTGAAAATCGAAGCTTCCAGGCTGTTACTGGACAACGTGGACAGCACGTTTGTCACACCGGTCTTCAACGGTTCCGCCTCCCTGCGTGATGCCTCCGGCCAGCTGATTGAAAATGTGGTAAAATCCACCCGTAGAAAAGAAACGGTGGATGATGCTTACATGCAAAAGCTCTACAGCGATGTGGAAAGCCTGTACCGTCTCGGTCAGGGAAGTGATGCCTCCTTCGGTAAAAAAGAGCTGGGCGCCATGCCCCGGGCTTCCGTGATTCTGTTAAGTACGCTGGCGGTGACCTGGGTACTGATCCTGCTGTATGTAGGACGGGAATATTTGAAAAACAGAAAGAAGTAATTTTTCAGCCCCATTCGTAAGATAATATCTGATGGTATTTTTCTGCGGATGGGGCTCTTTTTGCAAAAAATCTTGATTTATCTTGTGTTTTAGGTATAATGGAACTGTTCGGTGCCTAAGCGTCCGGATAAATTGAGGAGATGTCTGTGTATCTGCACAGACCCATATGCGCCACAAGCGCAGGAATGGAGGATTATTATGAAAAAGAAGACACTTGCATTAACCATGGCTATGGCTCTGGTTCTGTCTCTCGCTGCATGTGGAAACAGCAATGCAGACGTTGCTGCTGAATCTACCGCTGCTGCCACCACCGAGGCTGCTACTGCGGAAGCCGCTGCTACTGAAGCTTCTACCGAGGCTACTGAGGCTGTTGCTGATGAGAAGTCCGAGGGTGTTATGACCTATGAAGAGTACATGGCTGCTGATCTCGATTCCGAAGTTGTGATCGAGGCTTATGTTCAGGCAAAGCAGTCCTGGTGGGAAGACAAGGCTACCCTGTACACCCAGGATCAGGACGGTGCTTACTTCATCTACAATTCCGCATGCTCCGAAGAGGATTATGCAAAGCTGGTACCCGGTACCAAGATCAAAGTAACCGGTTATAAGACCGAGTGGTCCGGTGAAGTTGAGATCGCTGAAGGTGCTACCTTCGAAATCGAGGACGGCAGCTACATCGCTCCCGTTACCGATGTGACCGATCTGTTAGGTACCGATGATCTGATCAACTACCAGAACCAGTTCGTAGCTTTCAAGGGCATGACCGTAGAAGCTGCCGGTCAGGATGCTGACGGCAACGATGTTGCTTTCCTGTACAACTGGGACGGTTCCGGTGAGGACGGTAACGACCTGTACTTCAACGTATCCCTGAACGGTCAGACCTATACCTTCACCGTTGAGTCTTACCTGTGTGACAACACCACCGATGTTTACAACGCAGTCAAGAACTTAAAGATCGGTGACACCGTTGATATGGAAGGTTTCCTGTACTGGTACGAAGGTGTGAACCCTCACATTACCTCCGTAACTGTAAAATAACAGTCAGAGGAATCAAGACTCTGACAAATATTCACATATTATGTGAAAAGAGCTGTCCTCGAAAAAGGACAGCTCTTTTACTTATTCTCTATAATTAATTGCCAGTCTTGCAAACAGATCTTCCAGGTCAAGCCGTACATCCATTTTTTGATATACCCTGATTTGTCGGAAGCCATGACCAAATTCATATTTTCCATCCGGCAAGAAATAAGGAGCTTCTATCATTTCATATCCGTCGTTCCTCTCAACCTCCTCCAACAGGGCGGCGATGCAGCCTTCGTCCCCGAGCGTCCAGATTTCGCCATGCGGCCAGCTGTCCCATTTGTCCATCGTCCGGTTAAATTCCACCAGTTGTTCAAAAAGGTATTTCCCGATTTCTCCACATGGTTTTACCTTCCATTGCAGCTCTGCCAGAGAAACCGCAAATTGTTTATATACAATCCTCGGGATCTGCCATACAGGCATCCCGGAAGAAAATACTACATTTGCCGCATGCACATCCTGCATCAGGTTAAATTCGCCGCAGCCCTGAGGATAATCTCCTCCGCCGATCCATATGGCAGTCATTCTTTCACAGATCCTGGGTTCCAGTAAGATCGCGCTGGCCAGATCCGTAATGGCTCCCTGCAATCCTATGAACAGCGGTCGGGAATCCTCTTTCATTGCTTCTTCTATAATAAATCTGACTGCGGCATTGTCCTGCGGTGTGTTTTCATCCGGCAGCGGCAGATTTGATCCGCAAAAGACCTTTTTATCCGAAATTCCCATCAGGCGAAGGATTTTAAGTATTTCCTCATAACTGGCTTCCGCAGTATGTTCTGTATCCACCCTTCCGACCTGGCATTGATAAAAATGCCCGCCTATCAGACCTACCACATCAAATCGTTCCATCATAAGTGCATGAGCTATGGTGTACTGATCATCCGCTTCATTCATGGCATCTGCATGCACAATATATCTGATCTTACGCTTCTTGGGTACTTCGTACTGATAATTCCATCTCTTTTTCTGCTCTTCATACCATTGCTTTGCGATCAGGAAGCCCTCCATGGGAACGCAGAATCTCTGGTCTCTGGGAGGCTGCAATGCGGTATCCAGTTCCTCCATGTCGAACCACTCCACGCTCTCCACTTCCTCTTTTTGCAGGGCAAGCTTCGAAGCATCTACAGGCTTGGTATACATGTAGACGAACGCCACTTCATTGTCCCGGAACATTTTCCCGTGGAATTCCTTGTCGTATTGGATGTCAAAGCATCCGGCAAATTGCAGATCCTCTTTCGCTGCCAGAATTCCCAGTTCTTCATGAAGCTCGCGGATCGCGGATTCTTCCGGCTCGTCTCCCGCCTGAACATGTCCTGCGGAAGAAGTATCGAACCGTCCCGGAAAACTGTCTTTCTCCGCGGAGCGCTTCTGTAATAGCAGCTGCGCTTTTCCGTCCTGTTCCCTCACAATCCAGATATGAGCGGTTCTGTGACGAATGCCTTTTTCATGTGCCTCTGCGCGTTCTATGATCTCCCCTGTGGGAATGCCTTTTTCGTCTACGATGTCAAATATTTCCATAGCTTCCTCCTTCTCTTCTGTCATCTATTCATTGATCTGGCCTGCAATAGTGGAAGTTCTGAAGCAATACTTGCCCCCCAGATGTTCCAACGCATTCGCGACCAATATTCCTACAATAACAATGGCTGCCGCAATGATTATCCTGCCAATCAGATTCTGATATTCTTTCATTCTGATTTTCTCTTTTTCATAAAATACATGTAACTGTTTTATTCGTAATCAAAAATGGTCTTAGCTTGGATATACTCCCCGTACTTTGTCTTCCATTCCTGATGTGCCTCCGAAGCATCGTACACAGGCAGTGCCTCCGGATCCATCTCCATCTCGATCATCAGATCATGGCGGTTCGGTCTCGGCGTCACATTTTCATAAATATTCACTGTACGAACGCCCTCGATCTGCTTCGTCCGATCGAAGATTGCACGGATGTCCGCAAGCATCTCCCTGCTTGCCGCAGCCTCCCTGTTCCATGCATTTTCTTTAAATTTCACAATAATCAGATGCTTCATAATGAATTCCTCCCTGGCTTGAAATATTCTTTTATAAATGATGTCGGGGTCAAAGAGCTGACTCATGTGGGTGAAAGACCTTTTGACCCTGGCACCTTATAAATTGTACCATAAGTTTCTTTTCTATGGGAAATATTTATAAGAAATATTCCTTTACTATTTTTTCTACCTGATCAATTGCCAGCGGATGCTCTTTGGTTTCATAGGTCAGGATCAAATTTATTCCGGGAATAATTCCGTTGTCACAATATGATTTTATCTTTTTGCAGGCGCTGTTTATATAATCCGGTTGATCCATCAATCCAAAATGTTCCCAGTAATATATTCGCCCCGTTTTCGGATGCCGGATCGTAAAATCAGGATACAGAATCGCCTCATCCAAAACCAGTTTTTCTTCATAGCGAAAGGGAATTTTATTTTGAAACAGGATTCTGTCAATAATTGCTTCTGATTTAGACCGTAGCATTTTCCCATGGGTTCCCTGTACCAATAAATTTTCCGGATGTTTTGTACATTTTTCATAAGGCTCCTCCTGCCATCGCTCTAGTTCCTTATCCAGTGGTCTGAAAGTCTTGGCAAGCAATTTCCCATACTCCGGATGATTCAATAAATATTCTGAGCTTATTTTAATCTTGTCTATCTTTCTTAAATAAGCTTCCCATCCCGCAGCCTCGCTCTCCAGTTCCTTTTTTCTATATTCATAATATTTTTTTAATGCCAATATTTCTGCCTGATTTCTTTCGGTTTTGGGAAGATAGCGTAGCCCATTCTCCTCTTTTATTTTCCATTTATATCGGTTTTCATTTTTGAAGCATTGCAATTCTCCTTGCGGAAATTTTTTCTCCACTTTTTTTATTTTTTCTAGTTCTTTATTAATTTCCAATATTCTGTTTTCTATATTTTCGCGTGTAACCCTCACTTTTCCTCCTTCTGCCCCGATATTATAGATTCCTCAGGGCATATTTTTATTTTTCTTGCTATCACGCCCCGCTTTTCCGATTCCCCCGGGGCGTATTCTTGCTTTTCCTGCTATTGCGCCCCGGCTTTGCGATTCCCTCGGGGCGTATTCTTGCTTTTCCTGCTATCACGCCCCGGCTTTGCGATTCCCTCAGGGTTTATTCTTGCTTTTCCTGCTATCACGCCCCGGCTTTGCGATTCCCTCGGGGCGTATTCTTGTTTTTTCTGCTATTGTGCCCCGTCTTCGCGACTTCCCCGGGGCGTATTCTTGCTTTTCCTGCTATTGCGCCCCGTCTTCGCGACTTCCCCAGGGCGTATTCTTGCTTTTCCTGCTATTGCGCCCCGGCTTTGCGATTCTCGCAGAACTTACTCCCGTCTCAGATACCCTCGCAGGCGATTTCCATGGGCATCGACAGTCACGCTTAATGCCCCATAGTCTGTGGTAGCATACCAGGGGGCTTTCGTATCTTCTAAGCGCTGCAGAGTTACGGCATGGGGATGTCCGTAGGAATTGTTGCGACCGCAGGAGATGATCGCAGCGGCAGGACTGGCGACGGTCAGGAAGTCTGCACCGGTGGAATAGCCGGATCCGTGGTGTGCTACTTTCAGGATGTCTACTTGGAAATTCCTCTGTCCGCGCTGTTCCTGCGTTTCCTGCAACTTCTGTAATTCTTGTACCAGCTGCCGCTCCCCCTCGCCTTCCACATCTCCGGTCAGGAGAATGCTTAGCTTCCGGGGATTCTCATCGGAGGCGCCGTCCGCAAATACTTCCACATAGAAGCATTCCGAATAAGCGTTGGCATCTGTAATAGTCGTATTTTCCTCCGGGTGCAGGCACAAAAGGCGTAGTCCTCGCTCCCTGATCTCATCGCCGCATTTTATGTAGCTTACCGGTACATCTGCCTTTTCCGCTGCCGCAAGCAATGTAGCAAAAGCTTCCCCTCGCTCCGCTTCCGCAATCGCCGGCAGGAACAACTGTTCCACGGTGATCCCCCAGTCCGCGCTATTCTCCAGCAATTCTATTACGCCATTCATGTGGTCCTCATCGGGATGGGACACGAATACGCCACGGAGCGACCGGATCCCCCGGCTCTTAAGGTAAGGCTTCAGCACATATTCTCCGATGTTCTTGCGGCTGGTGCTGCCGCAGTCGAAAAGATATGTCCCATGGGCGGTCTCCACCACGATGCCGTCCCCCTGCCCCACGTCGAGGAAAGTCACACAACTTCCACGGTCAAATCTTTCTGTCAGCAATCCAATCGACAATCCCAAAATTATCACATTCACGATACGGCACAGAAATCTATTTCCACGCATCAGTTGCTGCCATATGTCCCTGACTTTTTTCAAAACAGACTCTCCTCTTGCAGAGCATCTTCCGATCCCCCGAACATCCTTCGCCATGTAATCATTTTGATGCATCCATTCCTTCGCATATTTTCTGACGAAGACCAGCAGAAATATCCCAACATAATAAATAACAACCTGCCATGCCGCGGGTCGCCCCACGCACCATACTGCCCCCGGCAATTCCTGGAATCGTTCACAGATCCACTCATACCACCACAGGATCAGACAATCCACCGTTCCAACTATCCCCAGTCCCGGGATCAGCGACAGGATTCCTCCCGCCACTACCACACTCATAAAAGGCAGCACCAGAAGATTCAACAGCACCGAATAGACCGGAATCTCATAGAAAAACCAAAGCTGTATGGGCAGTGTGAACAGGATGACTCCCGCACTGGCGGCAAAGCCGCTTTTAATCGCCGACGACATACGCCGAAGCCATTCGTACACCACCTTGCGCCAGCCTTCCCGGTGCTTGTTTCTCTCATAGGCAGAATCGCCCAGAATATCTGCCACGGTCCGAAGCCATTCCGACATCCCCGAAACTTCTGACTCCGCATCTGTATCCCTTTCACCGATGTCTCCGGAAAACATCGGTGTCAGAACACAGATCCCAAATACTGCCCCGAAGGACATTAAAAAACTCACATCCGAAAGCCGCTCCGGTTCCTGTAAAACAAGCAATACTGCCATCAGCCCCAGCCCTGTCAGCACATCATAAGTCCTGCCCACAAATACTCCCAGCATCTGTAACAGATACATTCCGATGGCACGGCTTGCAGACACACTCATACCCACCATCATTCCGTACAGAAGCAGCACAACAGCTCCCAGCACCGCTGCCACCTTTGCCGGTACCCTCAATCTCTTAAACAGCCGATAAATCCCCATTCCCAAAAGCGTAATATGCAGCCCGGAAATACTTAAGATATGGGCAATTCCGTTTTTCTGATATAACGCCTTTACCTCTGCATCCAGTTCCTCCTTCTCTCCTAAAAGCAGTGTCTGCATAATAGAAGCTTCTTTTGCCGGAAAAACATCTGCCAGTCTGGTATGTAATATCTGTCGGAAGCCATACAGTTTTTCACGCAAAAAGCTATACTTTTCTCCCTTTGCCAAAAGTCCTGCCTTCCGCACTTTTGCACCAATGCCTTTTGCCGCATAATAGGCATGAGCATCAAATTCGCCGGGATTCGTTGCTGTAGAAAACTGTGCAAAAGTTCCCTCCAGGACAACCTGCTGCCCGATCTTAAGACTTTGTAATTCCATCTCATTTGTCAGTTCACATTGTAATTTTCCAGAATAGGAATAGGTCTGATCCTCATGGATCAAAGAAATACATTTCAGAATAATTGCTTCAGAAGTTCTCGTGTCTATCCGTCCCGTGACTGTCACCGGACTTCCGTCAGGCGGCAGACCGGCGTCTCCGCCGCTGCCTACTCCTGCCAGTATTTTCATTATGGTGATCGCTGTCACGAGACAAAGACACACTGTAAAAAGTGGTCGTCTCAATAAGCTCCCTTTCCAATCAAAATCATTGATCTAATGTGGTTACATAATCCAGGTTCCGTTCAAACGTGGAATTGCTAAAGGTGGACGGCACCTCGCCGTTGACCAGGATCTGTACTTTATTAATGTTGTCCAGTTCTGCCAGTGAATTCACGATGGAATAGACCGCCACCTCCGTGGATACGTTATTTACCACGGTCAGGAAATTGGAATCCAGATTCACATAGCAGATGCCATCCTTCGTGAGGATGTTGACGATCTTCGTCTCCGGGTTGATCACCGGATATAATCCTTCGATCTGTCCGCTGGGACCGGCGATCAGTTCTTCCACCACGAAACGCTCCAGAGGCGTGTTGGTGGAATAATGCTTTTCTCTGTACGCAGCGATCAGTTTGTCTCCGTCCGCATTGGCAAAATACAGTTTTACTTTCACCAGCTCATAGGTATTGATCTCATTACCGTCATTATTGATGAACTGATCGGCATTCATCCAGCCTACCAGTTCTCCGGCGTTATCATATAGCTGACTGCCCTCTACGGTAATGCCCACATACTTCACATTGGACAGCTGCGTCAGCGTTCTTACAATGGCTGCCCGCACCAGTACCTCCGTCGTGGGAGACAGTTCCGAATACGCCTTGTCTACATTGATCAGAAGCTTCCCGTCCTCCACTTCATAATCCAGGACCTGGAACCCCATGTCCAAAGGCGCCTTATATTCCAGCTTTTCCGGGGTCGTGGAGAGGTAACGCATGGTCTCATCCAGCTGTTCCTCCGGGGTCTTGGTATTCAGATACTGCTCATGTACCTCGACCTTCGTCTCCGCCGTATTGACATAATACATTGACATTTTCTTCCCGGTCTGCGGCTCTGTGCTACCGCATCCGGTCAGCACTATCAACAGTGCAGAAAAAAGACCGGTCAAAATATATTTTTTTATTTTCTTCATCGTTACACAATCTTTCATAAACAAATCCACAAATCCATTTAAGAGGCGATGTACGTCAGCGGAATCTTCACCAGGAAGCAGGAACCCTGCCCCTCCGTACTGGTCACCGTAAGGGATCCCTTGTGCATCAATACGGCACTCTTGGTAATTGCCAGACCCAGTCCGGTTCCGCCGATCTCCCTGGAGTGGGACTTGTCCACACGATAGAATCGCTCGCAGATATGCGCCAGGGATTCCTCCGGGATACCGATACCGGAATCGCTGACTTCAAAAGTAAAATACTGATGATCCGCATCCAGCACTACCTTGACCCAGCCATGATCTTTGTTGTACTTGATGGCATTTTCCACCAGGTTCGTCATGATCAGGGTCATCTTGACCTCATCCACTTCCGCTACCACGGGGCGGACGCTCTCAAATACGACTTCCACATCTTTTTTCCGGGCGATGGGACGCAGTCTCTTCAGGATCAATTCCGTCAGGTCATTGATATTTATCGATGCTATATTCAGGTCCTGCACCTTTTTGTCCATTTTGACCAACGCCAGCAGATCTGTGATGATCTGATTCTCTCTGTCGATCTCGGAAGCGATATCCTCCATGAACTCCCGATACAGTTCCGCGGGAGCATCCTCCTGTGCCAGCAGGGAATCCGCCAGGACTTTTATGGATGTCATGGGAGTCTTCAGTTCATGGGACACATTTGCCACGAATTCCTGTCTGGAATCGTCCAGGGCTTTCATTCGTTTTAACAGCTGGTTAAACGCATCTACAATATGTACGGTCTCCACGTAATCCGGTACGGAGATAGTCTCGTCACTGAAGCCCTCCCGCACTGCATTGATTGCCTGGGTGACCCGGTTGAAAGGCTTGGTTAGTACCCTGGACAGCACGATTGCCAGTGCCAGAATTACCACAATCATAATCACTTCCAAAATATATGCCTTACGATTCAGTGCTTCCTTAGCAGTTACAATACTGTCATTGGAAATACTGGTCAGCATAACACCGCGGATGGCATCAGGATTTTTCTTGCCATTCTCGTCCGTGGTATTGGCTGTGGTGTCCATGATGGGCGTGGTCATTTCTATGTAGCCATGTTCCGCATCATAATGGGAAATATTTTCTCCCTGAAAACACTTGATGACTTCCTCGGAAATGATGGTCTTCCCTTCACTGATGCCGTAAGTATCCTTCTCGACCTTGAAGTTCTTGTTAATGATCATCACACGACCTTCGTACAGATTGGACAGCATCTCCAGTTCCGCGTTGATGACTTCTCTGGAGTTGCCGGTATCTTCTCTGACACCGTGGCTGCTTAAATAATTGTTGCTGATCAGATGGTTCGCCAGGATCATCAGCTGGTTCTGCACCACTGTGATCCGCCGTTCCACCGCCAGATCCTCATAATTGCTCACGATACCATGGCGCATGGCGATGCAGGGCACGAGACCGACCACCAGGGTCAGGAGGAAAATTCGCACACGAAGGCTGCGGAGGGCGATCATGCTCTCCAGTTTTTCCCATATAGTTACTAATCGTTCTTTATTCCATTTCTTCACAATACAAAAACCTCAGTTCCGCATGAGCCTGCCTGCAAGCAGTCACGCTCATACGCCTCCACAACATGATACACGATTTCTTCGTGCTGACGCACTCTCGAAATCGTAACGCCCATTCGCATTCCGGACTATCGTCCTTCCTGCTCATGTTCGTTCACTCCGCTCATGGACAGAATGCTTCGCCTGCAAGCAGTCACGCTCATACGCCTCCACAACATGATACACGATTTCTTCGTGCTGACGCACTCTCGAAATCGTAACGCCCATTCGCATTCCGGACTATCGTCCTTCCTGCTCATGTTCGTTCACTCCGCTCATGGACAGAATGCTTCGCCTGCAAGCAGTCACGCTCATACGCCTCCACAACATGATACACGATTTCTTCGTGCTGACGCACTCTCGAAATCGTAACGCCCATTCGCATTCCGGACTATCGTCCTTCCTGCTCATGTTCGTTCACTCCGCTCATGGACAGAATGCTTCGCCTGCAAGCAGTCACGCATTCTGTCCATGGCTGAGTTTATCATTAAAGTAGTACCCGACTCCCCACTTGGTGTGTACGTATCTGGGGTCGCTGGGGCTTTGTTCAATCTTCTCACGCAGTCTCCGGATATGGACATCCACGGTACGCACATCTCCGGGGTAGTCCGTGCCCCATACCAGTTTTAACAGATTCTCTCTGCTGTACACTTTGTCCGGATTGAGCATCAGAAGCTCCAGCACCTCGAACTCCTTGGCGGTCAGTCCGATCTCCTTGCCCTGGATATAGGCTCTTCTGCCCTCACGGTCCAGCTTCAGATCGCCGCTTTCTAAGACGCCGGTATCCTCTGTGGCTCCCTTTTTCGGCTCCATACGACGGAAAATGGCTTTGATTCTTGCCTTCACTTCGAGAATGTTAAAAGGCTTCGTTATGTAATCGTCCGCACCGTATTCCAGTCCCAGGATCTTGTCCATGTCGTCGCCCTTGGCGGTCAGCATGATCACCGGCACATTGGAAAACTCACGAATCTGCTGGCAGACTTCAAAACCGGTCAGCTTCGGCAGCATGACATCCAGCAATATAATGTCATATTCTTTGTTATGCGCCATCTGCAGGGCTTCCTCTCCGTCATAGGCACAGTCCACTTCCATATCGTCCTGTTCCAGGCTGAAACGGATTCCCTTCACAATCAGCTTCTCATCATCCACTACCAGCACTTTCTTGCCTGCCATCTTCCTTAACCTCACTATCTTACTTTTCTGTTCCCGGTGCCTGGATTTTCTCACTGCACCGTAATTTTATCACATAGCTTATCATAGGCATTCTGTTTGATTCCGGAGACCTTCATAATATCCTCTTTCGCCTGAAAATCCCCATTCTGCTCCCGGTAACGCACAATATCCGCCGCTCTGGAAGCCCCGATGCCCGGAAGTGTACACAGCTCAGACACGTCTGCCGTATTGATATTCACAAGTCCCGCCTCTGCCGCTTTCACAGCATTTTCCAGACTCTCCGCTTCCTCTGCCGTAGGAAAATACAGCTTCTGCCCGTCCGTCACCGTCTCCGCCAGATTCACATAAAACGGATCCGCCGCAGACGTCATGCCGCCTGCCAGTTGTAAGGCTTCCTGTGCTCTGCTGCCCTCCGGCACCTCTACAACTCCCGGATTCTGCACAGCACCACAGACATAGACATACAGCATTTTCTCTTCCGGAAATGCCTCGTCACGGTTACCATCCATCATCTCCGCCGCCTGTTCCACAGATTCCAGTGTTGCAAGCTCCTGCGTCTCTTCTCCCGACGGAATCAGAACGATTGCCTCGTCCTTTACACCGCAGCCGGTCATCAAGAGCAGGATACCTCCCAGCAAACCGATCAAACATTCATATTTTATTCTAAAAATACCTTTCAAAAACATCATAGTCCCCTTCCTGTCATTCACTCTCAGGGGATTGCCTCTCTATGCTGTTAACTTTCATTGTACTGGAATCAGCCGGAATTTACAAGCCGTTTGTTCGCCTATTTCCACTTGAAAATAACGATTCCCGCAATTGCTACCGCCATGCCGACCGCCTTGCGCCACTCCCAGGGCTGCTTCTCCACGCCGAACCATCCGAAGAGTTCTATAATATACGCCACCGCCAGCTGCGCTACCACGATGAGCATTACCGCTTTCGCCGGTCCCAGGGCATCCATGCTGCGGATCACGGTATACGTAATAAAAGCTCCGATGGCACCGCCAAGCAACATGTATTTCGGCTCCACCTGCCATACCTTCAGGAACGAAGTCCGCTCTGTGCACAGCCAGGCTCCCAGACATACCAGCAACGCCGTGAACTGCACGAAGGCACTGGCAGTCCAGATACCGGTGGATTTCGTCACCTGGGTATTGAACACTCCCTGAATACTCATCAATGCACCGGACACTAAAGCAATTAAAAAACCGATCATAGGATTCTACCACCTTTTCTTTTTAATAGTAGTCTATCCTGTGATCGGTTCCTTCATTCATATTTTACGGCACCGTTCTAGCTCTCTGCACCGCCTACCTGTCTGGCAATCGTTTCTGCCAGCTGCTCTACCAGTGTAGTCACATCTTCGCCGTTCCATACCTTGGAGAACAATACCTCCAGCTGCATCCAGAAATTCCCCGTCTCCAGCATTTTCGGCAGAGATACGCTGTTCGCATACTCATCTGCGAAAATAGCAAGTGCTCCGTTGTCCGCATTTTCCGCTGCTTTGAGGCTTGCGGGCATTTTCCCGGAACGCTCATACAGACCGTCGGAATACCCTTCCGCAAGGTACGCCGCAAAACGATCCGCCAGCTCCTTGTGCTCCGTATAGCCGTTGATGACCGCTGCTCCGGTCACAGACAGGGATCTGCTCTGAAGTTCCGCACTGACATCCGGCATACGGGCAATTCCGTAATTAAACGTAAGGCTGCCGTCCGCTTTTGCCTCCTCTAAGCGTTTTACCACATCTGTGGTGCCGATGGTAAACATGGTCTTCCCATCAATGAAATCCTGAATGACGGAGTCATAGGTCACCGTATCGGACTCGATGAAGAAGAACTGGTTCAGTGCCTTGTACACTTCCAGGCACTGTATGGTCTCCGGATTGTTGATATCGATATCATTTCTGTCATCCCCGGGATCGCCGCCCACGATCATGTAGTTGCCCACAATCCAGTAGTTGTAGAAAATGTTATTCACATCCCATTTCATGACACCTTCCACGCCCTCCGGGGCATCAAAAGTGTCCGCAATGTTCAGCAGATCATCCACCGTAGAAGGCAGTGCATTCGCAAAATACTGCTCTGCCAGCGCGTTGACCGCTGCTTCATCCGCCGTAACCTGCTCCCCGGTCTCATCCTCCGGAAGTGCATCTTCCTCGATGATCTCCTCGCCTTCTCCTACCGGTTCGTCATTGTCACTGCTGCCCGCCAGCTCTTTTTGCGCCTGCTGGGTCGCCCAGGTAAGGAGATAATCTTCATTGTACACCAGTGCACTGGTATCAAAATAAACAGGGTAACCGATAATTTTATCATTATAGGTCACCGCAGACAGCGCTGCCTGGGAAAAATGATCCGTATTACAGATCTCTTCCGTATCCGGCACCTTCGCTGCCAGTCCTGCAAGATAAGCCTTTTCCAGGGAATCACTGCTCAACAGATACACATCCGGCATCTGGTCGGCATGCAGGGTCTCCTGATTAATTGCCTCCAGGTATTCACTGTCGGAAGTCAGCACCGGAATCACACGGACACCGTTCTGCTCTCCGAAAGACACTGCCGCCGCATTGATATAACCGGACAGAGATTCATCCGAATACCAGCAGTAGATGGTCTCTTTCCCGCGAAACAGCTGCAGACCGCTTCCGACATCCTGCGTCTGACTCATTTCCTGCGTACTTCCGTAAATAGCTGCAGCAGCCATGGCGATCACAGCTGCTGTAGCGATAATTCTTTTTTTCAAAAACATAAATTCACCTAAACCTCTTATTCGATACAGGTGTCCAAAATAGCAATCATTTCGTCCACATTTTCTCTGGTAATGACGAGAGGCGGTACAAAACGGATGATCTCCGCACCGGCATTGATCAGAATTAATCCCTTCTCCAATGCCTTGTTAATGATGTCTCCTACCGGATGGTCAAATACCAGTCCCTGCATCAGTCCCACACCGCGGCGTTCCTTAATGCAGTCGTATTTGTCTGCCAGCTCATTCAGGCGCTGTTCCAGATAAGGCGCTACCTCTCTCACATGTTCTATTATATGGTCCTCTTCGAATAAATCAAGCACTTTTTCCACTGCAGCACAGGCTAACGGGTTGCCGCCGTAAGTGGTTCCGTGATCTCCTGCTGCCAGGGAATGCTGTGCGACCTTTTCTGTCATCATGAATGCGCCTACGGGTACGCCGCAGCCCAGAGCTTTAGCGGAGGTCATAATATCCGGTTTTACACCGAAGTGCTGCCATGCATACATGTAGCCGGTACGTCCCATACCGCACTGGATCTCGTCTAAGATCATCAGGATGTCCCGCTCATCGCACAGGTCTCTGACCTGTTTTAAGAATTCTTCGGTAGCCGGGTATAATCCGCCCTCGCCCTGTACAGTCTCCAGGATGATAGCACAGGTCTTGTCCGTCACCTGATCTAAGACGCTCTGAAAATCATTCAGATCTGCGAATTTGATATGACCGATCATAGGCTGAAATGCCTCACGATACTTGGGATTGCCTGTTACGGACAAAGCTCCCATGGTTCTGCCATGGAAGGAATGGTTCATGGCAATGATCTCATGGTCGGTGCAGCCATCCTTCAGGTAAGCGTATTTTCTGGCTGCCTTGATGGCGCCTTCCACCGCTTCCGCACCGGAGTTCGTGAAAAATACACGGTCCATGCCGGATACCTTTTTGATCTTACGTGCCGCTTCAATAGCGGGCACATTATAATAATAGTTGGAGGTGTGGATCACCTTGTCGATCTGTGCCTTCAGTGCATCGTTGTATGCCTTGTTCTGATAGCCCAAAGCAAATACAGCGATTCCGGCTACGAAATCCAGATATTTTTTCCCGTTGGTATCATACAGATGTACGCCCTCGCCCTTGTCCAGGACGATCTGATACCGGTTATAAGTATGCAGCAGGTCTTTCTCCGCCTCTGCAATATATTCTTTCATTGTATCGCTCATCTTCTTCTCCATTCCGCAAATGTTCTTTTCCTTCAGAAAATGCTAAATATTTTTCACTCCTCATCGGATATAATTGCAGTTCCGATACCCTGATTCGTGAATATCTCCAGTAACAGGCAGTGTGCCAGACGTCCATCCAGGATATGCACACGGTTTACACCGTTACGGATTGCGGAAGTACAGTTATTTAACTTCGGCAGCATGCCACCGCCGATATAACCGTCGTGGATCAGGCTCTCTGCTTCGGAGGCTGTCAGTCTGGAGATAAAGGTGGACTTGTCATTGATGTCCTTGTACAGACCTTCGATATCTGTCAGGAATGCCAGCTTCTCCGCATGTACTGCTTTGGCAATGGCGCAGGCAGCATCATCCGCATTGATATTGTAGGTGTTGTAATCCTTGTCCAGTCCGATGGGCGCGATGATGGGCAGGTAATCCTTCTCCAGCATGTCGAAGAGGATATCGGGATTTACGCCGGTGATCTCACCCACATAACCGATGTCCTGTCCGTCGGAATATTTTTTCTCTACCTGGAGCAGACCGCCGTCCTTGCCGCTGACACCGACTGCTTTGACACCCAGCTCCTCCACCATGGTCACCAGGCTCTTGTTCACCTTGTTCAGTACCATTTCGGCGATCTCCATGGTCTCCTCGTCGGTGACACGCAGACCGTTGACGAACTTTGCTTCTTTGCCGACCTTGCCGACCCAGCGGCTGATCTCCTTGCCACCGCCGTGCACGATGATGGGCTTGAAACCTACCAGCTTCAACAGTGTCACGTCCTTGATGACGTTTTTCTGCAGTTCTTCGTTACTCATGGCGCTGCCGCCGTATTTTACCACGATGATCTTTCGGTTGAATTTCTGTATGTAAGGAAGTGCCTCGATCAGCACCTCTGCTTTTCTCATTACCTGTTCCATATCTTTTTCCATTTTATCCTCATTTCCGCAGATGCTGCGATCCACCTGTCATTTTCTTTTAGCTTTGTTTTAAGAACGATAGTCTGCGTTGATCTTCACATAGTCATAGCTTAAGTCACAGCCCCATGCGGTAGCCTCTGCTTCGCCCATATGCATATCCACCAGTGCGGTGACTTCCGGATCGGAGAGGATCTTCGTTGCCTCTTCCTCGCTGTAATCGCATGCCACACCATTACCGAAGATATGGATCTTACCGCTCTTGCTCTCAAAATACAGATCTACATTTTCCGGATCAAATTTAGCTCCGGAATAGCCCAGTGCGCAGAGGATACGTCCCCAGTTGGCATCATGTCCGAAGATGGCTGCCTTGGTCAGAGAAGAACAGATCACGGATTTCGCCAGAGTTCTGGCATCTTCCTTGCTGGCAGCATTTATTACTTTGGTCTCAAACAGGGCTGTGGCACCTTCGCCATCGCCTGCTATTTTCTTTGCCAGGAAAGTGGTGATCTCGTGCAGTGCCTTGCAGAAGTTGTCATAATCTTCACCCTCTGCGGTGATCTCCTCGTTATCTGCCATGCCGTTTGCCAGTACTAACAGGGTATCGTTGGTGGAGGTATCTCCGTCCACGGAGATCATGTTAAAGGAATCTACTACGTCTGCGCTGACGCACTTCTGTAACATTTCTTTGGATATCTTCACATCGGTAGTTACGAATCCAAGCATGGTGCACATATTCGGATGGATCATGCCGGAACCTTTGCACATACCGCCTAAAGTCACGGTCTTGCCACCGATCTCGGTCTCTATGGCAATTTCTTTGGAAATGGTATCAGTAGTCATGATGGCATGGGCTGCTTCGGAACCTGCCTCTAGGGTGTCTGCCTTGGCTGCCACCAGTTTTTTGATTCCGGCGGTGATCTTATCTACAGGAATCTGCATGCCGATAACACCGGTGGATGCCACCAGTACAGCATCTGTGGGCACGCCCAACAGTTCTCCAGCACATTTTGCCTCTGCCTCACAGCAGTCCAGTCCCTGTTTGCCGGTACAGGCATTGGCGATTCCGGAATTGACGACCACTGCCTGTGCGTATGCGGAATGTTCCACGATCTGCTTATCCCACAGCACGGGAGCCGCTTTTACCACGTTGGAGGTAAAAGTGCCTGCCACGGTGCAGGGAGCCTTACTTACGATCAGTGCCATATCCTTACGATTCTTATATTTAATGGCAGCCTCTACGCCTGCTGCCTCAAAGCCTTTTGCTGCGGTCACACCGCCCTGGATCTGTTTCATTTGGAATACTCTCCTTTTCTATTTATTAAATGCCGTAATATTCTCTTCATTCAGAGTAAAGTCATAATAGTTCAAATCTTCCCGCTTCGTCCAGCCGATGCATTTCCAGAAAGCGTTTCCTATGTCATTCTGGGTAAAAGCAATCAGGCTGACTTTGTTGATATGCTCTGCTTTCAGCGCATTCATGCAGTGGACTACCATGGCTTTACCGATGCCAAGTCTTCTGTAATCTTCCCGGACACATACATGATACAGACAGCCTCGTCGTCCGTCATGACCGCAGAGAATGCCGCCCACTACGGCTCCGTCCTCCCCGATTGCCACCACGCTGGTGCCGGGATTCCTATTGATAAAACGCTCCACACCTTCTCTGGAATCATCGATGCTCCGGATACCGAAACCGTGAATGGTCATCCAGAGGGCATGCAGACCGTCATAATCTTCTATGGTCATTGGTTTGATCGTAAACTGTTTGCTCATTTTATGTATCTAATCCTTTCTGATCCTTTTCCTGTCACTGCTTTAAGGGAAGCAGGGAACCAGCTCAAGGCCTTCGCTCTCGGGAAGTCCAAACAGCAGGTTCATGTTCTGTACCGCCTGTCCTGCGGCACCTTTTACCAGATTGTCCAGCGCACCCATCATAATAATGCGTCCGGTACGCTCGTCAATGACGAAATTGATGTCCACGTAGTTGCTGCCTTCCACCCACTTGGTCTCGGGGCAGCTGCCCTTATCCAGCACGCGGACAAATTTCTCGTTTGCATAATATTTATCATAGACAGCCTTTACTTCTTCATAAGTAGGAAGTGTGCCGTCCGGTTTTCTCTTCAGTGTTGCATACTCGGTTGCCAGGATTCCCCTGTTCATGGGTACGAGGTGCGGGGTAAAGTTGATGGTCACCTGACAGTTGCCCGCATAGCCTAACTGCTCCTCGATCTCAGGGGTATGTCTGTGGCTTGCCACGCCGTAAGCCTTCATATTTTCATTCACTTCGCAGAACAGATTGGGCACCTTGGCTCCTCTTCCCGCACCGGAGGTTCCGGACTTGGCATCTACGATCAGGGTGTTCACATCGATCATGCCTTCCTTTACCATAGGATAAGCAGTCAGGATCGAGCAGGTGGTATAACAGCCGGGGTTGGCTACCAGTCGGGTCTTGTCTGTAATCTTGTCACGGTTGATCTCGCAAAGTCCGTATACAGCCTCTTCGATGAACTGCGGAGACTTATGCTCGATGCCGTACCATTTTTCATAGGTAGCTACGTCCTTGATCCGGTAATCGGCGGACAGATCCACGATCTTCACCTGAGAGAGGATCTCCTCGGTTAAAAGTCCTGCCAGGAAGCCCTGCGGAGTTGCGGTAAAGATCACATCCACCTGCTTCGCCAGTTCTTCCAGATTGTCATCCTTACAGATATCTTCCACCAGCTGGAACATATTCTGATATACCTGATAATACTTCTTATCTATATAGCTTCGGGAACCGTACCATACGATCTTGGCATCCTTGTGGTTTAACAGGATACGTACCAGTTCTCCTCCGGCATAACCGGTTGCTCCGATGATTCCTACTTTGATCATTTTTCTACCTCACTCTTGTCTATGGAACTATTCAGAACCCTTACCTGACTCTGAATAGTTCCATAATATCACTTTTTACTTAAATGTCTACTACTTTTTCATTTTTATGCATTAATTTCATTTATTCATGTATATTTATGCATGTATACACTATTTTTAAACATTTTAATGAATTTTCTTCTGTAATAATATGCATCCATACGCTTTATAATTCTTCCAGGATCTTATGATATCCTTCCAGTGTCTGTGTATCCAACTTGGGATCCTGCCACTGCCGCAAAGTATCTCCATAATGCTCCAGCAAATATTCTCCCAGATAATCCGTTACTTTGTACGCCCCATCGACGTTCATATGTCTGAGATCCGCAGCCACATCTTCCGATATCACCAGTCCCGCTGCTTCCCGATACTGTGCTGTATTGAAATCGATAAAAGGGATTCCGTATTCTTCCGTATATTCCTGCAGTCTGTTATGGCAGCCGTCATCCCAGTGGTTCACCTCATTGCTTGCCATCAGTGTCTTGACGAAGATCAGCCCAATCCCCTTTTCCTCGCAGTACTCTCTGAGCTTATCCACATAGGTGAAATTCAGATACGTGGTCGCCTCGGGATCCTCCTGTAAGATAGATTCCCGGTACTCCTCTCCTGCGTAGCTGTTAATAGGAACAAATCCTCTGAGATAATCCGCATCCTCTTCGTCCCGAAAAGTATCCCCGTCAATTCTCCATTCATCGTGCAGGATAAACACCGGCAACAGTACATTCATTGCATTGCGCTTGTACACTCCGGCAAGCCTGCGATAGTTCCCGTTCATCCCCATGCTGAAGAGGGAACGCACATCCGTAGCCACCTCTCCGTGGGACATCGGTACCTCCATCGCCTCCACTACGACCACTTTCACATCCTGTTTTTCACAGGCTTCCATTGCCCACAGATATCCTGCCAGCATAGACTGGTTCGAGGTTCCGAAATTATAACTGCTGATTCCGTATTTTTCATATAATTCCATGGGGGAAAATCCGCTGTAAGACATACTTCCTCCCACGAAGATCACATCCACAGTATCCTGTTCACAGTCATAAAAATCCTCGTGATCATTAAATCCCCGCAGATTGCGGAAGCAGATCAGTGAACAGCCGTACAAGGCAAGCAACAATACCGCCAGGAATCCTATTATCTTGCATACTTCCTTTTTTGTCATACTTACTACCTCAAAATGCCTGATAGATAAAGTTCACGGAATCGTACTGCGCACCGTATTTTCCATACAATACTACCATTAAAAACAGTCCGCACCATACAAGCCACCGGAAGGGAAGGAGCTGTCTGCTCACCCATTCCCTGGCGTAACCGTATTTTTCCCGCAGGGCACCCACCACGAACAGCAGTACCACGGAGATCACGATGATCCACAGATCTGCGGAACTCAATCCCAGTACTTCTATGCTGCCGTCAAAAAGCACCCAGGGATTAAAATGTCTGCCGATCAGGACACCGCCCACATCTCCCAGGAAGGAAAATGCCGCTGCCAGATTGTCCGCCCGGAAGAACACGATTCCTATGGCATAAATCAAAAATGTGCGGAGGGACTGGAACAGATGCCAGCTGAAGCTGTCTCCGGCAATGCCCAGGGAACTCTTCCATTTTTTACAGCTTTTGGCAAAAATCTCTCCCAGCATCAACAAGATCCAGTACCACAGACTTTCTCCCACGACGTATTTCATCTCGCCGTGCCACAGTCCGATAAACATCCACACACAGAACATTCCCACTGCGGTGACTGCCAGTTTTCCGGCTTTCTTGCCCCATTTTTTCTGAAGTGAACGCGAAAGCTTCTGCATGGGGCTGCATTTTAATACCGGATAGAGAATATAATCCTTGGTCCAGGTTCCCAAGGTGATATGCCATCTCTGCCAGAATTCCTGCGTGGTTCTTGAGAAAAACGGGGAGTTAAAGTTCTCGGGAAGCTTGATTCCGAAGATCTCCGCCGTTCCAAGAGCAATATCAATGCAGCCGGAAAAATCCGCATAAAGCTGCAGCGGGAATGCCACGAACGCGATCCAGCTGTAGAAGCCGTTATATTGCTCCGGATTCCCCCAGATTGCCGTCACGAAAACAGCCACCCGTTCCGCCAGCACCAGCTTTTTGAAAAATCCCCAGAGGATCCGCTGCGCACCGTAGGTCAGATTCTGATAGGAAAGCTTCCGTCCCTCATACATGTCTTCCAGTTCGTGAAAACGGCTGATGGGACCCGTGATCATCTGCGGGAAAAAGGTCAGAAACAACAGTACTTTCAACGGATTCTTCAGGGGCTTGCTGTTTCCCCAGTAACAATCCAAAATATAGCCAACCGCCTGCAGTGTATAATAGCCCATTCCCAAAGCTGCCACCGGTGCCTTCACCGTAAGTCCCAACCCCTGAAAAGGCGGTGCCCACAAAGCATACCCTTTCAGGGCAAACCACAGCACCGCATTGATCACCACTGCGGTCACTCCGGCGATTGCTGCCCGCCTGCCGCCCGCTTCCGCAGAAACTCCTGCGAAATACGTTGCTGCCGTGGCAATCAGCACATATACCAGTGTATACGGGGTAGCCACAATGCAATAAAACAGAACGCTCAGCCCGAGCAGTTCCACCCATTGCAGCTTTTTCGGAAGCAGATAATAGATGCCTGCACCCACTGTCAGAAACAGCAGATACGCAAAAGATGTGATCGTCATATTTAGTTCCCCAGCTGCAGAATAATGTCTGCCATTTCTCCTACGTTTTTCATGGTTACTACTTTACCCATGGGAATTTTGATGGAAAATTCCTCTTCCACCGCCACGATCAGATTGATGTGTTCAAAAGAATCCCAGTCATCAATGTCTTCAGAAGTGGTGTTGTCGTTTACCACGATGGTCTCGTCATCAAACACATCCTGAAATACCTTGTTCAGTCTCTCAAATACTTCTTCTCTTGTCATCTGTTTTTCTCCTGTTTTCTGTAGGTTTATTTATACTCACTTTTCACTTTCCGTTACTATGATCACCTGATTTTTCAGGGCATACTGCTCCGGGATCCGGAAGAACCATTTGGCATTTCCTTCTGCATCCTCCTCCAGTTTCTCAAATCCCTGCAATACATAGAACTCCTTTACCATGGCGTTTTTTGCAGTAGGATAATAGTATCCGTAGATCTGAGTGATTCCACACACTCTGCACCGTTTCACCAGGGCATCCATCATGGCATATTCCATGTCCCGTTTCAGAACTCTGCAGCTCATGAGCCACAATTCGATATGTAAAATGTCCTTTTCCTTCCGTCCGATCACAATGCTGACCACACCGTTGTCTCCGAATTTGTCCTCCAGTCGTCCGTATAACGTCAGATATTCTGGAGCCGCTGCGATCTGCTCAATCTCCGACTGGCTGTAACGGTGAGTTGTCAGATTGAACTGATTGCTCTTATTTGTCAGCTGTGCGATTCTGGAAAAGTATGCCGGGCAGAAAGCTTCGATCTCCGCCTTCATCTCCAGAGACCTTAGATATTCTCCGTAATCGGAAAAACTCTTCTGCATGATGCTGCGTTTTTCATTTGCCAGGTACATTTCATTGCGCTTCAGATCATCTTCGGAGAAATTGGTCACCTCGAAGAATCCGCTCCGGTCCAGCACACGGATATAATCCTCCACCTTCGTAAGTTCCGGAACTGCTGCCCCCGGAACCTCCTGTCTTACGATCTCCCGTTCCGCGGGATTATCATCCACAAACACAAAGCTTTCCGGCAGCAGTTTTAATTCTTCGGCTGTGGCGCACAGATTATGACTCTTCGGTTCCCAGTTTGCCCGGAAAGCCACAAAATCTTCCCGCTTCAGAACACTGTCCGCTCTGTCCAGTCCCTGCTGTGCCGTCTCCTCATTATTTTTAGAATTCACCGACAGCAGAACTCCCAGTTTTTTATGCTGCTTCAGGTAATCCTGAAACTCCGCGTAAGTCTGTCCCAGCGATGTCTCCTGTCCGATCTCAATATTCTCCGGACCGTCGTCTCCGATCACACCACCCCACAGCGTATTATCCAGGTCTAAATTCAGTACCTTTTTATTTCTGCCGAAGATGGACTTGATGATCCGCGCCAGCTGGAATGCCGTATAGGGAATTGCCGGCACGCACATGGCATATTTATACATATTCCAATAAAAAGGATCCGACCAGCGCTCCAGCCCGTAATCCGCTGCTTCATAGCAGATATCATGGATATAAAAATCCTGATGGGTATCCGCATATTCATAAAAAAGCTGATTCAGTCTCTGAATATAATTCCATCTTCCTCTGTAATCAAAGGCGTCTCTGTTTCCCAACAGCCGGTAAAAGGGCGGTTCAAAATTATTCTGTATCACCGGGCAGCCGTAAGTCGCATGCAGATGCTCCCACAGCGCCTGAAAACGTTCATACTCCGCCTGCAGCTTCTGTGTTACCATTGTCCTGTCATCCTCCAGGGAAGGGAACTGTTCAATATTTCGATTGGATGTGTGAATATATAGGATATCCGGATGGAATTCCTCCAGTGCCGGATTGGGAAACATCCCGTCCGTATAATACTGATTGTATTCCGATTCATAAAACAAAGGACGGATGCCGTAATTTAACAGAAACAATTCCAGAATGTCACGAATATCACGGGTCGTGCTTCCTCCTAGAATCGCAATTTTTTTCTCCAAAAATGTCTGTTCCGCATTCTGAAGCAGTTCCCGCTTCAGTGCTTTTTTCTTTTTCAGGATCCATTCCGGATCAAAAGGATATTCCAATTCTTTCATCTGTTTTATCTTTCCGTTCTGATGTAATCAATTAAACACATTATAGTAGAATTTCTTAAGATATGCAACGCAAAATCCGCATCCTCTTTCTTTTCCCGCCAAAGTCTGTTACAATGATTTCAGTTTAATCTGCGTGTCATTTTCAGACACAGAAATGAGGAAATTATGGCTTTTGACGGCGTTACCATTGCCTGTGTAATATCAGAATTAAAAAAGGAACTGATCGGCGGACGGCTGTACAAGATCGCCCAGCCGGAAAATGATGAGCTGCTGTTAACGATCAAGCAGCCCACGGGTCAGAAGAGACTGCTTCTGTCCGCCAGTGCTTCTCTTCCCCTGATCTATCTGACGGAGAGCAACAAGCCCAGCCCCATGACAGCTCCCAACTTCTGCATGCTGCTGCGCAAGCACTTACAGAACGGTCGTATCGTGAATATCTCCCAGCCGGGACTGGAGCGTATCGTGCATATCGACATTGAACATTTGGACGAAATGGGTGACCTGCGGCACAAGACACTGGTCATGGAGCTGATGGGCAAGCACAGTAACCTGATCTTCTGTAATGACGATAATATGATCGTCGACAGTATCAAGCACGTATCCGCCGCTGTCAGCAGTGTCCGGGAAGTCCTGCCGGGGCGTCCTTACTTCATCGCCCACACCCAGGACAAACTGGATGCCCTGACCTGCGATGAAAATACATTTCAGGCAGCCCTTGCCTCCAAGCCCCAGCCGGTCTTCAAGGCGATCTACGGAAGCTTCACCGGTATCTCTCCGGTACTGGCGCAGGAGCTGTGCCATGAGACGGGCATCGATGGAGAGCGCCCTACGGCGGCACTGACACCGGAGGATTATCATACTTTGTACGGGGTGTTTTCCAAAATGGTTACTTCTATTAAGGAAGAAACCTTCTCCCCCTGCATCGCTTACACCGGCACCCGCCCCGTGGAATACGCGGCGGTTCCCCTGACGATGTATGGCACCGGTGCGGATCACCTGGAGTCCTATGCTTCCATGTCCGCCCTGCTGGAGCATTTTTACGCGGAGAAAAATACATTAACCAGAATCCGTCAGAAATCTTCCGATCTGCGCCGCATCGTGCAGACCGCTCTGGAGCGTGACATTAAAAAGTATGATCTCCAGCTGACCCAGATGAAGGATACGGAGAAGCGGGAAAAATACCGGATCTACGGAGAACTGTTGAATACTTACGGTTACAGTGCAAAGCCCGGTGACAAATCCCTCACGGCGGTAAACTATTATACGAACGAGCCGGTAACGATCCCTTTGGATTCCACCCTCTCCGCCACAGAAAATGCGAAGAAATATTTTGACAAATACGGAAAATTAAAGCGTACCTACGAGGCACTGTCCGAGCTGACCAAACAGGTAAAGGAAGAGATCGATCACTTAGAGACCATCAGCACGGCGTTAGACATTGCCCTGAAGGAAGAAGATTTGGTGGAGATCAAGGAAGAGCTGACCCAGAGCGGTTACATCCGCAGAAAAGGCGGCACGAAAAAAGCGAAGGTCACCAGCAAGCCTTTCCATTATCTGAGCAGCGACGGCTTCCACATTTATGTGGGGAAAAATAATTTCCAGAACGATGAACTGACCTTCAAATTCGCCACCGGAAACGACTGGTGGTTCCATGCGAAGGGCATTCCCGGCTCCCACGTGGTGGTAAAGACCGAGGGGAAGGAGCTGCCGGACCGCACTTTTGAAGAGGCAGGACGCCTGGCTGCCTACTATTCCAAGGGCAGGGAGCAGGAAAAAGTGGAGATCGATTACGTTCAGAAGAAACAGGTGAAAAAGCCTGCGGGTGCCAAGCCCGGGTTCGTGGTCTATTATACGAATTACTCCCTGATGATCGACAGCGACATCTCCGGCATCGAAAAGATCAGTGACTGACCGTTCTATGCATATGGTGTCTGATTTTATGTATAAATATACTGTATATTTTTAGTTTTATGCATTTATGTGCATATTTTAATTTGTTTTATTCATATTTATGATTTATTTATGCAACTTTTCTGCTTGCTTTTGCGATTATAATGTTGTATAGTAATTGTCAGAGCGTAACAAACGATCACTGACATTATATAAATACCATTAACGGAGGATTTTATCATGAAGGAAAAAGTAGTTTTGGCTTATTCCGGCGGTCTGGATACTACCGCTATCATTCCCTGGCTGAAGGAGAATTTTGACTACGAGGTTATCTGTGTCTGCGTCAACTGCGGACAGGCAGAGGAGCTGGACGGTCTGGAAGAGAGAGCAAAAGCCTGCGGCGCTTCCAAGCTGTATATCGAAGACGTTATCGATGAATTCTGTGATGATTATATCGTTCCCTGTGTACAGGCACATGCCGTATACGAAAACAAGTATCTGTTAGGCACTTCCATGGCAAGACCCCTGATCGCCAAGAAGCTGGTAGAGATCGCCAGAAAAGAAGGCGCTGTAGCTATCTGCCACGGTGCTACCGGCAAGGGTAACGACCAGATCCGTTTCGAGCTGGGCATCAAGGCTCTGGCTCCCGATATCAAGATCATCGCTCCCTGGAGAAGCGACAAGTGGAACATGGACTCCCGTGAATCCGAGATCGAGTACTGCAAGGCTCATGGCATTCACCTTCCTTTCTCCACCGATTCTTCTTACAGCCGTGACCGTAACATCTGGCACATCAGCCACGAAGGTCTGGAGCTGGAAGATCCCGGCAACGAACCCAACTACGAGCATCTGCTGGTACTTGGTGTAACTCCCGAGAAGGCTCCCGATGAGGGCGAATATGTGACCATGACCTTTGAAAAAGGTGTTCCCACTTCCGTTAACGGCGAGAAGATGAAGGTCTCCGATATCATCCGTACCCTGAACAAGCTGGGCGGCAAGCACGGTATCGGTATCGTAGATATCGTAGAGAACCGTGTCGTTGGCATGAAGTCCCGTGGTGTCTATGAGACTCCCGGCGGTACCATTCTGATGGAAGCTCACCAGCAGCTGGAAGAGCTGATCCTGGATCGTGATACCTATGCATTCGAGAAGGAAATGGGTGCAAAGTTCGCAAGTCTGGTATACGAAGGCAAATGGTTCACTCCTCTTCGTGAAGCAGAGCAGGCATTCATCGAGAAGACGCAGGAATATGTAACCGGCGAAGTAAAGTTCAAGCTCTACAAGGGCAACATCATCAAAGCCGGAACCACTTCTCCTTACTCTCTGTACAATGAGAACCTGGCTTCCTTCACCACCGGTGATCTGTATGATCATCACGATGCAGAAGGCTTCATCAACCTGTTCGGTCTGTCTCTGAAGGTTCGTGCCATGAAGCTGCAGGAGAACGAGAAGAAGCTCGGCAACTAAGATTAAAATAATGAGGTGTCTATGATAACTGCACAGACTATAATTACTGTGGTGATCCTGTATCTGGTGATCATCAATGTCGTAGGATATGTGATCATGGGCGTCGATAAAAAAAGAGCCATCCGGGGTGCCTGGCGCATCTCGGAGGCTTCTCTTTTTTTCACGGCGCTTTTGGGTGGCAGCCTGGGATGTATCCTGGGGATGCAGCACTTCCGTCACAAGACCAAGCACTGGTATTTTAAGTACGGTATGCCTGCGATCCTGGTGGTCCAGGTACTGCTTTTTGTCCTTTTATTCAGATAGGAGTTATGCTATACTAATTTTATGAATGTGTTTTACATAGTTTTTGGGAGGTGTCGATATGCATATAGCAGTGTGTGATGATAATGTAGCCGACAGAAAACAGTTGGAGCGCTTATTAAAACGGGAGTCCGACAAGCGTGCAGCATCCACAGGGATCATTTATACCGATTCTTTCGGTAATTCCAACGCGCTGTTGTCCAATCCCATGCAATACGATGCCTTCTATATCGACATGTGCCTGACGGAAGGAACTACCGGCACGGACGTAGTCAATGCCCTCACAGCCCAGGGTGTCAACGCGCCCATCGTACTGTGCTGTTCCAAGATCAACTATAGAGAACAGTCCTATCCGGAAAATGTCATCTTCTTAGACAAGCCCATCAAAGTAGCGGAACTGGCGCAGAGCATCGATCATGCGCTGGAGATCATGGCAAAAGCGGTTCCCCTCATCGAGCTCCGTGAAGATGAAGATACCGTCTATGTGACCGAGCCGGATATCCTCTACGCTGAGGAAGAGGGACGCAATGTCATCGTCACCCTGAAGGACGGTCGTACCGTAAAAGTCGCTACCACCGCTATCAATTTATTCTCCCAGATAGAAAATCATCCCACTTTCTTCGCCCCTACCGTTAAGACCATCCTCAACGGCAGATACATCGAGAAACTGGGATTTCGTAAAGTCATCATGTGCGATGGCAAAAAGTTTTCTCTGCACAGAGACTGCGTCGCTTACGCGAAACAGCTTCTGGCAGAGTATCATGCGTAACGTTCTGTTTACACCGTTACGATTACGCCGCCGTCGTTGGCATACATGCTGCTGACGCCACGTGTGTCCATAATCAGGCAATCCTTGAACTGTGCCTTCTCCATAAGAAGCTTCTTCATGGTCTCGGCGCGCTCAGGAGCATTGCAGTGGGTGATCATCAGAACGCGGTCTTTCGTATCGCCGGCTTCCTCCAGTATGATCTCTGCCATTCTACGGAGCGCTTTCTTCATGCCGACGTTCTGTCCTCTCTGAATGATGCTTCCTTTATCTCCTGCCATGATCGGCTTGATATTCAGTGTGGATGCCACCAGTGCTTTCACACCGGTAAGTCTTCCGTTTTTCCGTAAGGTCTCCAGATTATCCAGTACAAAATACGTATGAATATTGCTGCGGAATTCTTCGATCTGCTTTACGATCTCTGTAAAGGGAAGTCCCTGTTCTTCCAATTCTACCAGCTTCTTCACGATCTGGGTCTCACCACAGCTGGCGGATTCGGAATCAATGACATGGATCTGCTTCTTACCGTATTTTTCCCGATAAAGATTCATTCCCAGCACGGCACTGTTGTAGCTTCCGCTCAGATGGGAGGATAAAGTGATGGCGTACACATGCTCCGCCTCCGTGTGGTATGCTTCCCGGAACTTCTCCGGGGAAGGGCATGCGGACTTGGGGCATTTCGGATATTCCGCTACTTTTTTCAGGAATTCCGCCTGATCAAAGTTCTCGTCATCCTGGATTCGATAGTCTCCCACTTCCAGTCCCAACGAAACGATCTCAAACCGGGGATCCTGCAGATACTCCTCCGGCAATTCACAACAGCTGTCTACTACAATTTTAAAACTCATATTATCTATCTCCATATAATTGATTATTCGTTATTTTTAATAAAACTATGCTATGTAGTTTTTAATACTACTTATAATAGCACGAAATATTTGATCCGTAAAGCTTTTACACAAAATATTCATATTTCCTTTTTCCCGGACATCGTTTATACTGTTAATTGTTCCTATTAATACTAAGTAAGGAGTCCCCATGATCGCGTTACAGATTACATCCATGAAAAATTTTATGAACCACCTGCTGGTAGCGGACACTTTTGATCCTTTCCTGTTAGAGGAAGCCACCGTCAGTACCGCCCTCACCGTGACGATCGACGGGCATATCAATAAGGACTTCTACCCTGCCGAGGAGCGGGGCGAGGATTGTATTCCCTGGGATCTGCAGTCCTGGAGCAAAATAAAAGGACTGTGCTTTGACCTGATCAAGGGAAAACACACTCCTTTGTATTTTAAATTCGTACTTCATATGCAGCCCGATAAAGCAGCTGCCATGCTGACAAAAGCGCAGGTCGATCCGGACGTCATCCGGGCGCTGGTTCTGAACATCCGCTACGACGGGGAAAAGACGGTTCTGACCACCGGATGTGCCTATCAGGTCTTCACTATGGACAAAAGCGCTGACACCGCATGGGACAAGGCACTGAAAAAATATTTGGACATGAAGGGGATTGCTTACGAAGAACTGTAGCTCTGCTCTCCTATTCCTTTATTCCTTCATCTTCGGCTTGCTGAGCAGACTTGCCAGATATCCGAAGATCAACGCTGCGGAGGTTCCCACGGCACCTGCCTTGAAGCCTCCGGCAAAAAGCCCTAAAAAGCCCTGTTCCTGCACCGCTTCTTTCACGCCCTTCATTAATACATTTCCAAAACCAAGCAGTGGTACACTGGCACCCGCCCCCGCATAATCCTGAAAAGGTTCATACCAGCCAAGGGCACTGATCACCGCTCCGGTGACCACTAAGAGCACCATAATGCGCCCCGGCATCATCTTCGTCTTTTCCATCAGGATCTGCACCAAAGCACAGATCAGACCGCCCACCCAGAAAGCATTGATATAATCCATCTTCTGCATTTCCTCCTTCTATCTGTTTAAGGACAGTCTCTGCACTTTTTCCTGAATTTATGCGTTATTTATACGCTTAAGCGTTCTTTTTACCAAATCGGAACCATTCCGGCGGAAG
>CAVJMX010000008.1:0-49163 GCA_963650795.1 Bacteroidales bacterium H4
ACACTTTTCAAGAAAATATCAACACCCTCCAACAGACATCGCGGCATGACATTCCATCCGCCATGGGCGTTCTGCGTTCTGGAAGCCTGTGAAAAAAACAGTAGCCCAGGCTGGGTATAAGAATAAGCAGACCGTAAGCAGACGTCGGTACTTAGCGGTCGTACTTTGACCGCTTATGTACCGCTACGCTCTGCGACAGAGCGAGAGCGTGTCGCGTTTCTTATACCCTGCCAAGGGCTACGGGGATTCGATAGCATTCCTTCACTAACTTTCCAGTTAACAAAGCAAGTATAGTACTGCCTCTTATCTTCTGTGTCCACCGCCGCCGTGGCTGACGCCGCTACTGCTGGTGTGGCTTCCGCCGTGACCTCCGCTGTGGTGGCTGCTTCCGCCGCTGCTACTGCTGGTCTCGATTCTTCGGGTAACCACATTCTTACGCAGGTACTGATCTCTGGTATTGTTCATCTTCGGCTTTTTGCCGTTGACGTACTGGTTGGCTGTAGTGGTATCTTTCGCCTTGTTCTGATGCAGATTCACCGCTGCATAGATCAGCGCGACCACAAGTCCTACCAGGATCCAGGGAGCAAATGTCATGGGCATATCTTCCTGGCTCTCCTCCATGGTCCGGGTCACATAACTGATACAATTCTTATACGCTTTGTAAGGGCTTGCGTCTATGTAGGCATCCACTGCATACAATGCCTGGTCGATCTCATAATCTCCGAAATAATCATAGACATTTCCGCAGGTGGACAGCCAGCTTCCCTTCTGTCCCTCATAGGAATTATCCAGAAGCAGAACACCGTTGCCATGTACCTTGTTATAACCGTAATTATTGTAATCGTAGAAGTTATCCGCCAGATCTCTCATGGCAGTGCTCCAGTCGGTGTTGCCGACCTCCTTCGCATGGAATGCCTCCGGAAGATCCGGATTCTGCAGATCATATTCTACCGATTCGGAGATCGTTACGATGACGATATCTGCCTGAATCTTCTCCTCACACTCTGCGATATATTCCCGCAGACTCTGCTCTTCTTCATCCGTCAGCACGTCCGCATAGTCATACACACGCTCCGTGGGCTCCTGACTGTTGCTCCGGACGGTCTTGGGCGTGAGGGCATGAACCACTGCCGCTCCGATGGTAATGACTGCCAGTATGCCGGCAATGATAAACCAAACTTTAAAATATTTGAAGTACTGTCTCAGCGCTTCTCTTTTTATATCTTTTTCCATTGTCCCGTTATCCTTCCCTCATAATCTCTACACCAGACTGGCAATCGCATTCACCATGCACAAAATTGCCGCCAGTGTCACACCCAGTGTTCCCGCATAAGCCCACACCTTTGCTTTGGAGATCGGTGCGATACCTACCAGTTTACCGGTCTGTCCGTTCACATAGAAAGGATACTCTTTTCCCTTGTAAGTATAATCATATTTCCATACCGGCAGTAATCCATAATTCACATCGCTGTGTGTTATGTCGATATTTTCTCCCAGCTTACGGACGCTGGAGTATCCGGCATAGCTGTCATGCAGCATCTTCTCCGCATCCTCCTGCATCTTCGCCTTGGCACGGCTCTCCACCAGGTTGGAAGTCATATTGTAACGCTCGCTGTAAAATCCGGACAGATACTCCGGCTTGAACTCCTGCAAATCCTTATAATCAAAAGGCTCCATCAGGTCCATGACATCATCCGGCATTCCTATGGATGCATCCACCGGAATCTTATCAAAATTAATATCCATATCCCGGACAACATCATAATAAGAAGTCTCCGTATACTGCGTATTGCCGGTAGTCCAGCTGCGCACCTTGGTACCCTCGCCGTGGAATGTACAATTGGTATCATAATCATAAAACCAGAACGGTACATAATCACCATGGATGCCATTCAGTCTTACCTCAGACAGAAAATCCGTCGGTGCGAAAATACATTTTTCAAATTTGTCACGGATCAGCTTTTTGCAGCCTTCCTTCCCCATACGGAACGGGATCAGCATATGCGGTGTGTAAGCACCGGCAATCTGTTCATCAACGATCACATAATTGTCACAGTACGGACACTGCGTAGCGGAAGTACTGGCTGTCATAGGAATCTCACCGCCACAGTTGGGACATACCTTCGTTACCTTTTTCTGAGATTCTCCTTCCGCAGCTGCCATTCTGCTTACCGGCTGACCTGCTCCCGCCTGTGTAGTTCCCTCCGCAGCACCGTTCTCCTCACCGCTGGTCTCGATCACGCCATCCTGGCGCTCTTCACTGTCCTCACTTTCACAGAAAGGACAGAACATTTTCTTTCTCTCTGGGCTGTAAACTACATTACCGCCGCAGTTTTTACATTTAAAGATCATCTTACCCCTCACCTTCTGCCTTTTACGACATTTTTCTTGGTAGAACCTTAATTATCTTACCATACATTTTCTCGTATTTCCATAGCTTAAAATGCACATAAGCTTTCTTATCGTTCGGATCACCGCGCTCTTAAGCCCTCTTAAGCTTTCATCAGATCCGCATAATCCTCCGGCAAAAACCGGTGATAGATCACATGGCATCCCTCGTCCCGGAAGCAATAACAATATGGATCTCCCATCTCCTCCGGGAATCGGATCATAACATCAAAATCCTCTCCCCGCATCTCTTCTATATGGATATTCTCACTATACCGTAAAAATAACTGCCGGACATCCTCAAGATTACAGTCATGCTGACCAATCAGCCGGATCAGTTCATAGATAAATCCCGTCTCCGCAAAATGCTCATGGACGTAGGCACTGCCCTCCTCCGGAATGCAGAGACAGAACCGGTCTGCCTTACGGGTAACCGTAAGCTTCCCCAGTTTCTCCGTCAGGCTCTCCGGCTGCCCTGCCAGTGTAAGTTCCATCTGCTCAGCGGTATCCGCGGTGCCCAGCAGATGATTCAGCGTGGATAACGGGTAATACAGGCGGATCTTCTCCCTGCGAAAACCTAACTTTGCCTGTTCCTCCTGAATCACATCCATGAGATTTTTTTCTAATTTTTCAAATGCCATTCTTTATTTCCTTATAAAAATTTATCCAGTTCTGTCTCTACGACCTTCTTTTTCTTCACCTTCGGTGCGCGGATCACTTTGCCCTGTGCAATGACCATATCCACATTTCGAAGCACTCGTAAGTCCTCTAACGGATTCTTCTCCACCACGATCATATCCGCACATTTTCCGGGCTCCAGCGTACCGGTGATGTCCCCGATGCCCGCCATCTCGGCGCCGCGGCAGGTAGCGGTATACAACGCAAAAGCATTGGAAACTCCCACATACTTGTGGAAATAGTATAACTCTCTCCAGAAATCATACTGGGTGATCCAGGGGCATCCCACATCATTGCCCAATACCACCGGAATATCATTGGCAATTGCCGCCTTCGAGCAATCTATAATCCCTTCAAATACCACATTTCCGTTAAACTGCTCCACTTCGGAAGCATTGGTAATGGAACGGTCGAACAGTGCATAGGGAAGTGCCGGAGACAATGTGGTGCACAGGAAGGCATTGTGTTCCTTGAAAAGTGCGATCATCTCCTCATCCGCCTTGGCACCGTGCTCGATGGAGTCTACGCCGTTTCTCAGAGCCACTTTCACACCCTCCGGAGATTCCACATGGGCTGCGACCTTATAGCCCATAGAATGTGCCTTGTCACAGACTGCTTTTACCATCTCGGGTGCCATCTTCAGTTCTCCGGGTACGCCTTTTTCCTTCGCATCCAGCACACCACCGGTAATCATGAGCTTCACCAGATCCACCTTCTGTGCTTTGGAAGTCTCTAAATGCTGCTGAGCTTCCTCTATGCTGCCTGCGGCAATGGCTACGGAGCCTGCCATATGACCGCCGGGAACAGAGATTCCTTCGTTGGCTGCCAGAATTCGGGGACCGGGCTTTTTACCTGCGGCAATGTCATCCCGCAGTCTGGTATCAAAGTCTCCCAGTCCTCCCACGGTACGGATTGTGGTCACACCGCTGTACAGTTCGTCTTTGGCAAAGCCGCAGACCATATTGTAGGCAACAGCTTTCGTCAGACCGTTGCTCATAATCTTTTTTACCAGTGCTTCGTTGTCCCGCTGCTTCTTCTGGGGCTTTCCGTTGCCTGCCAGGTGCACATGCATATTGATCAGACCGGGCAGGATGTATTTGCCCTGCAAATCGATCTCTTCATAGCCGGAGGTCTTGAGATTATTTATTTTTGTTTCCTCCAAAGGCAGGATCTCCGTAATCTTCCCATCTTCCACCAGGATGGTCTGCCCTTCCTGCACCTGCATGTCTTTCGTTCCGTTTAAGATTTTCCCATTGGTAAATACATACTTCATATTGCTGCTTCTCCTTCTCTTAAATATCTTCTCTGATCTCCCGAACCAGTTCCTCGCTGCATTCCGCAATAGCGCAGATATCCTCATCTGCATAGCCTCTTGCGATCATATTCCGTACGATCTGCACTGTCTTCCCGGTGGCGCCGATCTGCTCCCCGATCTGTTCTCCGATCTCCTGTCCAATATGGCGTCCGATCTCTTCACCGATGCACCGTTCCTCTGCCCGCAGGTCCCTCAATGCCTTACACATATCATATCTCTCCTCTCCGTTTTCCTCGATTGTCACATAATATTCTCTATTCTCTGGCAGCTCCCAGAAATCCAGCAGTACTGCCATCACTTCCGCCGTATCCGCAGGCAGTCTCCGGTATGCCGGATCAGTAGCGATCAACTGCTCCAGTTTCTCTCTGTCGCCCCGGCAGGCAAGTGCCTGAAACACTTCCCGCAGGTCTGTGCGGAACCGGTCAAAATTATCTTCTTCCTTAATACAATACAGCTTCATGGGATAATCCGCAAAGGGAAGTTGTGCTCTCCCTGTCTCTTCCCCAAAATTCATCATATCCGCCAGGCACAGCGGTCCGTCCCAAGTCTCTTCTCCGTGATACACACATAAGGTGTACACCGGAACCAGTCTGTCTTCCCTGCGGATGCCGCTGAGGCGCTCTGCGCTCTTCAGCTCTCCGGTCTTTTTGTACCTGCTTCGCAGTTCCCGAAGCTGTTTTAGATATTCCTGCACATCATATTCCATGCAGCGCAGAGGCATTGCATAATCCACATAGCTCTGTGCCTCCACCGCCAGTATCCGGAACATGGTACCGTCTTCCATTCTCTTCTTCACATCCCGGTATTCTTCTCTGGCTTTTCCGTGCTTCGGTTTTTTCCGTCTATTGTCCCGTCGTTCCCCCAAATGTCCCTGCGGTTCTGACGGATGTACCGCATACCGCTCCGACTGTTCGCACAACTGCCTCGGTTCTATCACCTGTTCTCCCTGAAAAAACACGGCATTGAACAGATCCGCGAACCGATCCGCATCCCCCAGATACTCTTGCATTACTACTGCTGTTTCTCCCATTTGTTACCTCCTTGGTAGTATAGAAGGAGATTCCGACAAAATGTCTGTAACAGCATACACGGCATTTACGTACAAACGCATTTAACACTATGCAAAAATCACATTGGGAATACGTCAGGTCAGAATCTCCTGCTTTTAGAATGTTGGATCTTATTGAAAAAGCACGATTTTCCGACTTGTCAGATGTACCAGATTTGCCAAAAAAGAAAACTACTATGCTTTGTATTAAACATAGCATAGTAGTCTCTTCGTTGCAAGTATTATTCTTAATTTCTAAGAATTATTTGTTATAACGCACAATCTGTCCGAAATCAGCCTTCAGGGAAGCGCCGCCTACCAGACCACCGTCGATGTCTGCCTGTGCAAACAGTTCGGGAGCGCTGGAAGCAGATACGGATCCGCCGTACTGGATACGGATTGCTGCTGCGGTTGCATCATCATAGATCTCAGCGATGCACTCACGGATTGCCTTACATACTTCCTGTGCCTGCTCGGTAGTAGCTACCTTGCCGGTACCGATTGCCCAGATAGGCTCGTATGCAATGACTGCGGTAGCTGCCTGTGCGGCAGTTACGTTCAGGAAAGCGATCTTGATCTGCTGACGGATGAAGTCGATGGTAACACCCTGCTCTCTCTGAGTCAGAGTCTCACCACAGCAGATGATGGGAGTAATGCCATGCTCGAAAGCCTTGAGAACCTTCTTGTTCACGGTCTCGTCGGTCTCTGCAAAGTACTCTCTTCTCTCGGAGTGACCGATGATTACATACTTCACGCCTGCATCATCTAACATTGCGGGAGAGATCTCGCCGGTGAAGGCACCCTTCTCCTCGAAGTACATATTCTCGGCACCAATCATGATATTGGAACCCTTTGCTGCCTCCATAGCGGGAATGATGTCGATTGCGGGAACGCACAGAAGTACGTCTACTTCATCATTTGCTACGAGGGGCTTTAAAGTATTGATCAGTTCTACTGCCTGACTGGGAGTCATGTTCATCTTCCAGTTGCCGGCAATGATCTTCTTTCTTGCCATAACCATACACCTCTTATTTTTTATTGTTCTTATCGTATACCGGAGAATGCCTTAGGCATTCTCCTCAGAATAACTTAGAAATACTTAGGCGGCGTACTTTTGACGCCTTAGTATTTCTTTATTCTGTTTTGTCGTCTGCTGCTGCCACGCCGGGAAGCTCTTTGCCTTCCAGGAACTCCAGGGAAGCACCGCCGCCGGTAGAAATGTGGCTCATCTTGTCAGCGAAACCAAGCTGGTTAACAGCTGCTGCGGAGTCACCGCCACCGATAATGGTAGTTGCATCGGTCTCAGCCAGAGCCTTAGCTACAGCAATGGTACCTGCTGCCAGGGTAGGGTTCTCGAATACGCCCATAGGTCCGTTCCATACAACGGTCTTAGCGGTCTTAACAGCCTCAGCATACAGAGCTGCGGTCTTGGGTCCGATATCGCATCCCTCTCTGTCTGCGGGCATGTTGGTAACATCATATACCTCAACCTCAACAGGAGCATCGATAGGGTTAGGGAAATCAGCGATGGTTACGGAGTCAACGGGAAGTAACAGCTTCTTGCCCAGCTTCTCAGCCTTTTCCATCATTTCCTTACAGTAGTCAATCTTGGTATCATCTACCAGAGACTTACCGATCTCATAGCCCTGAGCCTTTAAGAAGGTGTAAGCCATACCACCACCGATGATCAGGGTATCGCACTTCTCTAACAGATTGGAGATAACGTTCAGCTTGTCTGCAACCTTAGCGCCACCCAGGATAGCTACGAAAGGTCTTACGGGATCTTCTACAGCCTTACCTAAGAAGTTGATCTCCTTCTCCATCAGGTAACCTACTACGTTCTCGCCACCCTTAGCGGTGATGAACTTGGTAACACCTGCTACGGAAGCATGTGCTCTGTGAGAAGAACCGAATGCATCACATACATACAGATCAGCCAGGTCAGCCAGCTCTTTGCTGAACTCCTCACCGTTCTTGGTCTCCTCTGCGCCACGGAAACGAGTATTCTGAAGCAGAACAACGTCGCCTTCCTTCATGTTCTCAACAGCCTTGGTAGCTGCTTCGCCAGTTACATTGTAGTCAGCTACGAAAGTAACCTCTTTGCCCAGCTTCTCGGACAGTCTCTTGGCAACGGGTGCCAGAGATTCACCTTCGTTGGGGCCGTTCTTTACCTTGCCCAGATGAGAGCACAGAATTACCTTGCCGCCATCGTTAATCAGCTTCTTGATAGTAGGCAGAGCAGCAACGATACGGGTATCATCGGTGATCTCACCGTTCTTTAAGGGAACGTTAAAGTCGCATCTTACCAGGACTCTCTTTCCCTTTGCGTTAATGTCATCTACAGATTTCTTATTTAATCCCATGGTATTAACCTCCAATTATTTTAGTATCTAAAAAGGGTCCAGTCCTTGTAAGACCGGACCCTGATAGGTCTTTACTCGTTAGCGTCCAAAGACTTATGCTAACTCGCTGAAGTACTTGATGGTACGAACCATCTGAGAGGTGTAGCTGTTCTCGTTATCATACCAGGATACAACCTGTACCTGAGTATTGCCATCTTCCATAGGAGCAACCATGGTCTGAGTTGCATCGAAGATGGAACCGTAGGTGCTGCCTACGATATCGGAAGATACGATTTCATCGGTGTTGTAGCCGAAGGACTCGGTAGAAGCAGCCTTCATAGCCTCGTTGATCTCTTCCTTGGTTACAGCGCCCTTAACTACTGCTACCAGAATGGTGGTAGAACCGGTAGGGGTCGGAACACGCTGAGCGGAGCCGATCAGCTTGCCGTTCAGTTCGGGAATTACCAGACCGATTGCCTTAGCTGCACCGGTAGAGTTGGGAACGATGTTGCAAGCGCCTGCACGGCTTCTTCTCAGATCGCCCTTTCTCTGAGGTCCGTCAAGGATCATCTGGTCACCGGTATAAGCGTGAACAGTGGTCATGATACCGCTCATGATAGGTCTGCAATCGTTCAGAGCCTTAGCCATAGGTGCTAAGCAGTTGGTGGTGCAGGAAGCTGCGGAGATAACGGTATCTTCGGGCTTCAGGGTCTTGTGGTTAACATTGTATACGATGGTAGGAAGGTCGTTACCTGCGGGAGCAGAAATAACAACTTTACGAGCACCGGCAGTGATATGTGCGGAAGCCTTGTCCTTAGAGGTGTAGAATCCGGTACACTCCAGAACTACATCAACCTTTAATTCACCCCAGGGAAGCTTACTTGCATCAGCCTCTTTGTAGATGGTGATGGTCTTGCCGTTAACAGTGATGCTGTCCTCGCCAGCCTCAACGGTGCTTGCATACTTGTAAACACCCTGAGAAGAATCATACTTCAACAGATGTGCCAGCATCTTAGGGCTGGTTAAATCGTTGATTGCTACTACTTCATATCCTTCTGCATCGAACATCTGTCTGAATGCAAGACGACCGATACGGCCGAAACCATTAATTGCTACTCTTACTGCCATTTTAGTTTCCTCCTAAAATATTAATTTTATATCTTTTGACTTACTGCGCTTCACAGATTGTCAAAATTTTATCAGCAAATTCATTTTACCTAATTCCTCTTTATAATTCAAGATGTAAATGAAAAATATTTGTGATTTTGTGGTAAATTTTACAGTTTGTTTAGAAATTCTATGGCTTTTCCCGCGTTTTTTGCTATACTGTACCCTATAAATGACCTACAACAGAATGATAACCAGAAAGGATAAAAAATATGTCTATCAAAGCAGATTGTCATCTTCACTCTTCTTTTTCCGGGGATTCAAAGGCTCCCATGCCGGAGATGATCGATAAAGGGATCTCTCTGGGACTGGAAACCATGTGTTTCACCGAGCATAACGATTTTGATTATCCGAATACCGAGGAGGGACCCGGCAGCATCTTTTTGCTGAACACAGATTCCTATCTGTATGATGTACTCCGCTGCCGCGCCAAATACGAGGGGAAAATGCGTATCCTCTTCGGCGTGGAGCTGGGATTGCAGCCGCATCTGGCAGACCGCAATGAGGATTTTACTTCCGCCTATGATTTTGATTTCGTCATTGGCTCTACCCACCTGTGCCGGGGAATGGATCCCTATTACCCGGAATTTTTCGAGAAGTTTTCTTCCGAGGAGGAAGCCATCCGCGCTTATTTTGCAGAGACGCTGGAAAATCTGAAATGCCATGACGACTATGATGTCTTAGGGCACTTGGATTATATCGTCCGTGTGGCGCCGAACAAAGATAAAAATTATTCCTATGACAAATATAAGGATGCCATCGATCCGATCTTAGAGCTGTTAGTCCAGCAGGGAAAAGGTCTGGAGTTAAACACCGGTAGCTTCCGCTACGGTCTCAGACAGCCTCATCCCTGTACCGATGTCCTGCGCCGCTATCACGAGCTGGGCGGTGAGATCATCACCGTGGGAACCGATGCCCACAAAGTGCAGGATGTGGGATCCTATCTCGACCTTGCCTCCGAGATCCTGCAGCTGTGCGGCTTCAAATATTACACGATCTACGAAAAACGCAGCCCGGAATACCACAAGCTGTAGCATATCTCCATAATAAAAACTCTGCCGTTTATCTTCGGCAGAGTTTTTTTAATAACCGGCACCCGTGGGCATAGATACTGACGCCGCCGGTCTTCGACAAATATTCTCCCACTCCCGTGGCACGATCCACCAGTACCGGGATCACACTGTGTCCTTCCGCTGTGGGGAGCACCGTCTCCATGGCAATGTCCATCGCCGCCGTGTTCTTCAGCCAGTCTCTGTCCCTCTGTGTCAGCTCCGTCCGGTACAGGAACACGATCTCGCAGACAGCCTTTGTCTTCTCTGGGATCTTCTCCATCCGCGATGCGATATTATCGCAGGTCTTGCCCGGATATTCTGCATCCGCAAGCGCCACATAGTAGCACACAGTATCCTTAGAAAAGGAAAATTTTTTCTTCCGGTAAAATCCCTCTTTCGTCACCCGGAAACCATGTTTTTTCAGGCGCTCTTCCATGGTCTGTTTCCCCACGTCCGCGATCTTCGTAAACTCCCGGTTTAAATACTTATCCACGCCCCTCTCCATATCCAGCGCTGCCGCTTCCGGAAAGATTCGGATCAGCACCACAACACTGCTGATGCATAAAATGAAAAAAAGAAGAAGGAATACCCAGCCGTAAGAAAGATGCCCTTCGGAATCACTTAGCACCGCCGCCAGAATAATACACACCCACGACAGCACAAACAAAGCAATTCCCACAGTCTCCCAGGCGATCACCTCTTTCCGGGACTTTTCTCTGGGTGTCTTTTGCTGCTGATCGTTTTTTATCGTAATCTGTTTTTTCTTTCCGTTCGTTTTTCTTTTCGTTTTCCTGCTCATTTCCTGCTTTTCCCTCATCGCTCCGGTCCCGTATTTTCTGATCTTTATCCTCCCAGCTGAATATGTTCCTTCAGCAGCTCGCGAAACAGCGCATCTGCTGTCCAGGAGACATTATGCGGCGTAACGATTGCCTTCAGTGCAACAGGCGGCAATCCTGTTGCCTTATATTCCGCCAGAAAAGTATCCATCTGTTCGGGAAGCATCCCGGAAAACACCAGCATTTCCGTCGCAAAATTCGGTCCCAGGTAGGCTTTTCCATCCTTGCGAAAGCCACTGATTCCCGCTAAGGTCCCGATCTTCTGTCCATAGTCCCTGCGGTTCACCGCCATCACATCCGCACCGATTTTCTCCGCTGCCACACGCACTGCCCGGTCTTTCTGTGTATTCACACCAAACAATAATATTTTTGCCATTATATTTCCTCACAGTCCATCACGCGAAATCCATTCTCCCGAAGCATTCCGGCGAATACACCCTGCCCGGGGATGAGGCGGCCGGTGAAGGTGCCATCGTAGATCTGCCGCACGCCGCAGCTAGGGCTTCTGGATTGCAAAATGGCAAGATCAATACCATTCTCTACAGCAATCCGCAGTGCTTCCTCTGCGCCTTTCCGAAACTGCCTGTCCACACTTATGCCCTTGCAGTTCGTCACCACGCCGTCTGCGATCTCCGACGGATCCCTGGGTGTCGTAAGACCTCCCAGTACCTCGGGGCAGACCGGGATCACCTCATGCCCTTCCAGATATTTTGCCACACGCTCACGGTAATTATTTTTTCCGTTATATTTGCAGTTCTCACCCAACAGGCAGGCGCTGACCAGTATTTTCATCGCTCTCTCCCATTCCGGGCACCATGCCCCGCTCTGTTACAGCAGGGGTGCGATCAGCCGCATAATGCACTGCCAGCCTCTCACTGCCATATTTTTCCTGCCGTCACGGTACTTGTCCGTCACTTCCTCGCTCTCCTGTAAGAGCGTATTAAAGTCTGCCTCGATATCCCGGATGGCATCACAGCCGTGCATCCAGACACCGTTTTCAAAATGGTGGTACAGACTGCGGTAATCCATATTGATGGTGCCTACCGTCGCAGTATCCTCATCGCAGAGCATCTGCTTCGCATGCAGGAATCCGGGCGTGTATTCATAGATTCGCACGCCCTGGCGCACCAGTCCGGAATAGTAGGATCTGGTCACACCGTAGATAATTTTTTTGTCCGGAATGCCGGGGGTAAATACCCTCACATCCACGCCGCGCTTTGCCGCCAGTCCCAGTTCTCTGGTCATCTCGTCACTGATGATCAGATAGGGAGTCGCCACGTAGAGACGTTTTCTTGCTGTTTTAATCAGGTTCAGGTAGACATTCTCACCTACCGGTTCTCCATCTAACGGAGAATCCGCATAGGGCTGTACATATCCGGATGCTTCCCGAGCGTCTCCGTCTCCGATATCCTCCCGGGATGCCTTCAGATACTTTTCATAGTCCGTATCCGTCTGTCCCATCACGTTCCACATCTCCAGGAACATCATGGTGAAGCTCTGGACAGCTCTGCCGGTCAGCTTCACGCCGGTATCCTTCCAGTAGCCATAAGGATGGGTGATGTTAAAATACTCATCCGCGAGGTTATATCCGCCGGTGAATCCCACTTTGCCGTCGATGATCATGATCTTACGATGGTCACGATTGTTCATGAAAATATTCAAAAACGGTACTACATAGTTAAATACTCTGCACTGGGCACCGATGGCATTCATCCGGTCGATAAAGCTTTTGTCCAGGAAACCGATGCATCCCACATCATCATATAAAATACGGACTTCCACGCCTTCCGCTGCCTTTCTCGCCAGCACATCCTTCAGACGTGCGAAGGCTTCCGCTTCCTCGATGGCATGGTATTCCAGGAAAATAAAGTCCTTTGCCTTCTCCAGTTCCTGCAACTGCTCCTCGTATCCTAAATACGCCTCCGGATAGAATTGCACATCCGTTCCGTCATAGACCGGATAATTACCGTACTTCCAGATATAATAACACTGGTTGGCAGCCATGGGATCTTCCGCTTCCAGACGCTGTACCACAATCTCATCCTGGGGATTTAGCGGAACCAGCTGTGCATCCACATCCTCGAATCTGCGGATGACCTTATGCATGACCTCTTTGTGCCCAAACAATCCGTAGATGCACAGACCGAACACCGGAAATGCCAGGATCACGATGATCCAGGGCATCTTAAATGCGGCATTGGTATGCTTCCCGTAGATTCTCAGAGCCACTGCCAGTGCCAGCAGGCTGGTGATCAGAGAGATTACGGAGGAATACTGGTATAACCAGATCATCAGCACCAATAACCATAAGATCTGTAAAAGTACCGCGATTGCCGCGAATACGATTCTTCCTATACTGTTTTTGACATTTCCTTTTACTTCCGAACGCATCTGTTTTTGCTCGCCCATAGGTATCCTCTTTTGTCCTGTCTTTTTCCCTTGCAGGATGCATAACCGTCCCGTATGCATCCTGTGGGGAAGATGATTCTATTATCGTACAATAAATTCAAAAAAATCTCAATAGTTCTCCTGACGACAACTTTCCGTCTTTGTCTGCCTAACCGCAGTTCCTGTCACACAATACCACCACCGTAGACGGCGTCGTCTGTGCCGGGATGCTCCGCGTGGAAGAAGCATAGCTGACCACCAGATTATGATTGGCGGGACTCGCCTGAAAATACTGGTTGTTCACGGTACGCACATCCACGGTGCCGTCCAGATTCAACTGCAGCGTCTGCTCCTCATTGATCAGAGAATTGTTGTAATAACTCACATCCACAAAACGGTCGTTGCGGTCTTCCGCTACCACCACCGCCGTATACTGGGGCGGATAGATCAGGGGCATGGGGGCATCATTGCGATACCAGAAGGTTGCCATCATACCCACGGAAAGTGTGGTGAAATCCACCAGATAAGTATCCGGATTGATGAAAAAGTTCACAGTATTGCCATCCGTATCCTCAATCGTGGCAAATAAAAGGCATCCATCGGCTCTGCGTCCGCCCTGCCCTGCCGGTACCAGATCCACAATCGTTCCCTTCATGGAGCCGAAGCTGCTTCTCCTCATAGGTCTCTGAAATGAAAAACGATAATCCATAGTCTCTCCTGCTAAATACTCAAAGCTTTCTGCTATTATATGCACGCCGGCGCTGCTGTTGTCACACTCTGTGATAAAACAAAGGACCACTACTTTCAAAATAGTGATCCCGGTATTTCTATTCGATTATGCCTTACAATACAATGGTTCCGCCGCCCAGTACATGTTCGTCCTGATAGAATACCATTGCCTGCCCCGGCGTTGCGGCACGCACCGGTGCCTCAAAGGTGCAGAGCACTTTGCCGTCCGGCTGTTTGGTAAGGGTTCCGTATTCTCCCTTATGGTTATAACGGATCTTCGCCAGCACTCTGGTGGGTTCGGATAAATCCTCCACCGCCATGTAATTTACATTTTCACACAATACCTTATCCGTGAAAAGTTCCTGATTGGAACCGATGACCACTTCATTGGTCTCGGGGCGGATGGCAGTGACAAACACTCTCTCCCCCATGGGAAGTTCCAGTCCTCTGCGCTGTCCCAGCGTATAATGGGTAATGCCCTTATGGCGTCCTAAGATCCTGCCGTCTTCCGTGACAAAATTGCCCGGACCCGGTACCTTCTCTCCGACTTCTCTGTCGATAAAGGACGCATAATCATTGTCCGGCACGAAGCAGATCTCCTGGCTGTCCGGCTTATGTGCCACCGGAAGATATGCTTTCTCTGCCATGGCACGGATCTCATCCTTGGTATATTCTCCCACGGGCATCAGGGTATGTGCCAGCTGCTCCTGGGTCAGATTATATAAGGCATACGTCTGATCCTTGGCTGCGGTGACGGAATTGCGGATGGCAAAGCGACCGTTCGGCAGTCTGTCGATTCTCGCATAATGTCCCGTGGCAATATAGTCCGCACCGATCTCTAAGCTCCTCTGTAACAGAGACTCCCACTTCACATAACGGTTGCAGGAAATGCAGGGATTGGGGGTATGCCCCCTTAAATACTCCGCCACGAAATAGTCCATGACATGGCACTTGAACTCTTTTTTAAAGTTCATGACATAATAAGGGATCTCCAGTGTCTGTGCCACTCTTCTGGCATCGTCCACCGCCGACAGTCCACAGCAGCCGCCGTTGGCTTCCTTCGCCGCTTCCTCTTCGTCCTGCCAGATCTGCATGGTGACCCCGATCACATCGTAACCCTGTTCTTTTAATAACATGGCTGCCACGGAGGAATCCACGCCCCCGGACATGCCTACTACTACTTTTTTCTTCATAGATCTTAATAGTCTTCCTCTTCTTCGCCCTCACTGATGTCATTCTTGGGCTTCTGCAGACCTTCGATGGTAATATGGTTCTTCTCCGCATAATCCCACAGAGCTGCATGGATCGCTTCCTCTGCCAGTAAGGAGCAGTGTACCTTTACGGGAGGCAGTCCGTCCAGTGCCTCCATTACTGCCTTATTGGTCACCTGCAACGCCTCCTGGATGGTCTTACCCTTTACCAGTTCCGTCGCCATGGAGCTGGTCGCTACGGCAGCGCCACAGCCGAAGGTCTTGAATTTTGCTTCTCTGATAATGCCGTTCTCATCGATATCTAAGAACATTCTCATAATGTCTCCACACTTTGCGTTACCTACGGTACCTACGCCGCTGGCATCCTCGATCTCTCCGACATTTCTGGGGTTCTGAAAGTGGTCCATTACCTTTTCACTGTACATGTATCTGTTATCCTCTTCTTTCTCGCTTAGTTGTTCTTCTGACTTTTCAGGAAATCTTCATATAACGGAGACATATCCCGCAGTCTCTGTACGATTTTCTTCACTTCTTCCGCCACGATGTCCATCTCTTCCTTTGTAGACTCCTCAGACAGCGTCAGACGTAATGAGCCATGGGCTTCCTCATGCTTTAAACCGATGGCTAACAGCACATGGGAAGGATCTAAGGATCCGGAAGTACATGCGGAACCGCTGGAAGCGCAGATGCCCTTCATATCCAGCATGATCAGCATGGATTCTCCCTCGATGAACAGGAAGGAGAAGTTAATATTATTCGGCAGTCTCTTCGTGCGGTGACCGTTCAGCCAGCAGTGAGGAATCTCGTTCTCCAGGCGTCCGATCAGATAGTCACGCAGTTCGATCTCTTTGCGGGTCTTGGTGTCCATGATACGCATGGCGCGTTCTACGGCAGCTCCCAGTCCCACGATGCCGGGAATATTCTCCGTACCGGCTCTGCGGCTTCTCTCCTGTGCTCCGCCGTGTACGAAGGAACGGATCTTCACTCCTTTACGGATGTATAAAAAGCCGATGCCCTTGGGACCGTTTAATTTATGACCGCTGGCACTGAGCATGTCGATGTGCATCTCATCCACGTTGATGGGAACCTGTGCATAAGCCTGTACCGCATCGGTGTGGAACAATACGCCGTGCTCCTTCGCGATCTCACCGATCTCGGCGATGGGCTCGATGGTACCGATTTCGTTATTGGCAAACATCACACTGATCAGAATCGTATCGGGGCGGATGGCAGCCTTCAGTTCGTCCAAGCTGATCAGACCGTCTCTGTCCACGTTCAGATAGGTGATCTCAAAGCCTCTCTTCTCCAGATACTCGCAGGTATGGAGAATAGCATGGTGCTCGATCTTCGTGGTAATGATATGTTTTCCCTTGGAAGCATAAGCTTCTGCGGTAGCTTTTAACGCCCAGTTATCGGACTCGGAACCGCCGGCGGTAAAATAGATCTCCTCCGGCTTCGCACCCAGGCTGTCCGCGATGGTCTGACGGGCATGATCCATTGCCTTTTTGCTCTCGGCACCCAGACTGTAAATCGTGCTGGCATTGCCGTAATATTCACTGAAGTACGGGAGCATTGCGTCCACGACCTCCGGCGCTGTCTTGGTAGTTGCTGCATTATCCAAATATATCATATTGCCTCATTTCCGCATATTCATGCATATTTCGTCCTTATTTCACTGCTATTCATGATAGCATTCACTTTGCAGTTCTGTCAACAACAGAGACAGAATATACTTTTGCAAGATATTTTATCCAAAAAGAGTCCAAAGTACGCCTATGAAGCACGCCAAACGTCATCCTCTCATCTTCGGGACTTTACTTCTGACCGCCACCGGTCTCATTACCCGCATCATTGGTTTTTTCTACCGAATCTACTTATCCAGACTCTTCGGAGAAGAGGGCATGGGCATCTATCAGCTGCTCAGTCCGGCTCTGTCCCTTTCCTTTTCCCTGACAGCTGCAGGCTATCAGACTGCCATCTCGAAATTCGTGGCGGAAGGGTGTGCCAGACGACGTTACGAAGATCTGAAAGTTCTATCTGCCGGAGCCTGCATCACACTGCCGCTGTCTCTTGCAACGAATGCCGTCCTGTTCCTGGCAGCGGAGCCCATCGGTATCTTTTTATTAAAGGAGCCCCGCACCGTATCCATGCTGCGGATCCTGTCGTTCTCCATTCCCTTTGCCGCACTGCACGCCTGTATCAACGGCTATTTCTATGGGAAAAAGAAGGCTTCCGTGCCTGCTCTCACCCAGCTTTTGGAACAGCTGGTGAGAGTCGGCTGCGTTTTCCTCGTCACCGGCAGGGGTCTGGCAGAGGGCTGCACTCCCTCCATCAATGCCGCGGTCTTAGGGCTTACTGTGGGCGAGATCTTTTCCATGCTGGTGGCTTTGCTCTGTCTGTATCTGCACCTGTACCGGGATCTGCCGTCTCTCATACTTCCGGAGTTTTTTCCTGCCTGTGAAACCTTCCGGGACCTGTTGAGAATGGCACTGCCGCTGACCGCCAACCGTATTGTGTTAAATCTCTTACAGAGCATCGAAGCCGTTTCTATTCCACAGAAGCTTCTGCTCTACGGTTATGATACCACCACAGCCTTAAGTGTATACGGAGTTCTCACCGGTATGGCGATGCCCATGATCTTTTTCCCCAATGCCCTGACCAGCTCCGTGGCAGTTCTTCTCCTGCCCATGATCTCCGAGAATCACGCCAAAGGTGACCGGAGCGCCGTCATAAGCGACACCCTGCGCACCGTAAAATATTGCAGTCTCATGGGCGTCTGTTGCCTGTGCGTTTTTCTGTTTTGGGGAAAATGGATGGGAACGGAACTGTTCCACAGTGAACTTGCCGGACATTTTATCATGACGATGGGATTCATCTGTCCTTTTCTGTATCTGGATACCACCCTCTCCAGCATCTTACAGGGTCTCGGCATGGCGGGGCGGATCTTTTTCTCCAATGTGGTCTGTCTTCTGATCCGGCTGTTGTTCGTATTTTTCGCCATTCCCCGGATCGGTATGCAGGGGTATCTGTGGGGGATTCTGGTCAGCCAGCTGGTGTTAGCTGGGATCTACTTTGTCTGTCTTTACCGTTTTTTCCGATCTGACGTAAGCGTATAAAAAAGCAGCGGAGAGATCCGCTGCCTGATTGCCTTATTTTATTCCGTAAACACGGTCTTGCTTCCCACAAAATACTGGTACTGCTGTAAGATCTGATCCTTCCGCATATCGGAGATTGCCTTCTCCACATCCAGGGAATGGATATCGCTGTCCCTGCCGATGTAACTGAAATCGTCCTGCTTGTGGAAGGTAATGGAAATATCCTCTAGCGGAGCGTTGGCTTTGGGCTCTCCTACCGGAGCCGTCTCCTTCACCGCAGCGGATTGCCCGGAATCTATCTGTGCTGAAGATGCTACATGGGATTCCTGCTTTGGAATCTCCGTAATCACTGTCTTCGCCGGCTGCGGCATCTGTATGCTGTAATCCTGCATTCTGCCGGTTCCGTTTATCCCGTTAACTCCGTTAATTCCACTGATTCCCATGTATTCACCTCCTTGTCCTTCGTTTTTTGTTATCACACATACTGTGCGAAATTCTATCTTTATCTAACTATATTATCGACTGTTTTTACGAAAACTTAAGTCTTCCGGGGAATTAATTGTGGTTCTTGTCATTCAGAACACTCTTCAATTCATCCATAAAGGTGTTCACGTCCTTAAATTCCCGGTACACGGAAGCGAATCTTACATAGGCTACCGCATCCAGATCCTTAAGCTTGTTCATCACAAGCTCACCGATGGTTCCGCTGGGGATCTCCCGCTCTTCTCTGTTGAAGATCTCGTTCTCCACCTCATCCACCAGAGTCGTGATCTGCTGTGCGCTGACCGGACGCTTATGACAGGCTCTCAGTACTCCCGCCTCGATCTTCGCACGGTCATACGCCTCTCTGTTATTATCCTTCTTGATGATAATTAACGGGATCGTCTCGATCTTCTCATAAGTGGTGAAACGCTTCCCACATTCATCACATACGCGGCGACGGCGAATGGAGTTGTTATCTTCCGCCGGTCGTGAGTCGATCACTCTGGTATTTTCATGGCTGCAGAACGGACATTTCATAGGCATCCTCCTCTTAAAAACCACGTGTTATTTATACGGATATTATAAGAGAATCAGCAGTTAATGTCAACTAAAATTATGTCCGGTCCGATCTGCCTGATATCCTTATACGGGATGACGATATTCGGCTCACAGCGTAAGAATCCCAGCCACTGGTTCCCGCCGGGCACCATGATCTTGCAGATGCATCCGCTGCATTCATCGAACTCCAGATCACAGACGTGCCCCAGCTTTTTGCAGTCTCTGACATTGATCACATCTTTGCATTTTAATTCGGAAAAAAGCATGCGTCTGCTCCTGTTTTTTCTATTTCTATAATATATGATCTTCCCGCCCTTGTGTTCGGGAATTCCTGGAAATTCCCGCCGCAGAGTATATCCGCTCATCCTCCTGTGAATACTGTAGTTATCAAAAAGTTAAGCACTCGGGAGGTCTCTATGGTACAGGGAAAAGTGGAAATCTGCGGCGTCAATACAGCAAAACTGCCTTTGTTGAAGGCAGCAGACAAGGAAGCTTTATTTGCGAAGATCCGTGAAGGAGATACCGCTGCCCGGGAGACCTATATCGAAGGGAATTTACGTCTGGTCCTGAGTGTGATCAAACGTTTTTCAAGCAGTGCGGAGAACGTGGATGATCTGTTCCAGATCGGCTGCATCGGTCTCATCAAAGCCATTGATAATTTTGATTCCACTCTCGGGGTAAAATTCTCCACCTACGCAGTGCCCATGATCATCGGGGAGATCCGCAGGTTCTTACGGGACAACAACAGCATCCGGGTCTCCCGTTCTCTGAAGGATACCGCCTATAAAGCGATCTACGCCAGAGACACGTTGACACGGAAAAATCTGAAGGAGCCCACCATGGAAGAGATTGCTGCGGAGGTAGGCATCTCCAAGGAAGACATCGTCTATGCCTTAGATGCCATGCAGAACCCCATGAGTCTCTACGAGCCGGTTTACACCGACGGCGGCGACACCCTCTATGTCATGGACCAGATCAGTGATAAAGAAAATAAGGAAGAGACGTGGGTGGAACATCTCTCCCTCAGTGAGGCTATGAAACGTCTGAACGACAGAGAGCGTCATATCATCTCCCTGCGATTTTTTGAAGGAAAGACCCAGACCGAGGTCGCCGATATGATCGGCATCTCCCAGGCACAGGTCTCCCGTCTCGAAAAAAATGCCCTGAAAGCCATGCGGGGGTATCTTACCGCCTGACGGATCCACGAAATCTTTCTATCATATGATGCAGCAGCCAGAAGATCACATACCCGATCATCCCGCCCAGCACATTGGTCAGAATGTCGTCCACCTGAAAATATCCCCTGCCGGTGATCAGTTGGATCGTCTCCACGCCGAAGCTGGTCACGAATGCCGCGAAAGCGTTCCGGAAAAAGCCCCGAAGCCACGGGAACGCCCAGGGACAGATAAATCCATAGGGAATAAACAGCAGTACATTTTCCACTACGAAGGCGTGGTTCCTTGCATTGGTTCCCCAGGTGGAGAAAAGTTCCAGGTCCATGCCGATCCGACTGCCGTCCTCCCTGGAGAAAAAGGTGATCACCAGAATGATCATCAGATAAAGAGAAAATGCCATAAGTCCTGCCATGGGAAAGGCATCCTTCCCCTTGCGCTCCCGCCTGGCATTCAGTCCGTTCAGGAGCAGTCCCATAACCGCTCCCGCCATGATCCCATAGGGAAGATAGGCAAAAGCCTCCTGCAGATCCTTTATTATATATTTTAACATCATCTTCTATTTCCTTACATTTGATAGGTATCCCAATGGGAAGGTGCTTCCTCCCATATCTTCTTATCCTCGAATAAGCGGTCGTTCATCCAGGCAACAGCATCTACCACGCCGTCCTCGTCAAAGGAAAAATAGGCTCTTTTCTTTTTCTCCTCCGGCGTCTTGAAATAATTAAAAGGCTCCGGCCACACTGTCGCCATAAGCTTTTTGCCGCCTTCGGGGTCCTCCGGATCCTGTGTCTGCTCCAGGCGGTAGCGCATCCCCTGGTGGCATCCGGTGAATTCCGTCTTTTTCAAATATTCCATCGATAATATATCATTACGCTGTATCATGTATCTTCATCCTTATAATCTGTCGTTACTGTACAGGGAGCCTGTGTCCATCCCCGTACCTTTTATAGTATCATGTATCCGCTTTGAATGCAAAGTCAAATATGCAGGCTGATCTCTTTTTTCAGCTGCCGCATGATCTTTTTCTCCAACCTGGAGATGTAGGACTGGGAGATTCCGAGGAAACTTGCCACCTCCTTCTGGGTCATCTCCTGTCCGTCCGGCGTTCCCAGTCCGAACCGCAGCCTTACGATGGTCTTCTCCCTCTTCGACAGTTTGCTCACAGCATTCATTAACAGCTTGCGTTCCACTTCGTTCTCGATCCCTCTGTAGATCACATCCTCATCCGTCCCCAGAATGTCCGACAGGAGCAGTTCGTTACCGTCCCAGTCCACATTTAGGGGTTCATCAATGGACACTTCCATCTTCGTCTTGTTATTCCGGCGCAGATACATCAGTATCTCATTTTCGATACACCGGGAAGCGTAGGTCGCCAACTTGATATTTTTCTCCGGATTAAAGGTATTGATGGACTTGATCAGCCCAATGGTGCCGATGGAGATCAGATCCTCCACTCCCACGCCGGTGTTATCGAATTTTTTGGCTATGTATACCACAAGGCGCAGGTTGTGCTCGATCAGGATGGCTTTTGCCTCATCCTCATACTCCGTCCCCAGATCGCCGATCACCTGGTTCTCCTGGTCGCTTTGCAGAGGCGGCGGCAGTACTTCCGCGCCTCCGATATAGTGGATGTCTCCTTTCCGATGTACCGGGAAAGGCTCCCTGCGTATCATTTTTAATTTCATTTTCCCGGGTATTGCTATCTTTAAGACCATAATTGCTCCTTCCTGTCTCCCTGCCGCAGCAATGCCGGATGCAGCAGCATGTTTATTTCCTTTCCGGCAATCTCTTCTTCACTCACTGCCAGATATACATTTTTACATACCTTTTCCACGCCCCGGTACCGGATCGTCATCTGTGGTACCAGGTATCCCTTAAGGATCCCGCATTTCTTCCCCACACTGTGATAGGGAATCGCCCGAAAATGGGGAAGTCCCCCACTCCACAGACTTTGGAAGCTCCGGGCATCTATCACCGACACCGGTGCCCCGCTGATAGGCTCCGTCAGGGTATTGCCGGAATCTATCAGCGCAGAGAGGCAGATTTTTCCGTCCGTTCCCATTAAAAGTACTTCGCAGTACTCGAAATGTTCTTCTTCCTTTTTTCTTCCGTATAAAAACAACCTTCCGAAAAACGCTCCCGCACCGAGCATTATGCAGATACCGGGGAGAAACCTTCCGCCTGACGGGATTCCCCGTAAAACCGCCGCCAGGGTACCTCCCATCAGAAAGGTATAAAAAATCTGTTTTCTGAAATACAGCCAAAATCCCTTAACATTTCTTATGGGAAAAGCCACCCACAGCATGAGTACTGTTCCCGGCAGGAAACTTAAAGTAAGTTTCACCACCGCGGTTCCCTTCCATAAAAAAGGGAGCAGATAACATACCGCTCCGATTCCCGCCCCGGCAGGCAGCCGATACCACGTGGCAGTGTGGCAGGTGCTGTGATCCACCAGGATCAGAAGTAACAGATTCATGCCGAAGTTCAGGAGGAACAGGCTGTCAAAATACAGTTCATAATGCATCACACCCCTCCTTCAGAATTATTATAAGGGGTGTGGTCAGCAGATTTTGTCAAATTTTCACCCGCCGGAACCTTTTTCATTCAGTTATTTTCGACAGCAGTATCTTCTGTCTTCTCCAATCCCAAGTAAGGCAGAATATTTTCATACAACTGTCGTATAATCGGCGCTGCCACCTGTCCGCCGTAGTAGACACCCTGGGGATTATTGATGATGGCAATGGCGATGACCTGTGGATCATCCGCCGGAGCGAAACCGATAAAGGAAGAAATGTAGCGTCCGCTTCCCCGGGGCAGTGTCTGGCTGGTGGCAGTCTTGCCTCCGACGCGGAAGCCCTGCACCTGCCCATTCCTGCCGGATCCTTCCGCCACTACCATCTCCAGGATAGAACGCATGGTGGCGGAAGTCTCCTTAGATACGATCCCCGTCTGCACCGGATAGGTATAGGTCTCCTCCACAGTTCCGTCCCGGTTCAGAGCTTCGATGCCAAAGTGCGGTGTAATACGATTTCCGCCGTTGATGATGGAGGATGCCGTGGTCAACAATTGGATCGCCGTGATCTGAAAAGACTGTCCGAACGCCACCGTCGCCAGTTCCACATTTCCCATATCTTCTTTTTTGTGCATGATGGTCGCGGCTTCCCCGGGCAGATCCACTCCGGTGCGCTGTTTTAACCCGAACTGTTCAAAATAATGGTAGTAATTGTCCACACCGAGGCGGAGTCCCACGGAGATGAGGGCGGGATTACAGCTGTTTTCCATGCACTGTACAAAGGTCTGGCTCCCGTGTCCCGCGGTCTTATGGCACCGAATCTTCCGGTCGTCCACAATGATAAATCCCGGGCAGGAAAAGGTACTCTCCGGCGTCACCACCCCCGCCTCCAGTCCCGCCGCTGCGGTGATAATTTTAAAAGTGGAGCCCGGCTCATAAGTATCGTTAATGCAGCCGTTCCGCCACATGGCATTGAGCTTCTCCTGCTTCTGCTCCGCCGTAAGAAGCGACGGATCTGTCGTCAGTAGGGTTCCATCCTCTGCTTCCACTGTCTCCACCGGAAGCGTATAAGGGTCATTCAGGTCAAATTCCGGATAGTTGACCATCGCCAGGATCTCTCCGTTCTTAGGATTCATGGCAATGATATAGACGCTGTCCGCCTCCTTGGCGGCACATGCCTGTTCTGCCAGCTGCGTGGCATATTCCTGGATGTTCCGGTCGATGCTGATGCGAAGATCCTTCCCCGGCACCGGCTCCACACGACGTTCCCCCGCAGTGTCCACTTCGATTCCCTTAGCATCCGTCACAGTCAGGATCATGCCGGGCTCCCCCTGCAGAACTTCTTCATAGACCACCTCCAGACCGATGATTCCCTGATTGTCACCCCCGGTGAACCCTAACACCTTACTTGCCAGGTCTCCGTAAGGATAATACCGCTTATAGTCCTCGTCCACCTTGACGCCCGCCAGATCATATTCCCGGATCCTGTCGCCGACCGTCTTATCTACGTTACTTTTTACCCGTTCGATGGAGGAATATTTTTCCACCCTTTTTCTGGCTTCTTCCTCAGAGATCCCCAGTTCTTTTACCAGCATGGCAATGACCTGCTCCGGTTCCTCGATCTGATTGTGGATCACGGATATGGTACAGACCATCCGGTTATCCGCCAGTACGACACCGTTCCGGTCTAAGATCCTGCCTCTCGCCGCCTTGATGCTTCTCTCCCTCTCATGCAGTCTGGTGGCTGCCTCCGCATAATAATCCGCCCGCCATACCATCAGATACAGAAGTCTTCCAAGCAGCCCACAGAACACTGCCGTGCATATAAAAAACATGGTCATGATCTTCTTGCGGTGAAAAAATCGGTTCTGATGATCTGCCATAATAAAAACCTCACAACAAGAGCTTTTTACATTTTATGGCTCTTGTCGTGAGGCTATTCGTTCCATGCACGGAGTATTTATTTATTCATTTTCCTGATTCAACAGGTTATTGTTGACCGGGCTGTCACCCATGGTATCGCTTCCGCCTACAGCCTCTCCCGTCTCAGGATCTATCAGTCCTCCATCGATGGGGCTTACCAGATAACCGGTGGCAGGATCTACAGGATAATCTTTCCAGTCCTCGGAAGTGGTGTTCTCTCCGCTCTGGTTATCTCCCGTTCCATCACCGTTGCCGGTCTGATCATCTTCGGTCTGTCCGTCCCCGGTTCCGTCACCGCCATTCTGGGTGTCACCGTCCTCCGGTTTCTGGGTGTACTGATTCGTGATCTCGATCTGTTTCTCTGCCAGCTCCTGAATCTCCTTCTCGGACAGTTCCTCGGTCATGAAGATATTCAGATAAGGCAGCACTTCTGTCAATACGTTTCTTACAATACCGGTAGCATACTTTGCATCATCCTGTGTGGATGCATTAGCACGATCCACTACCACATAGATGGCGATCTGGGGATCATCCGCCGGTGCATATCCCATAAAGGATACGACGTACTCACCGTTTTTACGGGGAATGGTCTCTGCGGTACCGGTCTTGCCGCCGATAGCGTAACCTGCGGGTCTTGCGGTTCTACCGGTTCTGCGGTCGCCGCCCTCTTCCATTACAGTCGCACGGCAGTACTGTCTGATCTTCGCCGAGGTGCTCTCGGAGATGGTCTGACGTAAGACTCTCGGTTCAATGTTTTCCACCGTGGCACCACTGGAATTGGTGATTTTGTCCACCATATGAGGCTCATAATAATATCCGCCGTTGATCAGAGAGCAGAAGCCAGTGATCATCTGGATCATAGTCACATTGAAGTTCTGTCCGAAACTGTTGGTCGCCAGATCGGCACTGCCCATCTGATCCACTGGGAATAAGAGGCTGGCGGTTCTCGCTTCTCCTGCCAGGTCAATGTTCGTCTTCAGCCCGAAGTTAAAGGTCTGCTGGAATTTGCAGAATTCTTCTTTTCCCATGGTCGCTGCGATCTTCATCAGTGCCACGTTACAGGACCAGGCAATGGCATTCTGCACAGACACATCACCTTCTCCGCCGGTACGATAGCTGTGGCACTTGATGGTATGCCCTCCTACCTCCAGTGAACCGGTACATTCAAAATGTTCATCGCCTGTGATAGCTCCGCTCTCCAGTGCTGCTGCCACAGTAAAAGGCTTAGCCGTGGAGCCAGGCTCATACGTAGTGGAGATACAATAGTTTTTCCACAAATAGTTCAGGTTATCCAACAATTCGTCATCCGTTAAGGCATCAATATCTTCCTGGGTAAAATAGGTATCTGTCTTGGTCAGGACCTCATAGCCATTAGCGTTGGTCACCATCTCGATCTTGCGGGATCCCAGCAGTGCATCCGTATTTCTGGTATCATTCAGGTCATAGGTCGGATAACTTGCCATGGCTAAAATATTGCCGGTATTGACCTCCATGATGATGCAGCCCAGATTCTCCGCTCCATTGCCGGTGTGCACCGCATCCTTATGCTCGTCGTTAAACTGCTTCAGATATTTCTCCACGATACCCTGAATATTGGCATCAATGGTACTGTGTATCGTGTTACCGTCCACTGCCGGTTTGATCGTTCGTTCCAGGTTCGCATCATCGTTCAGATAGCCGTACTCTCTGCCGGTGGTTCCATTCAGAACATCGTTGTAATATTCTTCCAGTCCGTACTGTCCTTCGTTGTCCGATCTGGCGAATCCGATGACATCAGCCGCCAGAGATCCGTTGGGGTAGACTCTTTTATACTCCTCCTCAAACCATACGCCCTTGATCTTACTGTTCTCCAGTGCCGCACTCTGGAATCCGCTGATCTGGTCATAGGTCATTCTTCTGAGGGGCACATACCAGGAGGACTCCGGATGTGAGGTCACGTACTCCCGCACCGCTGTCATATCCAGCTCCGGGAAATTCGCTGCAAGTGCCTCCATGGTAGGCTCGAGATAGTCGTCCCTATCCAGCATGACCTTTGCATCAATAACCAGATTGTATACCTTTTCACTGACTGCAAGCTTCGTTCCCTTGGCATCCACAATATCACCACGACGAAACGGCAGGGTGACGGAGTCGTATTGTTGCTGGGAGAGCACCTGCTTCTCATAGGTGGCTCCGTCCGCCTTCACGATCCATGACAGGCGCATGGACAGAAGAATAAATGCCAGTATGATGAGTGCATACAGGCATAATAGTTTCTTCTGCATTTTTAAAGAAAATTTCTTCGTCTTCGTTTGCTTCTGTTCCTTCACACGTTCTGCCTCCCGTGCTTAGTTCTGGCTGCCGTCAGCCTGACGCATATAATCGTTGCTGATGCTCTCATAAGGAATTACCTGTCCCTCTGCGGCATAGGTCATTCCCAGTTCACCGATGGCGATTCGCTTGATCTCTTCCAGATTAATACTGCTGGTGATGCGGCTGTACTCCTCATCGTTGGACAACTTCAGAGAGTTCAGTTCACTCTCCATTTTGGATACTTCTGCGATCTTGGTGGTCAGCTGTGACTGCATCTGAATATAATTCACCAGGAAAAAAGCACATGCCACCAGTGCAGCCATCAGAAAAGTCACATAGCCGATGCTCATATGTCTTGCTTTTTCTCTGTTTTTTCTTGTCTCATGAGACAGCTCTCTCCGGGGCTCTTCCATCTGCCTGCGGATCTGTAAGTCTCTTGCCGTATTATCATATATGTATGGGGTATTACTTCTTCTCTGTGCCATACTCTGTTCCCGCTTTCACTTTTCAATCTTTATTTCTTTTCAAACACCCGAAGCTTTGCGCTCTTAGACCTGCTGTTTGCTTTCAACTCTTCCGCACCGGGAAGAATCGGCTTTCTGGTGATCACCTTTCCCTTGGAGACCTTGCCGCATACACACACTGGAAATTCCGGAGGGCAGGTGCAGGGATTTTCATTCCTGCGGAACGCATTTTTCACGATCCGATCCTCCAGGGAATGGAAAGTGATAATGCAAAACCTTCCGCCAGGATTTAACAGATCGATCAGCTCGTCCAATGCCCTTTTCAGCACTTCCAGTTCCTGATTGCATTCGATGCGGATCGCCTGAAAAGTCTGCTTGGAGGGATGTCCGTTCTGCCGCATCTTTGCCGGAACCGCAGCCTTGATAATCTCATTTAATTCAAAAGTGGTCTCAATGGGCTTGTCCGCCCTGTTTTTCACAATATGTTTCGCAATGTTTTTCGCAAAAGGATCTTCGCCGTAATCCCGGATGATGTGATACAGTTCCATCTCGGAATAATTGTTCACGATATCTCTCGCCGTCAGTGTCTGTCTGCGATCCATCCGCATATCAAGCGGTGCATCAAACCGATAGGAAAATCCTCTGTCCTCGGTATCTAACTGGTAGGAAGATACTCCCAGATCCAGCACGATCCCGTCCACACCGGTGACACCGTATTCTCTGAGTGCCTCCACGGCATTCACATAATTATTACGGATCACGGTCACTTTATCTCCAAAGGGTCGTAAGCGTTCCGACGCTGCCGCAATCGCCGCATCGTCCTGATCGATTCCGTAGAAATGTCCGTTCTGTAAGCGGCTGCACACTTCGTAAGCATGTCCTCCGCCTCCTAAGGTTCCGTCCACATAGATGCCGTCCGGTCGGATATTCAGTTGTTCGATGGTCTCATGCAACATCACAGAATAATGATTAAATTCCACGACGGTCATCCTTTCCAATTTCAAATTACTTTTTATCAGTCGTTAAATGGTCAGTCCCAGTCCTTCCATGGCGCCGGTGATCTCATCCATATCCGCATCGGAGTTCATAGCCTCCCACTTATCCTTGCTCCAGATCTCCACGCGGCTGCCGACTCCGACTAACACCACATCTTTTTCCAGTCCGGCGAACTCTCGCAAGTGTGCCGGCAGCAGGATTCTGCCCTGCTTGTCCACTTCTACCGTAGCCGCACCGGCTAAAAAGAAACGGGCGAATTGTCTTGCTTCTTTATTGATCAGAGGTAATGAGGTCAGCTTCTGTTCAAAAGCATTCCAGTCATCGTTGGCATACACAAATAAGCAGCCATCCATTCCTTTGGAAATCACAAATTCCTCGCCTAAGGTCTCTCGGAATTTTGCCGGAATGATCAACCTGCCTTTCGTATCTAACGTATGGTTGTACTCGCTCATAAACATCGCACTCACCACCATTCATCCAAAAGGGGACTGCCACGAAATAGGAGGTCATTTTCTTAAAAATCTACCACTTTGTGGCACTTGCCTCCACTTTCTCCCACTTTTATTATGATTTTATACTAAAACAGGGTATTTTACAAGAGAAATCAAGTAGCTTTTTTCGACAGTGAAATCCAAAAAAGCGCCCTGTCCTACGACAGAAGCGCTCATTTCCACTATATATAGCAAAAAAATAAGAGTAAACACAATATCTATGTATTTGCTCTTATTTCATCATTCTTAATAAATTTTTAAAAAATTTTAATCTTGTTCCACTTTCGGCTGCTTTTTCAGGCGAATGCGTACCACCACGTCCGTCACCACCGCGAAAATTACCATACAGAGGGATAATACCTGAGATACGGCGAGGGTCGTACCGGGAATGAACAAGGTGTCGGTGCGGATTCCTTCGATCCAAAATCTGCCCAGTCCATAGCCTCCGAAATACAGCAGGCAGATCTCGCCCTGGAACTTTTTGTGCTTGCGGTATACCAGCATAAGAATCAGGATCATGAGATTCCACAGGCTCTCATAGAGGAATGTGGGATGTACCTGAATGTAATTCGTTCCTTCCATAATATGCGCTGCCACATTCTCAGAAATATCCCGGGCACGTACCGCTTCGACGGGAAGCCGCATTGCCAAAAAATTGTCCGTGTATTCGCCGAAGACTTCACGGTTCATGAAATTGCCCCAGCGTCCGATGACCTGACCTAAGATCAGTCCCGGCACGCAGAGGTCTCCTAACTGGAACGGATTGATCTTCTTGATCTTACAATAAATGAACAGCGTCAGGAAAGCGCCGATGACACCACCGTAGATTGCCATACCGCCGTTACGGGTATTGAAGATACTAAGCAGATTGTCTTTGTAATAGTCCCACGCGAAGACCACATAATAAATTCTGGCACCGATCACAGAAAAGATCACGGCATAAATGGCAAAATCCCAAATGGTATCCGGGTTCTGTCCGCTCACCTTCGCCTGGTGTACCGCCATCAGAATGCCCGCCAGTACGCCGATACCGATGATCAGACCGTAATAGGCGATCTCAAAGCCGAATACGGTAAAGCTTCTGGGAACATTTTCCAAATAAATGCCTAAATGGGGAAATGCAATATCTCCTGCATTCATCATACTTTTTATATCCTTTCTTAATACTATCCGGCTTCTCCGCGCTTTGCGCTCTTGAATCCGACACATACATTCGCATTCCGGGCTATCGCCCTACTTGCTCATGTATGTTTGATCCGCTAATAGACGGATTACTCTGCCTGCAAGCAGTCTCGTAATCTGTCTATTGCGGATCTTAGTATTACACGTTGAATCTGAACAGAATAACATCGCCATCCTGTACGACATAGTCCTTGCCTTCCATGCCGACCAGTCCCTTTTCACGGGCTGCCGCCAGGGAACCCTGCTCCAGCAGATCCTTATAATTTACCACTTCTGCCTTGATGAAGCCTCTCTCAAAATCGGAGTGGATCTTGCCGGCTGCCTGAGGTGCCTTGGTGCCGATTTTGATGGTCCATGCTCTGGTCTCATCCTCACCTGCGGTTAAGAAACTCATCAGTCCCAGGATATGATAGCTTGCCTTGATCAGTTTCTCCAGACCGGATTCCTTTAATCCCAGATCATCTAAGAACATTGCCTTCTCGTCATCGTCCAGCTCGGAGATCTCTTCCTCGATCTGTGCACAAATCACGAATACTTCGCTGTTCTCACTTGCTGCGAACTCTCGAACCTTGCCTACCATCTCATTGGAAGCACCGTCGTCTGCCAGGTCATCCTCGGATACATTCGCTGCATAGATCACGGGCTTATAGGTCAGCAGATTGTATTCCTTTAACAGAGCCAGCTCGTCCTCATCGGTGACTTCCAGGCTCTTTGCCATCTTGCCGCTCTCTAGGTGCTCCTTGATACGCTCAAGAAGTGCCAGCTCCTTGGCATAGGTCTTGTCCATTCTGGCAGCCTTGACTACCTTGGACAGTCTTCTCTCCAGTACTTCCAGATCTGCGAAGATCAACTCCAGATTGATAGTCTCGATGTCACGTAAAGGGTTTACACTGCCGTCTACATGGATGACATTGGGATCCTCGAAGCATCTTACCACATGCACGATGGCATCCACTTCACGGATATTGCTTAAGAACTGGTTGCCCAGTCCCTCACCCTTGGAGGCACCCTTTACCAGACCTGCGATATCTACGAATTCGATGACTGCGGGAGTTACCTTCTTAGAATGATACATCTCTCCCAGTGCCTTTAATCTATCATCCGGCACAGTTACCACACCTACGTTAGGGTCGATGGTACAGAAAGGATAGTTGGCGGATTCCGCTCCCGCCTTGGTCAGGGAATTGAAAAGTGTGCTCTTTCCTACGTTGGGAAGACCTACGATACCCAGCTTCATGATTTATTTACCGTTCAGAAACCTTCCGGTTTACTGCCTTTCTTTTTGTTTCTCAATATTCAGCACTGCTCATTATAGCATACTTCCGCATATTTGCAAATGGCGAAGGATGGTCTATTGTCCAAAATAGGTCTGAATTCCCGCAAGCAGTCCCTCCGCCAATGTATTAAGTGTTTCGTCACTATGGTCGGAATAGCCGTTCCCCAGTTCCATGTCCACGGAAGGGATCGTACTGTAGGAGGTCTGGGTCAGGTCAATTGCCATATGTCCTTTCCCGTAGATCGTCACTCCCTGACTCTCAAGTCCTTCTATCAGATACGCTCCCAGCGTATCATGCTGCTGCCAGTGACTTGCCACCGGTTCCATGCTTTTTAACCCCTCCGGCACCGAGATGTAAAAACAGCCCTTGTCGTAATTCTTACCGTCGCCGCTGTCCCAGTGCAGGGAAATATGGCAATCCGCCACATGATTGCAGATCACGGTCCGCGCCACATTGTCTAACTGTACATCGTCGTCGACCCGAAGCATCAGTACATCATACCCACAGGATAACAGCTTATCCCGCAGGATCTGTGCCATGCGTAACGTAACCTCCCGCTCCGGCGTGCCGTCCTGAAATGTCATGCCGCCAGAGACTGCCGCAGCCTCCGTTGCTCCCTCTGCCGTACTGCCTCCGGTGACCTTCGCAGAGCCGTCCGGATGACACAATGTCTTCACCTTGGATCCGCCCGCTGTGCCATGTCCCGCATTGACACCGATGATGATTCCCTTTCGCCCGGACTCCTCCGGTGCCCGGTAGAGTACCGCAGCTCCGGTATGGATCTTAGAATGATCCGCATACTCCCAGGATGAATCCAGGGTGATCTCTTGCAGATCCGTGTATTCCACTGTCTCTTCCCACGTCTGCGATTCCGGTACTATTGTTTCCGGAGTCATAATCGCTTCTGTCTCCGGTGCTGTTTCTGCCACCTCAGCCGCTGTCTCCTGATCCGCTGCACTCTCTGTACTCGCAGCTTCTATAACTTCTATCGTCTCTTTTGTCTCCGCGGTCTCGATTTCCGTGCTCTCCGTACTTTCGGAGCCTTTCTGCGTACCACAAGCCGTCATGCCCGCTGCCAGTATCAGGGCGGCTGCCGCCACTGCTGTCCTGTATTGTATTCTGTGAAGCATCTCCTTTTTCTTCCTCCGATAGGAAAAGAACCACAGCTGTGATCTTACGGCTATGGTTCTTCTGTTCTCTTCTCTACGATCCCTGGAAAATATTCTCTGATTAACCACGCAGTTTGAAGTGCTCCAACAGCTCATTCAGCGTAGTAGCGGATGCGGAAAGCTCTTCGCTGGTAGCGGAGGTCTCCTCTGCCGCTGCGGAGTTGGACTGGATAACATCGTTGATGTCTTCCACGCCCTTCTTGATGTTACTGACGGATACTGCCTGTCTGTCGGATGCGGTACGGATGTTGGCAACCTCCTGGATGATCTGATCCAGCTCAGTCATAACCTTCTGCATAGCATCATTGGTCTCTTTGGTAACTCTGTTACCCACTTCTACCTCGTTCATGGACTCTTCGATCAGCTTCTTGGACTCTACTGCGGAGTTTGCACTCTCTTCTGCCAGCTGTCTGATCTGGTCTGCTACGACTGCGAAGCCTCTTCCTGCCTCACCTGCACGGGCTGCCTCGATGGAAGCATTCAGTGACAGCAGATTGGTCTGGGATGCGATATTCTCAATATCAGCGATGATCTTCTCGATGTTCTGGGTCGTGGTGTCGATCTTCTTCATGGCATCTACCAGTTCATCCATCTTCTTCTGGCTGTTGGCAGCCTCGATGCCGACCTGTTTTGCCTTGCCATGAACGATATCGGTAGACTTGGTGTTCTCCAGCACCTGGGAAGTTACTTCTTCTACGGTAGCCACCAGTTCTTCTACGGCTGCCGCCTGGCTGGTAGCACCCTCTGCGATATCCTGCGCACTGACAGCCAGCTGGTTACTTCCTGCAGATACCTGCCCGGAAGACCCCTGAATGCCGTGCATGGTCTCGCTGATCTTATTTACCATCTCGTCCAACCCTTCCAGCACACTGTGAAGCTGTCCCACATAAGCTTCCGGATAACTGCTGTGTACATCAAAGTTGCCCTCGGAAAAATGCTCTACAATATCATACAGGTCAGATACCACTTTCTTTAAAATTCCGGCTGCGGTCTCAAAGCTGTCGGATAATCTGCCCAGCTCATCCTCGGACTCATAAGGGGTACCGATTTCAAAATCACCGGCTGCGATTTTCTCGGATGCGACTACCAGACTCTCAATAGGCTCCACCAGCATATTAGTGAGCATTTTTGCGAATCTGGCGGTAAGGAAAATACTTACTGCTGCTAAAATCAACACGACTACGATCCCCACGTAACTCTGTGTCTGTAACATTGCCCCAAATGCCACAAATGCGATCAGAACGTATAACACGTCCATGATTCGAAATACAAGAGACAGTTTGTTCTTGATTGGTCTGTTTCTAAGCATTTCTTCTAATTTCTTCATTTGTATTAACTCCTTCCTCTTCGGTTATCTTTGTTAATATTTTAATTAACAAAGTATTTTTCGTCAAGCATTAAGCATCTTAGATTTATGTAAAAATCATGTATGGGATGCCTTGCTCATTTCCAGTAATTTATCCCGCATCTCATTCTCAATGCGCTGTAAATCTTCCTCGGCGCTCTGTCTTCTCGCACGACCTTCCTCCTGGATCTTCATGACTTCATCCAGGGTATTCATCAGAGTCTGGTTGGTGGACTTCAGTGTCTCGATATCTACAATACCACGCTCTGATTCCTTCGCCGTCTCCACAGAAGCCACCTTCAATGCCTCTGCATTCTTTTTCAGCAGTTCGTTGGTCATATCCGATACGGTGCGCTGCGCCTTGGCGGCATCGGTGGCATGATCCAAACCGATGGCAATGACCATCTGGCTCTTCCACAGAGGGATCGTGTTCACCAGTGTGGACTGGATCTTCTCGGACATGGCAATATCGTTGGACTGGATCAGACGGATCTGGGGTGCCATCTGCAGAGAAATGGCTCTGGTCAGTTCCAGATCATAGATCTTTTTCTCGAACCGCTCACACATTGCCGCAAAATCTTTCGCTGCCTGGGTATCCTCCGGCAGTCCACTCTTCTGTGCCTTTTCCAAAAGCTCCGGCAGTTCCACGCTCTTTGCCTGTGCCAGTTTCTTCTTACCTGCCAGGATGTACATGGACAGTTCCTTGAAATAGTTCAGGTTCAGCTGGTACAGCTTATCTAATACCGCTACATCTTTTAACAATACCACCTGATGGCTCTCCATGGCATCACAGATCTTTGTGATATTGACTTCCGCCTTGTCGTATTTTGCCTTCAGGTTGCTTAACTTGTCTCCGCTTTTTTTGAACAGCCCGAAAAATCCCTTATCTTCCTCGGTGTCGAAATCTTTTAACTGCGCCACCACATCGGTCAGAAGCTGACCAACTTCTCCCATATCCTTGGTCCGGACATTGCTGAGTGCCGTCTCGGAGAAATCTGCGATCTTCTTCTGGCTTCCCGCACCGTACTGCAGCACCGCCTGGGTATTTTTCAGATCGATCTGCGCTGCGAACTCATCTACCTGCTTCTGTTCTTCCGGTGTCAGCTCCATCTCCGGAACTGCCTGCTCTTCCACCAGCTCTTCCGGTTTCTTCTCCACGATCTCCGCTTTTGCCTCTGCAAAAGGATCCAGTGTCAGTGTAGGTGCCTCTTTCGTTGCCGCATCCAAATCCATGTTCATGTTTATAATCCTGCCTTTCTATAACAATTTTCGCTTTTACTTATTTTTCTCCGTGACAAAATCCGATTCCGTCAGACCTTCCTTCGCAAGCATGGTCTGTAATACCTGTGCGTCCGCCGATGCATCAAATGCGGCATCCCGGAACAGATTGTTCAACAATGTGACAAATGCCTGGTTGATCATATCCAGCGTCTTCTCGATTTCCCTTTTGGCTTCAAGAATATCTTCTCCCGGGCTGCTGACCTCATCAAATTCCGCATACTGCTCCACCAGCTTTAACATGGTAGGCAGATAATAATCCATCAGCTTATGCATTCTATGCATCTGCTCCGGGTGCTCCTGTACTCTGTCGAAGATTTCCTTTAACAGATTCTCCAGCCGGTACAGCTTTTCAGAAATTGCCTCTCCCTCGATCCGGTCATTCAGATCCCGCAGATGCCTGATACATTCCATGCCCTCCGCCACCATACTGTGGAGTTCCTGCTCTCTCTCGTTCTCTGAAGCCGCGCTCTCCGGCGCCTGCTCTTTGTTCTCTTCCTCCAGCTTTTTCTGCTCCAGATAGGCTTTCTCCGTTTCCAGATACTGATGGTAGATCACATCATTTAACATAAAGCAGGTCTCTTTGTCATCCAGATGTCCATTTGGGAACATTCCTGCTTTTAACATCTTACGAAGATCTCTTCTGACATAGCGGACACTCCTGCCGGTATATTGTGCCATTTCATTGATTACGCCGTACATCTTGGTGCCGCACAGCTCCAGATATTTCTCCGCCCGCTGTAATCGTTTCCTCTGTCCGCTGCCGTAGAAGATCATCTCCAAGAATACAGCAGACAGCACTCCCGGAAGGATCGCTGCACTTAAAGACGCCGCCTGAAAAGCCGCCAGTAACAATTGCACGAAAAGTCCCAGTCCGGAAAATCCAAGCCCGATACCGCCGAATACAGTACACAGGGTTCCGGACACACTCCCCTTTCTCTCCATTTTTACTAAAGAAGTCATTTCGGAAGCCGTAGCCTGTCTGGGTACCGCACCCTGTGCCTGATTCCTTGCATGGTTCTGCGCTGCCTGTGCCTTACGCTGTTCTTCCCACTGCGCTTCCATCTCTCTTCGCTGTCTGTGCCATTCCTCATTCTGCCTGCGGTGTTCTTCCCGCTGTCTTTCCCGTTCCTCGCGCTCTGCCCGGATCTGTTCTTCGGACTTTTCTTCTTCCCGCTTTTTATCCTGCCAGTTGCGCTGGGAATTCCAGACCTTTTTCTCCGTTGCCTCCCTGGCTTCTCTGGACAGGTTCGCCTGAAAATCCGCCTCACGCAGAGCATCCGTAACAGTATCCGTCACCAGTGTGTTCAACGCGTGAAAATCCCCGGTCTTCATGGCTTCTGCAATGGTCTCTTTAAATTTTTCTCCTAAATTGTTCTGCACTTCACTCATAATTAGTATTTTCTCTGATTTTTCAGTTCCTCATAGAGCAGACAGTAATTTTCATAACGTATCCGCGCAATCTCCCCCTCTGCCACGGCATCCTTCACGCCGCAGACAGGTTCAAAGATATGGGAACACCCTCCGAATCTGCAATATTTTTCAAAAGGAGCAAATTCAGGATAGAATTCCGCCAACTGCTCCTTCTCCAGTCCGAAGAGCCCCAGGGAACTAAAGCCCGGGGTATCTAAAATATACGTATCCGGTGCAATTAAGATCAGTTCGGAATGTCTGGTGGTATGTTTGCCACGCTCGATCTTCGCACTGATGGAGCCGGTCTCCATCACTGTTCCCGACTGCAAACAGTTGACAAGCGAAGACTTGCCGACGCCGCTGGGTCCCGCCACTGTCGTGGTCTTGCCCTGCAGCAGTTCTTTTAATTTATCGATGCCTTCCTTTTTCTCCGCACTGACCGTCAGGGTTCTGAAGCCCGCCTGCTCATAGACGGCACAGTAGGCCTCTCTCTTCCCCTCTTCGTCAATATCCTGCTTATTAAAACAGATAATGCAGGGAATATCCTGCTGCTGCATCATGATCAGGAATCGATCCAATAGATTGAAATTCGGCTGGGGTTTACAGATGGAAAAAATGACAAGTGCCTGATCCACATTGACGACTGCCGGGCGGATCAGTTCACTGTGTCTTTGGAGCAGTTCTGTGATGTTCCCCTTTTTCTGTGCTTCGTCTATGACGTCCATCTCCACATTGTCCCCTACAAGAGGTTTCCTGTGGTCCTTACGAAAGACACCCTTTGCCTTGCACTCGTAGATGCCGTCCATGCAGTCTACGTAATAAAATCCGGCAATTCCTTTTATAATCTTGCCCTTCATAATGATACCTTACTTATTCCTTCACGAATTCAATTCTTCGGGTAAAGGATTGGTTCTCTGTAGTACCTGGAACATTCACCGTGTTGCCATCCGCATCTGTGGTCGTGCTACCTTCCGATGTCACCTGATAGGTCATGGTAAGGGTACCACCGGAAGAAGAGATACCGTTGATATTGGTGGCTACCGGGAAGGTGGTGACCTTTGTATCCATCAGTACCGTACCGTCATCCGCTGCCAGTTTAATGCTGACTTCCATTCCCGATACATATTTAGGTGCCTCGGATGTCGTCGGTGCCGCAATACTGATATTGCACTTATAAGTCACCTTCTGCGATCCCTGGCTCACCTTGATATCAATGGCTGTTCCCTTATCCACATAGGATCCATGGGAATAGCTCTGATAGCAGATCATGCCTTCGCCCACTTCATCACTGTAGATATAAGTCACGCTGTTTACCGTCAGTCCGGCTTCAATGGCTTCCACCGTACCGTCCTGCTCCGACAGTCCAATCAGATTCGGAACACGGACCTTCGTATCTTCCTTGCCCTGGCTTACGGTCACGGTGATCACGCTGCCCTTGGGTGCCTTATTGCCCTCTGTGGGAGTCTGGGAAATCACTCGTCCGGCCTCCACAGTATCGGAATAACCTTCTGTCTTATTGACCAGAAATCCCCTGCTTACCAGTTGGGTATTGGCTTCATCATAGGTAAGCCCTTCCACACCCGGTACCGCTACTCCCTGGGTTCCGGCACTTGCCTTCAGCGTCACCTTGCTGCCTTTTTCAATCCGGGCGCCTACGCTGACATCTGTATTTATGACCACACCCTCCGCTACGGAATCGGATTCTTCATAAGTGACTTCCGTTAAAATTCCAAGACCCGTCAGGGTATTTCTCGCGTCTTCCACATTCATGCCCGTTACATCCGGCATGGTAATCTTCACAGTTTCTTCTTCGGTTTCCTCAGTAGTAATGATCGGTCCGGAAGAATGGTTATCCTCGTCCTTTTTCCCGCCGAAGATTTTCATTGCAAGAACAATCAATATAATACAGATCACAATACCGGCAACAATGGCTAAGATGGTAGTCATTTTCTCCATTTTAGGATCATAGTCGTAATCGTCCTCGCCATCTCTCTCTTCTTCGTTCTCGTACGCTGCTTCCGTATCGGAACGCAGGCGCATGGTCTCATCATGATCCGGTTCCTCATATTCACGCCCTTTGGAGTATTGTGTTTTTCTTTTAATATGTGCCATGTCCTCATCGGAGATCATCCGTGTACCACCTTCCATGTCCGGATCGTGGTTCACTACAAAATCTTCTTCCGGATTGATCAGAGACTGCTTCAGATCCGCGATCAGCTCCTCCATATTCTGATATCTGCGATCCGGGGACTTCTGACAGCACTTCAGAACAATGCTGGCCACGCTGGAAGGAATCTCCGGCACATATTCCTTCGGAGAAGGCATCTCCTCCTGGATATGCTTGATGGCAATGGCAACTGTAGTCTCCCCGTTAAATGGTACTCTGCCGGTCAGCATCTCGAACATGGTAATACCCAGGGAATAAATGTCACTCTTTTCATCACTGTAACCGCCTCTTGCCTGCTCCGGAGAAGTATAGTGCACACTTCCCATGACATTGGAGGTAATGGTGTTGCTGGTAGCCGCCTTGGCAATACCGAAATCCGTCACCTTTACCTTACCGTCTTTGGAGATTATGATATTCTGCGGTTTGATATCACGATGAATAATATGATTGTTATGTGCAGCCTGAATACCCATACTTACCTGGATGGCAATACTTACTGCCTCCTTGTAGGACAGGCGCGCCTTTTTCTCAATGTACTTTTTGAGGGTAATGCCCTCTACCAGTTCCATGACGATATAGTAGATTCCGTTCTCTTCCCCGACATCATAGACATTTACGATATTGGGGTGCATCAGTCCTGCTGCCGCCTGGGCTTCAATCCGGAATTTGGAAACGAAATTAGCATTTTCACTAAATTCCTGTTTTAATACCTTGATTGCCACATAGCGATTCAGCTTATGACATTTTGCTTTATAGACATCTGACATACCGCCGGTTCCGATCTTCTCCAGAATCTCGTAGCGATTGCCGATCATCATTCCTATTTTGATCATTCCTGCTCTCCATTCCAAAAACCTAAGTAACTAAGAATATACTCTGTCTCATGCACACGGATTGATCAGTATTACACTGATGTTATCCCTGCCACCGTTGGCATTGGCTGCTTCTACCAGGTGCTGTGCCTTCTCCACGAGGTCTCTTGCCCCGCTGATGATCATACGGATCTCTTCATCCTCCAGCATATTGGTCAGACCGTCTGTACACATTAAGACAATGTCGCCCTCCTGCAGCTCCAAGGTGAAAAAGTCCGGTTCCACATGGTCTTCCGCGCCTACTGCCCTGGTAATGATATTTTTCTTGGGATGATTCCTGGCATCCTCACGGTCCAGCTCTCCGATGCGGACCATTTCCTCTACATAGGAATGATCTCTTGTGATCTGGCGTATCCTGCTGTCTCCTATCACATAGAGTCTGCTGTCTCCCACATTTGCCACCTGTAAAAATCTGCCCATGCAGGATGCTGCCACCACAGTCGTCCCCATGCCTTCCAGACTCTTATCCTCACTGGCGCGCTTACGGATCACCGCATTGGCTTCCTCAATGGCTTTCCGGAAGATCAGTGCCGGATTCTTCTCAAAAGAATTCTCCATCTCTGTAAGCATGGTCTCCACCGTCACCTTCGACGCATAATCTCCCGCATTATGTCCACCCATACCATCCGCTACGATAAACACGTTGGGCAGATTGCCCACCGGCTCCTCAGAGGTATAGATATAGTCCTGATTGATATTTCTTTTCCTTCCGATATCGGTTATGGAAAACGTCTTGAGCACGTCAAACTTCCTCCTGTGAGAGTCCGTCCGGGTTCTTCGTTTCTTCTGCATGACGGCGTCTTAACTGTCCGCAAGCTCCGTCAATATCCCGGCCCATTTCCCTTCTAATTGTAACATGTATCTTCTTACTTTCAAGTTTATTTTTAAATGCCTGAATGTGCTTCGTATCCGACTGCACGTAATCCCGCTCCTTGATGGGGTTCACCGGGATGAGATTCACATGGCAGCACAAAGGCTTCGCCAGGGCAATCAGTTCTCTGGCATCCTCTTGTGTATCATTCACGCCACCTACCAGACTGTACTCGAAGGTGATCCTCCGTCCGGTCTGTTCAAAATAGTACTGACACACTTCCATCAGTTCCGCAATGGAATACCGGTTGGCGATAGGCATCAGTTTCCTACGCTTCTCATCGGTTGTGGCATGTAAGGACAATGCCAGCGTGATCTGCAATTTTTCATCTGCCAGCTGCCGGATCCTCGGTACAATGCCGCAGGTGGATACCGTCACATTTCTCTGACTGATGTTCAGACCGTTCTCATCGGTTAAAAGATGCAGGAATTTTAACAGATTGTCATAATTGTCCATGGGTTCTCCGGTGCCCATGACTACCACGTTGGAGACTCTCTCCCCGGTAAGCTTTGTAATGGCATAGATCTGATCCAGCATCTCGGAAGGCATCAGATTCCGCTCCAGTCCGTCCAGGGTAGACGCACAGAATCTGCAGCCCATGCGGCAGCCCACCTGGGAAGAAATGCAGACACTGTTGCCGTGCTTGTACTGCATCCATACGCTCTCCACCACGTTGCCGTCCGCCAGTGCAAACAGGAACTTTTTGGTGCCGTCGATCTTCGACTCCTGCACCCGCACAGGCTTCACACAGGTATATTCATAAATTTTCTTACACTGCTCTCTGAATTTGGCGGAGAGATTAGTCATTTCATCAAAGCTTCGTGCCAGCTTTACGTGCATCCACTCATACATCTGTTTTGCACGGAATGCCTTCTCTCCCATGCCTTCCAGTTCGGTTTTCAATTCTTCCAGATTCAGGGATTTAATGTCTTTTTTACTATCCATTTTATTCTTCCGCTTTTCTGCGCAGCCTTGCATAGTAGAAACCGTCCGCCGCATCCGTTCCCGGCAGAAGCTGTCTCTCCTCTTCTAACACAAACGGGAACTTCTCCGTGATCCAGGCTGCCATTTTCTGATTCTCGCCGTCATGAATGGTGCAGGTGCTGTATAACAGCACACCACCCGGCTTCACATACCGCCATCCGGCTTCCACAATCTGTCTCTGCAGTTCATGGATAGACCTAAGGCTCTCCGGTGTTACATGATATTTGATATCTCTCTTTTTGCCCATGACACCTAATCCCGAACAGGGCACATCCATAAGCACCACATCTGCGTATCCTTCATGCTCTGCATCGGGAACCGTGGCATCGTGCACCTCCACTTCCACATTCGTACACCGCATACGTTCCAGATTCTCAAGGATCAGTTCGGTCTTGTATTCCGAGACATCGCGGGATAACACATGTCCTTTGGCTCCGGCGTACTCGGAAGCTAGAATCGTCTTGCCTCCCGGTGCCGCACACAGATCCATGACCTTGTCTCCGGGGCGGATCTGCGCCGCCTTCACCGCCAGTGCGGACGAGATATCCTGCACGGTAAATTTGCCTTCGTCAAATCCGGGGAGTGCATTCACGTTTTCCAGATTCTCCGCCAGATACACATAGGGAAGTTCCTTACTTTGTGTAAGGCTCACCCCTGTGCTTTCGATCTGTTTGACCAGATCTTTTCTCTCCTCTTCCGACAGATCCACACGGAATCGCAGAGATACCGGATGGATCTTAAGCAGTCCTTTCAGAAGTCTTTCCGTTCCCTCCACGCCGTATACCGGAAGCCACAGTTCCACAATCCATTCCGGCATAGAATATTTTACGCTGAAATATTTCACCGTATCCGCAGGATCCGGCAGCGGCATGTTGTCCTTACTGCGGGAAATATTGCGCAGGACGGCATTGACAAAGCCCTTCAGGGTACGGAATCCGCGCTTCGCCGCCAGCTTGCAGGCTTCGTTGCATACCGCGCTGTCCGGCACCGCATCCATGTACAGGATCTGATACGTGCTCATCCGGAGCAGACACCGGATCAGGGGCTTCATCTTGCGGACAGGCACCGATGAAAACTGATTCAGATAATAGTCCAGCTCCAGCTGTCTCTCGATAGTGCCTTCCGTAACTCTCTTGATAAATGCCTTATCCCTGGGATACAGGTAATCGTATTTGTCCAGTACTGCTTTGATTAATTTATGGGAAAAATCCTGCCCCTTTTCCAGGTTCAGCAGGATCTCCATAGTAATCTCTCTTGTATCGGTTGCTGCATGATTTCCCATGCTTAATCTCTCCTTCTGCGGTTGCCGCCGTACAGCAGGATCAGACGAAGCAGCTGTAACGCGGAGGATGCCGCTCCCGCCACATAGGTAAGTGCCGCCGCTGTCAGCACCTTTTTACCGCCGCTTACTTCCTCACTGCCAAGCAGTCCGTATTCTTCCACCTTCACAATGGCTCTGTGGGAGGCATTGAACTCCACGGGAAGGGTCACCAGCTGGAAGATCACAGTCAGGGCAAATGCCCAGATTCCCAGCTGGATCAGCGTCTGGTTCCAGCTGAGCAGTACGCCTAAGAAGATCAGGGGGATACTTAAATTGCTTCCGATATTCACCACCGGCACCAGCGCTGCACGGACGTTCATGGGCACATAGCCGTGGGCATGCTGGATGGCATGTCCGCACTCATGGGCTGCCACACTGACTGCTGTCACCGAGGTCCCGTTATAATTATTATAAGACAGTCTTACCGTATCCGTCCGAGGATCGTAATGATCGCCGTCGCTGGAATTCAGGCACTCGATCTGTACGTTATACAAGCCTTCTCTGTTTAAAATGTTCCGGGCTGCTTCCGCTCCGGTCAGTCCTCTCATGTTCCGGACCTTGCTGTATTTGCGCATGGTGGAGTTCACCAGCGCACTGGCGCCCAGGCACAGAACCAAACCGATCAGTACCAGAAAATAGGTAGGGTCAAAATAATAGCCATATCCGTAATAACCACCGTACATAGAAAAGTCTCCTTTCTATATCTGTCTAGCTCCAGTCTATCCTATCTGTCCTAATGCTCGCCAAGGATCTCTCCCGGCTGTACCTTTACGCCCAGGAGGAACTCATGGGCTGTCATACGCTTTTTGCCTTCCAGCTGCAATTCCATGACCTTCAGGGCACCTTCCGCCGCAGCCACTTCAAAGGAATCCTTATTCACCGTAAGGATCGTGCCGGGGGCTTCTTTGTGTGCGGTAGCCATAGGAATTGCCTTCCAGATCTTTAACTGTTTCCCATGATAAAAGGTATAGGCACTGGGCCAGGGAGTCAGTCCCCGGATCAGTCTGTCCAGTTCCACCGCTGTCTTCGTAAAGTCCAGTCTGCCCATCTCTTTGGTGATCAACGCCGCATAGCAGGTCTTGCTGTCATCCTGTTTTTCCGGAATTAATTTTCCGGCTTCCAATAAAGGCAGTGCCTCGGTGATTGCCTCGCCGCCTAATACCATCAGTTTATCGTGCAGTGTCTCAAAGGTATCCTCCGCAGTGATGGGGATCTTCTTCTGATACAGCATATCGCCGGTATCCAGTCCGGCATTCATCTGCATGATGGTCACACCGGTCTCCGTCTCTCCGTCGATGATCACTCTCTGGATCGGAGATGCGCCACGGTATTTCGGAAGCAGGGATGCATGGATATTCAGGCATCCGTACTTCGGCAGATCCAGGATCTCCTGGGACAGGATCTGTCCGAACGCTGCCGCAATATAGATATCCGCGGGATATTTTTTCAATTCTTCTATCGCCTCGGGAGTCTTGATCCTGCGGGGTTGGAATACCGGAATACCGTGTTTTACAGCACATTCCTTCACCGGAGGGAACTGTAATTGTCCGCTTCTGCCCTTTGCCTTGTCCGGCTGGGTCACCACTGCTGTGATCTCATGTCCCTGTGCGATCAGAGCTTCCAGGGCTCCCACCGCGAAATCCGGAGTTCCCATAAATACGATCTGCATAGCTTATCTCCTTTCCGGAAGCTTATTCTTCTTCCTCGTCCTCATAGGTCATATCCTGCAGAGGTCCTTCTGCCTTCTCCACATAGAGATGACCGTCCAAGTGATCCAGTTCGTGGCAGATGGCTCTTGCCAACAGCTCCGTGCCCTCTACCTCTATGGGCTTCATATTCACATCCAGTGCCACTGCTTTTACATAATTGGGTCTGGTCACGATACCGAACTTGCCGGGAACGCTTAAGCACCCTTCCTGTCCGGTCTGTTCTCCGCTGCTCTCCACGATGCGGGGATTGATGAGAATATACGGATCCTCTCCCGTCGTGTCGATCACGACGATTCTCTTAAGTACTCCCACCTGGGGAGCTGCCAGTCCTACGCCGTTTGCATCGTACATGGTCTCTAACATATCCTCGATCAGTTCCTTCGTCCGGGGAGTCATCTCCTTGACCTCCTTACAGGTCTTGGTCAATACTTCATCTCCATACTCACGAATATTTCTGATTGCCACCGTTCTTACCTCCTATAATCCCTCTCTTATAACACATTTATCGGGTCAAAATCGAATTGTATACTCAGCTGTCTTGGCTGCCACTGTCGTAAAGTCTCCTCCACACAGTCTTTTACCTCCACCAGCGTATCGTACTCCGCATGCTTCACATAGAACACATACCGGTAAATGTCGTTGATCTTGCTGATATTTGCCGAGGTCGGTCCCAGTATCTGCAAAAAATCCATATTAGACTTTACCACATCTGTCAGTCTCAGGGCAAGCTGTTTTACATTTTCTTCCTCTTTGCCGTAGATCTGCACCGCCAGCATATGTGCCGCAGGAGGATATCCCGACAGCTCTCTGTATAGGATCTCTTCCTCATAAAAGCTCTTGTAATCCTGGGCTGCCGCACAGGTAATGGCATAGTGATCCGGCTGGTAAGTCTGGATCACCGCTTCCCCGGGAAGCACGCCTCTGCCGGCACGTCCTACCGCCTGGGTCAGCAGCTGGAACGTCCGCTCCCCGGCACGGTAATCGGAAGCATTTAAGGACAGATCCGCCGCCAGGATCCCCACCAGGGTCACCTTCGGGAAATCGTGCCCCTTGACGATCATCTGGGTGCCGATGAGCACATCCGCCTCACCGCCTGCGAACGCGGACAATATTTTCTCATAGCTGTCCTTCGTCCGTGTGGTATCCGCATCCATGCGCAGTGTCCGCACCCCGGGATACATTTCCTTTAATTTCTCTTCGATCTGCTGTGTCCCCGCCTTGAAGCCCAGAATGTATTTGGATCCACACTTCGGGCAGAGCTTCGGCATGGGCTGTGTATAACCACAGTAATGACAGAGCAGTCTGCCTCCCTTATGCTCCGACAGCGAGACATCACAGTGAGGGCATTTCATGACCTCACCGCAGGCACGGCAGGATACGAATCCCGCATAGCCTCTCCGGTTCAAAAACAATATAGTCTGCTGCCCCTTATTTAACCGGTCCGTCATCAGCTCCTGTAATTTCCTGCTGAAAATGGAACGGTTGCCGTCCTTCAGTTCCTGCCTGAGATCCACCGTATGCACCACCGGCAGTTCTCCGCCGGTGAGACGCTTCGTCAGAGAAAAAAGCCGATACTGCCCTCTTCCGGCACGGTAATATGCCTCTAAGGAAGGAGTTGCCGATCCCAATACCACGCTGGCTCCGTAGAGCTTCGCCACTTCCTCGGCAGTCTCCCTGGCATGGTATTTGGGGGTGCTTTCACTTTTGTAGCTGTTCTCCTGTTCCTCATCCATAACGATCAGTCCAAGATTCGGAAACGGGGTGAAAAGAGCCGACCGGGGACCGATGATCACATCGATCTCTCCGGCTTTGGCACGCTCGCACTGATCGTATTTTTCCCCGGTAGACAAGGTGGAATTCATCACACTGACCCGGTCGCCGAATCTCTGGTAGAACCGAAGCAGCGTCTGGTAAGTCAGGGCGATCTCCGGAATCAGCACGATCGCCTGGCGCCCTCTTTCTATCATCTCACCGATCAGCTGCATGTACACTTCCGTCTTGCCGCTGCCGGTAATGCCGTGGATCAGATAGGTCTGTTTTTTCCCGGCATCAAAATCCTTAAGTACTTCCGTTACAATATACTGCTGTTCCGAACTTAAGATATTGCGCGCAGTCTCCGAGACCTGCATTTTCACCGGATTCCGGTAGCTTTCGGAACTGACCAATTTTGCTGCGCCGCTTTTCACGATGCTGTTCACCGTGGCTGCACTGACACCCAGTTTCCCGGTGATCCACTCATAGGGAATGGTCTCCTGCTCCGCCAGGGCTTTTAGAAGCCTTGCCTTCGCCACCTGTTTCTTCCGCTCACATTCTCCTAACAGTGACAGGATCTCTTCTCTGCTCATGAGACGTACCAGCTGTCTGTGTTCCAGCTTTTTCACTGACTGCTTCGCCGGCAGCACTGTCTTCAGTGCCTGGATCATGGTACAGCCGTAGTTACGGCGGATCCAGGCTGCCAGAGCGATCATTTTATCCTCCACGCCGGTCTCTTTTTCGGGGAGCCCTACGATCTCCTTGATCTTCTCCGGTGCGAACTGACACTCTCTGCCAATGCCCACCACATATCCCTTGATCAGGCGGTTGCCGTTACCGAAAGGGATCATGACGCAAGCGCCGGGCTCCAGCTTATCCTGCAACCTCTCCGGTACCCGGTACTGAAAGGTCTTATCCAGTTTTTCATGAGAGATATCCACAATGATATCTGCATATAACGTACTCAATCTGTTGTCCTCATGATTTTATTTCCTGTTTATTTTACAGCCGATCCCGGGATGTGTCCCTCTGCTAAAATATCCCGGATCAGGTCACGCTCATCCATGGGATGCTTCACACCCTTGATCTCCTGGTAGTCTTCATGTCCCTTGCCCGCCAGCACGATAATATCGCCGGGCTCTCCGTGCTCGATGGCATAGGTTATGGCTTCCTTGCGGTCGCAGATCTCCACGTATTTTCCATCAGTCTTAGCCATGCCGGTCTTGATATCGTTAATAATATCCTGCGGTTCCTCGAACCGGGGATTGTCGGAGGTGATGATGGTCAGATCCGCCAGTCTGCCGCTGACCTCTCCCATCTCGAAGCGGCGCTGTCTGGAACGGTTGCCGCCGCAGCCAAACAGGCTGATCAGGCGGTTCGGCTCGTACTCCCGCAGGGTGGTTAAAAGGCTTTCCAATGCCATGGCATTGTGGGCATAGTCGATCAGCAGGGTAAATTTGTCAGAGACTTTGATCATCTCGATACGACCCTTTACCTTTGCCTGTAACAATGCTTTTTTGATATTTTCTTCATCTACCTGAAAATGACGGCAGATGGCGATAGCGGCAAGGGCATTGTACACGCTGAATTTGCCGGGCATGGGAACTTCCACCGTGAAATCCATCAGTCCCGTCACATGGAAGGTGACGCCCAGTTCTCCGGGCTTGTGCACCAGCTGTCTGTCTTCGGCACGTAACATGCAGTGTTCTCCCATCCCGAAGCTCTCCAGGGTACAGGTGTGACCTTCCGTCACTGCCTGCCAGTGGGCATCATCACCGTTGACAATGCCTACTTTGCACTGTTTAAACAGAAGCCCCTTGCAGTGCAGATATTCTTCAAAGCTGGCATGTTCATTCGGACCGATATGATCCGGCTCCAGGTTCGTGAAAATGCCGTAATCGAAAATAAATCCCTGGGTTCTGTGCAGCATCAGTGCCTGGGAGGATACTTCCATGACTACCGTATCCAGTCCCGCATCCACCATGCGGGCGAAATACTCCTGCAGCAGATAGGATTCCGGTGTGGTATTATTCGCATGAATATGTTCTTCTCCGATAATCACCTCGATGGTTCCCACCAGTCCCACTTTATATCCGGCATTTTCCAGAATGGATTTCACCAGATAGGTGGTCGTGGTCTTGCCCTTGGTGCCTGTGATACCGATGACTTTCAGTTTCTCTGCCGGATGGTCGAACCATGCGGCAGAGATAAATGCCATTGCATACCTGGTATCCGTCACTTTGATCACGGTCACATCCGCATCCGCCGGAAGTTCTACGTCCTTTTGTACCACCAGCACTCCCGCACCCTGTGCTGCCACCTGTGCGGCAAACTCATGTCCGTCAAAATTAGCTCCGGAAATGCAAATAAATAGACAGCCCGGTACGACTTTCCGGGAGTCATAGACGACTGCCGGGATCTCTCTGTCTAATGTCCCCCGCACCAGTTCATAATCCAGCTTCTCCAGAAGTGTTGTTAATTTTTTGTTATTTTCCATAAAGGTATCCGCCTTTCCCGAAAAAATCCTGTTGCATACTTCTTTTTATTTTACTCTTTTTTCTGTAAATGTACCACCCTTAAATTTCGTTGCACCTTTTGCTCTTTGTGTAAAAATGTTATAATAAAATATCTTTTTTATTTCAAGGGGGAATTTCCATGAACGGTATCTATGGATCTGCCA
>CAVJMX010000009.1:0-48045 GCA_963650795.1 Bacteroidales bacterium H4
CAGCTCGAAGTGCCTCTATGCCCCGGATACGCAGAAAGCCCCAAAATAAAAGGGTTGTCAATTCCTCCAACTTATGCTATAATTGCAAAATGACTGCGACTGGATACAGACCCGCAAGGGTATAAAGGAGGAAATGTTATAATGAGTTTACAGGTTGAAAAGTTAGAGAAAAACATGGCGAAGCTGACCATCGAAGTATCTGCTGAAGAACTGGAGAAGGCAATCGAAGGTGCTTACCAGAAGAATAAGAACAAGATCAGCATCCCCGGTTTCCGTAAGGGCAAGGCTCCCCGTAAGATGATCGAGCAGATGTACGGCAAGTCCGTATTCTATGAAGATGCTGCAAACGCACTGATCCCCGATGCTTACGATAAGGCTCTGGAAGAGTGTGAGGAGCAGATCGTATCTTCTCCGAAGATCGATGTGACCCAGTTAGAGGCTGGCAAGCCTTTCATCTTCACCGCAGAGGTTGCTCTGAAGCCGGAAGTTACTCTTGGCAAGTACAAGGGTGTGAAGGTTGACAAGACCGAGATCAAGGTGACCGATGAAGAAGTGGATGCTGAGATCAACAAAGAGCGCGAGAGCAATGCAAGAACCATCAGCGTAGAAGACCGCGCTGTTAAGGACGGCGATATGACCGTTATCGATTTTGAAGGTTTTGTAGACGGCGTTGCATTTGAAGGCGGCAAGGGTGAGAATTATCCTCTGACCATCGGTTCCGGTTCCTTCATTCCCGGATTTGAAGAGGCACTGGTTGGTGCTGAATTAAATAAGGAGACTGAAGTAAACGTAACCTTCCCCGAAGATTATCATGCAGCTGAGCTGGCTGGTAAGCCTGCAGTATTCAAGTGCACCGTTAAGGAGATCAAGGAGAAGCAGCTTCCTGATCTGGATGACGAGTTCGCAAGCGAAGTATCCGATTTCGATACCATGGCTGAGTATAGAGAAGATGTACAGAAGAAGCTGACTTCCAAGAAGGAAGAGGAAGCTAAGATCGCTAAGGAAGAGGCAGTTCTGGAAGCTGTTATCGAGGATGCCAAGATGGAGATTCCCGATGCAATGATCGAGACCCAGCAGAGACAGCTGTTAGAGAACTTTGCACAGAGAATTCAGGCACAGGGTTTTACTCTGGAGCAGTACATGCAGTTCACCGGTCTGACCGCTCAGGCTATGATGGAGCAGCTGAAGCCCGAAGCTCTGAAGAGAATCCAGTCCCGCCTGGTACTGGAAGCTGTAGCCGCAGCTGAGAAGATGGAAGCTACCGAGGAAGATTTCGAAGCTGAGATCAAGAGCATGGCAGAAGCTTATCAGATGGAAGCTGACAAGGTAAAAGAACTCCTGGGTGAGCAGGGTGCCAAGCAGGTGAAGGAAGATATCTGCGTAAGAAAGGCAGCTGACTTCATCGTAGACAACGCTAAGGAAGCAAAGGCTGCAGCCAAGAAGACCACCAAGAAGGAAAAGGCAGCAGAAGAGCAGCCGGAAGAAGCATAATTTTTGCTTTAAGATACGATACGAAGAGAAAGCGGACTGCCAGGTCCGCTTTCTTTTTAAGATTTAAAAGTTCCTAAATTTTTATTAAATCTTCGGAATCTCGTTGAAAAAGCTTACTAAGTAGGATACGATAGTAGTATTAATCAGAAGCAATGGAGGTTTTAGAATATGAGTTTAGTACCTTACGTCATTGAACAGACCAGCAAAGGTGAGCGGTCTTATGATATTTATTCCAGATTGTTGAAGGACAGAATCATTTTCCTGGGTGAGGAAGTGAATGAGACTTCTGCCAGCATCATCGTGGCACAGTTACTGTTCCTGGAGGCAGAGGATCCCGATAAGGATATCCATCTGTATATCAACAGCCCGGGAGGGAGTGTTACCGCAGGTATGGCAATCTACGATACCATGAAGTACATCAAGTGTGATGTATCTACCGTATGTATCGGTATGGCAGCCAGCATGGGTGCATTCCTTCTGGCAGGCGGTGCCAAGGGCAAGCGTTTCGCACTGCCCAACGCAGAGATCATGATCCATCAGCCTCTGGGCGGAACACAGGGTCAGGCAACCGAAATCGAGATCGCAGCTAAGCATATTCTCCGCACCAAGGAGAAGTTGAACCGTATGCTGGCTGAGAACACCGGCAAGGATTATGAGACCATCTGTGCGGACACCGAGAGAGATAACTGGAAGAGCGCCGAGGAAGCATGTGAGTACGGTCTGATCGACAAGGTGATCACCTTCCACGAGGCATAAAACAACAGGAGTATAGTAGTAATGGCAGGAAAAAATTCCGGAAATGACATCAGATGTTCATTTTGTAACAAGACCCAGAGCCAGGTCCGCAAGCTGATCGCAGGACCCGCCGGGGTATATATCTGTGATGAGTGCGTAGATATCTGCGCTGACATCCTGGAGGAAGAACTGGAAGACGAAGAAGTGGAAGAGACCGCGACTCCGGACATCAACCTTCTGAAACCGAAGGAGATCAAGAACTTCCTGGATGAATATGTCATCGGACAGGAGGAGGCGAAAAAAGTCCTCTCCGTTGCGGTGTACAATCATTACAAAAGAGTAACGGCTCCCAAGGATCTGAACGATGTGGAGCTGCAGAAAAGTAATATTATCATGGTAGGACCTACCGGTTCCGGTAAGACTTACCTGGCACAGACACTGGCGAAGATCATCAACGTACCGTTTGCCATCGCGGATGCTACCACACTGACCGAGGCAGGTTATGTAGGTGAGGATGTAGAGAACATCCTGTTAAAGCTGATCCAGGCAGCGGATTATGATGTAGAACGAGCACAGTATGGTATCGTCTATATCGACGAGATCGATAAGATCACGAAGAAGAGTGAGAATGTCTCCATTACCCGTGATGTATCCGGTGAAGGCGTACAGCAGGCACTGCTGAAGATCATCGAGGGTACTGTGGCAAGCGTACCTCCCCAGGGAGGCAGAAAGCATCCTCATCAGGAGCTGATCCAGATCGACACCACCAACATTCTGTTTATCTGCGGTGGCGCTTTCGACGGACTGGAGAAGATCGTAGAGTCCAGACTGGACCGCAAGGCGATCGGTTTCAATACGGAGCTGGGCAGAAGAGAGGACAAGGATATCAGCGAACTGTTACAGGAAGTGACTCCTCACGATCTGGTGAAGTTCGGTCTGATCCCCGAGTTCGTAGGACGTGTGCCTATCTGTGTATCCTTAAGAGGACTGGACAGAGAAGCACTGATCCGTATTCTGCAGGAGCCGAAGAACGCTCTGGTAAAACAGTACCAGAAGCTGTTTAGCATGGATAATGTGGAACTGAGCTTTGAACAGGATGCCATTGAAGCCATCGCTGACAAAGCACTGGAACGCAAGACCGGTGCGAGAGGCTTACGCTCCATTATGGAATCCGTAATGATGGATACCATGTATGAGATTCCTTCCGATGATACCATTGAGGAATGCGTAGTCACCAAGGCTGCGGTGGACGGAGAGAGCGAACCACTCACCATACACGAAGATTCTCTGAAGAGAGCAAAATAATCCGGGCGCTGCCTTGTGTTGACACAGGGCAGCGTTTTGTGCAAAAAACCAGAAAGAAAAGGTACTTTTATGATTATAAAAAATGTGAATCTGGAAACTGTCTGCGGTATTACCAGTAAGCTTCCGGAGAATATCCATCCGGAGGTGGCATTTGCCGGAAAAAGTAATGTGGGCAAATCTTCCCTGATCAACGGTCTGATGAACCGGAAATCCCTGGCAAGGACCAGCTCCCAGCCGGGTAAGACGCAGACCATCAATTATTACAACATTAACGACGAGATTTATTTCGTAGATCTGCCGGGGTACGGTTACGCGCAGGCGAATGAACATGTAAAAGCACAGTGGGGCAAGATGATCGAAGATTATCTGCATAAGTCCAAACAGCTGAATCTGGTGTTTTTGCTGATCGATATCAGACATGCTCCTTCGGAGAACGACCGGATCATGTATGACTGGATCCGCCGTAACGGCTATGATCCCATCATCATTGCCACCAAGCTGGACAAGATCAACCGCAGCCAGATCCAGAAGCAGGTGAAGCTGATCCGCACCACCCTGCAGGCGGGAGCAGATACGAAGATCGTTCCTTACTCTGCACAGACCAAGCAGGGCAGAGAGGAAATCTATGAGATCCTGGACGGAGTGCTGGCAGCAGAAGATCCTGCACAGGAATAGACAGCAGGAATGATGAATAGGTGGAAAAGCAGAATGCGTGAGAGAGTGAGAGTATATGAAGAAATATTGTAAAGCCTTAGTGAATCTGGGTGTGGCATTTATTATATTAATGCTGGTCATTTTTCTGGTGCCAAAGCTCCTGGTATTTTTTGCACCGTTTGTGGCAGGCTGGATCATTGCACTGATCGCAAGTCCCTTAGTTCGCTTTTTTGAGGAAAAGGTCAAGATCAAGCGGAAAGCGGGAAGCGCGTTTGTCATCGTGGCAGTTATTGCACTGGTCATCCTGATCCTCTATCTTGTAGGTGCGAAACTGGTCGATGAGATCATAGGACTGATCGGTGCATTGCCGGATATCTGGGACAGTGCGGAGCATGATTTTGCCGATATCGGTCAGAACCTGAGCGTTATTTATAATCGTTTTCCCACAGATGTACAGCAGAGTATCACAGATGTGGTGAATCAGATCGGAAGTTATATGGGAGATCTGTTGGGCAAGATTGGCACACCGACCATCAATGCCGTAGGCAACTTCGCAAAGCAGGTGCCTTCGATCCTGATCGGTCTGATCATGGCGCTGCTGTCTTCGTATTTCTTCGTGGCGGAGAGAGAACAGCTGTCGGCATGGTTCCGTAAGCATGCACCGGCAGAGGTGCTGTCCTGGTACTACATGCTGAAGCGCGGACTGGTCAAGGCTGTGGGCGGTTATTTAAAGGCACAGCTGAAGATCGAAGTCTGGATGTATCTGTTACTGGTCATCGGACTGGCAATTTTACAGGTGGATTATGCGCTGCTCATAGCACTGGGCATCGCATTCCTGGATTTTCTGCCCTTCTTCGGTACCGGAACGGTCATGGTGCCCTGGGCAATTATCAAGATCTTAAGCTCTGACTATAAAATGGCGATCGGGCTGCTCATTATCTGGGGCATCGGACAACTGGCGCGTCAGCTGATCCAGCCTAAGATCGTAGGCGATTCTGTGGGAATGCCTCCCCTGCCGACACTGTTCCTGCTATACATAGGTTATAAGATGGGAAGCGTCGTGGGAATGATCGTGGCAGTACCCGTGGGACTCATTGCGCTGACCATGTATCAGGAAGGTGCGTTCCAGACGACGAAAGACAGCGTGAAGATCCTGGTGGCGGGGATCAATCATTTCCGCAGGCTGAAGCCGGAGGATATGGATGAGGTGCGCCAGATGCAGGAGAGAGACCGCAGACGAAGCGAGGAGCTGACCAGACAGGCTGCGGAGGAAGAGGCAAGGGAAGAGAACTCAGAGAAAAAACAGAAAGAGAAGAAATCATGAGAAATATCAGGCTGCGTCTGCAGTATGAAGGAACCAGATATCAGGGATGGCAGAAACAGATTTCCACGGACAATACAATTCAGGGGAAAATGGAAGCACTGCTGTCCAAAATGTGCGGGGAACCCATAGAGATCGCTGCCAGTGGCAGAACGGATGCCGGAGTGCATGCTTTGGGGCAGGTGGTGAATTTCCATACGGAAGTTGCTATGAGCACGGAAGAGATCCTGGAATATTGTAACCGGTATCTGCCGGAGGATATCGCGGTGGTGGAGGTGTCGGAAGCGGCGCCCAGATTCCACAGCAGGCTAAATGCCACCGGGAAGCGTTACCGCTACCGCATTATCAACAGTGCAATCCCCAATGTATTCTGGAGACGGTATGCATTGGAAGAACCGGAAGAATTAGACCTGGATGCCATGCGAAAGGCAGCGGAGCAACTGCTTGGAGAACATGATTTCAAGGCATTTACCTCTGCTAAAAAGAGCAAGAAATCCACGGTACGCAGAATTGACGAGATCCGGATCGAACGGATAGAGGACCGGGTGGAGTTTGTATTTACCGGGAACGGCTTTTTGCATCACATGATCCGCATCCTCATGGGAACGCTCCTCGAAGTGGGAAAAGGCATCCGCACTCCGGAGAGCGTTGCGGATGTACTGGAAAGCGGTGACAGAGCGAAGGCGGGACCGTTGGTGCCCGCGAAAGGACTGGTACTGGAAGAAGTCTTTTACACCTAATTTAAAACGTTTGCAACTTTTTGCCCTACAATTGCGTCTATACAATTGTAGGGCATTTAATTTATTTATAAAAATTTTATAAATAACATGCAGAAAGTATGCATTGACAAGATACGATAACAGAGGATAAGGCAGAGGGGCTTTATCCCATACGAAAGGCGCAGGTGCAGACCATGGACAGAAAAGTTGCAGTATACAATAATAATACAGGTGTAATAGAGACAATGACTTCCCTTTTAGCGGGAGAAGGGTTAAAAATGGTGGCAGTTACGGGGAGAGCGCAGCTGCAGGAGCTTTTGCGGGCACAGGAGATCCAGCTTCTAATGCTGGATGTGGAGCTGGACGGCAAAGGCTGGGGTGAGGGCATCGAAATGATCCACGACATTCGCAATATGACCACAATCCCCATTATCATCATTTCCGCCCAGAATGCGGAGACCGTCAAGATCATGGCGCTGAATGCCGGCGCGGATGACTATGTGACGGTGGGATATAATCCTTTGGAGCTGTTGGCAAGGGTGAAATCCCAGCTTCGCAGATATACCCAGTTGATTAATCTGTGTGAAAATATTGACAAAATCTACCGCGTGGATGGACTGGAGATCAACGACAGAAACCGTACAGTGACTGTGGATGGCAGAGAGGTGAAGATGACTCCCATTGAATACAAGATCTTAAGACTCCTGGTGCAGGAGCGTGGCAAGGTGCTGTCCATCAGCCAGATCTACGAATCCATCTGGCATATGCAGGCGATCGGTGCGGATAATACCATTGCGGTGCACATCCGTCACATCCGTGAGAAGATCGAGAGCAACCCCAAGGAGCCCAGATATCTGAAGGTGGTATGGGGAACCGGATATAAAGTGGGATGAGAAATATAGTAAATAAGGGTGTCCTCTGCGAAAGCAGGGGACATTTTTTTGCCTAAGTTTGTCGAGGAACTATTTACTTTAGTAGTTTTGTAGGATATACTTAATGCAGTATGAAAACAAGCGGCTGCGAAGCAGACATTTGTTTTCATTGCATTAATAATTCGCGAAGACTAAGAAAAAAGCACGACAACAGAAAGGATGCGTAACCATGACAAAGCAGGAAGCGGAACAGATGCTGGATCGTTTACGGCAGATATTCCCTATAGTGCGCCTTCTGGAAGAGACCGATGTACCGAAGGATGGGGAGGATTTATATCCCGGAGGGGCAGCACAGGGCTGCCAGTGTTTTGCTTTCTGGCGTAAAACCGAGCCCTGTGTTAACTGCATTTCCAGAGAAGTTCTGCAGAGTAAAGGGCAGAAGGTCAAGATAGAATTCCTGGGTGACGATATATATCAGGTTATTTCGAAGTATGTAGAAGTTATGGGGCAGCCCTGTGTTATAGAAATGCTAGAGCCATTAGATGAAAATACACTGATGGATTCCGCGGGCAGAGAGAAGATGCTGAAGCGATTAAGCGGCTATGATGACCGGTTGTACAGGGATGCTCTGACAGGTACCTATAACCGGAGATTCTATGAGGAGCGGGTCCGGTATATGACCTGCTGTGCCGGTGTGGCTATGATTGATCTGGATGATTTTAAATTATACAATGACACCTATGGGCATAATGCAGGAGACATGGTATTGGAGACCATTGTAGGTGTGATACAGAATATCATCCGCAAGACAGATATGCTGATCCGCTTTGGCGGGGATGAGTTTCTGTTAGTACTTCCTGACATCTCGGAGCATGCTTTTGAAATGAAATTAAACCGGATCAGACAGCGTGTTGAAGAGACTGAAATTGCTGGCTTTGAAGAATTAAAACTGTCGGTCAGCATCGGTGGCATCATGGCGGAGGGAGAGACCATTGAGGAAGTGGTGGAACGTGCTGATCATCTGATGTATCAGGCTAAGATACGTAAGAATAGCGTAGTGACCCAGCGTGATGCACTTCTAATCAGTGAACAGAATACCCAGGAGGAGAGTGAGAGACTACTGATCCTGGTAGCTGATGATGCAGAAGAAAACAGAGAATTACTGAGTGAAATGTTGAAGGACAGATATGATATCATTGAGGCTGAGAACGGCGAGAAAGCCATCGAACTGCTTCACGGGTATGGCAAGAGTATTTCCCTGGTTCTGTTGGATCTGCTGATGCCGGTGATGGATGGCTTTGACGTGCTGGCACAGATGGGGGCTGAAAAATGGCTGGAGGATATCCCGGTGATCATGATCTCGAGCGAGGATTCTGCGTCCTGCGTGGCGCGCGCATATGAGCTGGGAGCCGTGGATTATATCGGAAGACCGTTTAATATAAATATTGTATACCGTCGGGTACAGAATACAATCAAATTATACGCAAAGCAGAGACGACTGGCGACACTGGTGACGAACCAGATCTATGAAAAAGAGAAAAACAATCAGATAATGATCAGCATCTTAAGCCAGATTGTTGAATTCCGTAACGGTGAGAGCGGTCTGCATGTTATGCGGATCAACATGATCACAGGCATGCTTTTGGAGCGGCTGGCGGTGAAATCGGACAAGTATCCGCTGTCCTGGGAGGAGAGATCCATTATCACTATGGCTTCTTCTCTGCATGATATCGGTAAGATCGGTATCCCCGAGGAGATCCTGAACAAGCCCGGAAAGCTGACCAGGGAAGAATTTGAGATCATGAAGCAGCACAGCGCCATCGGCGCAGATATGCTGAAAAGCCTGAAGAGATATCAGAACGAGGAGCTGGTGAAGATTGCCTATGAGATCTGTCGCTGGCACCATGAACGATATGATGGAAGAGGTTATCCGGATGGATTAAAGGGAGACGAGATTCCGATTTCCGCACAGGTGGTATCTCTGGCAGATGTGTATGATGCGTTGGTAAGTGAGCGTGTTTATAAAAAAGCATTTTCACCGGAAAAAGCACTGGAAATGATCCAGAACGGGGAATGCGGCAGCTTTAATCCTCTTTTACTGGAATGCCTGGTAGATATCAGGGACAGAGTGAAGGAAGAATATGAACAAAGAGAGGAATAAATGTAGATGACGGTACAGGAATGTTATGAGAGCATAGGCTCAGACTATGAAGGTGTGTTGGGCAGAATGGGAAGCGAAGGAATGGTGAAGAGATTCGCCCTGAAATTCCTGGATGATCCCAGCTATTCCAACCTGGTGAAGGCAGTGGAGGAGCAGAACGCGGAAGAAGCTTTCCGCGCAGCCCATACGATGAAGGGAATCTGCCTTAATCTGGGATTTGACAGACTTTACAAAGTCAGTGCAGAGCTCACGGAGAAGCTCAGAGGAAGAGAGCTCAACGGATACGAGGAAGCGTACAAGGAAGTGCAGAACGAGTATCAGAATACTATAAATGCAATCCGGACCATGGCAGAATAGACCTGGAGACAGGAACAGACTTATGAGAGGATAAGGGTTACATGGACAGGGAAATATTGGATAAGGCACAATATTCCACAGACCAATTACAGGAAATAGAAGAAGGTCAGGAGAAGGGACTGGATGTCTCCTGTTATGAGAATCCGGAATTCCTGGCAATCCAGATGCGTGAGATCCGACTGGGGCTGGAAGCCGGAGTGGATGTATCGATTTACGCAAATAAGGCATATGACTGGTTCCAGATGAAGGAGATCCGCAAGGGGCTGGAGAAACATCTGGATGTGAAAAAATATGCGGATCCCAAGATCTCTTTTGAGGTCATGCATCAGATCCGCAAGGGATTACTGGAAGGCGTTGATCTGTCTTTCGCCAAGACGATCCCCGCCGGAGTACTCAGAGAGCTGCGCAGGGCAGTGGCAGCCAAGGTCGATATCCGCATGTACATCAGGGAAGGCTATGAGGAAGAGCAGCTCAGACAGATCCGCATCGCCATGGAGAGAGGAATCGACATTGCGCCCCATGTGAAGATTTACCACAGAGGTCCGTCCATCCGGGAGATTGCTCTGGGACTGGAAAAGGGACTGGATGTATCGGTCTATGAAGATGAAAGTTTAAGCTGGCAGCAGATGCGGGAGATCCGTCTGGGAATGGAAGAAGGCGTGGATGTATCAAAGTACTCCAATCCGCTCTATTCCTGGCAGCAGATGCAGGAGATCCGTCTGGGAATGATGGATGATCTGCCGGTGGAACTGTATTCCAGCCTGATGCATACCGCAAAGGGTATGGAAGAGAAGCGTAAAAAGCTTTTAGAAGAGAGGAAGCATCCCGAAAAAGCGGGAAATGAAGAGGTATATAAGGACTTTTCCCTGTTAGTCAGCGCGGATAAAATGGAAGCGTTTATTCTGGTGGCAGAGAAGGGAACCAGACTTCGTAAAGACAGATTGCTACTCTCCTTGGAAGAAAAGGGCGTGAAGACGGGTATTGATTATGTGACGTTAGAGCGCCTGGAGAATCAGGGCGCGGACAGCAATATGGTCATCCTGGCTACCGGAAGGAGACCGAAAGCAAGCGCGGACGGATGGTATGAGTTTTTCTTTGATATTAATATGAAAAAGGAGCCGAAGCTGCTGGAAGACGGTTCCGTAGACTATCAGAACATCAAATGGTTTGAACTGGTGCGTAAGGGCGATGTGGTAGCGAAATACCATGAGCCGGAGCTGGGCAATCCGGGACTGAATATATTAGGACAGGAAGTTCCTGCGAAAAAGGGCAGAGAGCTGAGGCATCTGACCTGCAAGGGCGTGACGCTGGAGCCGGATAAGAAGACTTATATCGCGTCCACGGACGGTAAGATCGAATATAAGGGAGACGGACTGGAAGTCACGGATATTCTGGTGCTGGACAGTGTGACACAGGCTACCGGCAATGTGGGATTCAACGGATCGGTCTATGTCAGAGGAGAGGTCGGTGACGGTACGGTCATCCGTGCCGAGAAGGATATTCTGGTGGATGGTTTCGTAGAAGGAGCCACTCTGGAGGCAGGCGGAGATATTATCCTGCGTAAGGGCAACAATGGTGCCGGCAAAGGAAAGCTGCGGGCACAGGGAAGTGTCATGGGCAGATTTTTCGAGCGTGCCAATGTCAAGGCAGGGAAACATATCAATGCCAACTACTGCCTGAACAGTGAACTGTGGGCGGACGGTCGAATCGAGATCGCTGGTAAAAAAGGAAGCCTGGCAGGCGGAAGCGCCTATGCAGCCCAGGGAATCAATGCATTCAATATCGGAAATGCCGCCGGTATCAGGACCGGTATTTCCGTAGGAGGCGAGAAAACGTTCATTGCAGAATCCGATGCCCTGGAGGAAAGGTTGAACTCCGCACAGAGAGAGCTGTATCTGTTGAAGAATGCTTATGCGGATTTTAGGAGAAAATATCCGCCGGAAGCCCGTAATAACAATCCGGTATATCTGAAGCTGGAGGATTCGATCTACTCCAAAGCTCAGGAGATCGATAAACTCTATAAGAGACAGGAAGAACTGCAGAAGGAGAGAGACAGAGCCAATCAGGTGAAGATCGTGATCCGGGGAAGTCTGTATCCGGGAGTACAGGTAAATATCAATGGTTCCAGATGGAACGCCAAACCCATTAAGAACGTTACATTGAAGAAAAAAGATGGTGCCGTTTCCGCATTTCGGAATGTTTAGGAGGAAAATAAGTGAAGAACAAGGTTCTCATTGTAGATGATGCATTTATGAACAGGGATATCCTGAAGGAAATATTGAAGGACACCTATGATATTTTAGAAGCGGAAGATGGTAAGGCGGCTTTGGAGATCCTGGATGCAGAGAATAACGAGATCTCGGCGATCCTGCTTGACCTGGTCATGCCGGTGATGGATGGCTTCCAGGTACTGGAAGAGCTGAATAAGCGGGAGCTGATCGAGAAGATTCCCGTACTGGTAATCAGTGGAGAGAACAGCACACAGAACGAGCAGAAATGTTTTGAACTGGGAATTGCGGACTTTATCGGCAAACCCTTCAACGCCAACCTGGTAAGAAGAAGAGTACAAAATGCTGCAGAGCATTATGCATATCGTAACGAACTGGAAGACAAAGTAGAAGAGCAGACCAATGTTCTGCGCAAGGCTTACAAGACACTGAAGAGCCAGGCAGAACAACTGAAGCGCCGGAATCAGGATATCATCGAGATCCTGGGTACGGTCGTAGAGTACCGTAACTTAGAGAGTGGTGAGCATGTCAAGCGTGTGGGAGAATATACCCGGATCATGGCAGAGACTTTTATGGTGGAGTATCCGGAATACGGTCTGACACAGGATAAGATCAACGTGATCGTATCCGCAAGTGCACTTCATGATATCGGTAAGATCACGATTCCCGACAGCATTCTGTTAAAGCCGGGACGATTGACCAAGGATGAGTCTGAATACATGAAGTCCCATACGACCAGAGGCTGTGAACTGTTAGAGTCCATGAAAAATGTACTGGATTCCCAGTATGAAAAAGTCAGCTATGAGATCTGCCGTCATCACCATGAACGTTTTGACGGGAAAGGTTATCCCGACGGACTGGTGGGAGATGCGATTCCCATTTCCGCACAGCTGGTATCCGTGGCGGATGTATATGATGCGCTTGTAAATGAGCGTTGCTATAAGGATGCATTCTCTCCCGAGGAAGCGTTCCATATGATCGTCAACGGAGAGTGCGGCGTATTTTCTCCCAGACTCATGGAAGTGTTTCGGAAGGTTCGACCGGAGTTTGAGAAACTGGCGGCTGCAAAAGAAGCATAATAAAATACTATAAAATTAAGATCTCTGTACGGTGTAATTCACCACTACAGAGATTTTTTATTGGACGAGCGGGAGAGCCCGGCTTGACAAAGTAATCTAAAACGATTATTGTACGAACTAAATAATACAAACACAGGGAGTATATGATGGAGACACAAACACTACAGGGGAAACGGGGAATCAGCGGTGCAGTACTGAAAAATATCGCAGTGGTGACTATGCTGATCGATCACATAGGGGCGGTGGTCATGACAAGGTTACTGATTGGGAACGGTGTGTCCGCTGGGATGTATAACATCTATATGGCAATGCGGATCATCGGCAGACTGGCGTTTCCGATCTATTGCTTTTTACTGGTAGAAGGATTCCAGAGGACCCACGATGTGAGAAAATATCTGGGCAGAATGTTCTTATTTGCCCTGCTGTCGGAGGTGCCCTTTGACCTGGCACTCAGCGGAAAAGTATGGCATCCGGCATACCAGAATGTATTTTTTACCCTGTTTTTGGGACTCCTTACGATTGCTGGACTACGGCTGGTGGAGCAGCATTTTGCGGGGACGGAAGTCGGAAAAAGGATCCTGCGGGCAGCATTGGATGTCGTAATCGTGATAGCGGGCTGTGCTTTGGCACTGCTCCTTAAGACAGATTATAATTTCCAGGGCGTTATGGCAATCGTGATACTTTACCTGTTACGCCACCTGAAAAAAGAACAGATCTGTGCAGGAGTGGTCGTATTTTTGCTGATGGACGGGCTGGAGATGTTCGCAGCACTTTCTTTTATCCTGATCTGGTTCTACAACGGAAAGAGAGGACGGCAGAATAAGTATTTCTTTTACTTCTTCTATCCCGTGCACCTGTTGCTGCTGTGGCTGATCTGCGTGGCAATGGGGATTGCGGGGATTCCTGCGATATGATGGAATAATGGAATACTGAAATAAAGGAATAATAAAGAAGAAAATTCAGGGGAGAATGGTTATGGAGAATCCAAATAAAGAAAATGATGATACAGAAGAATTGATCCGGGTGCAGGAGCTTACGAAGACATTTCATCTGTCGGCAAAGCAGCAGAGGCTGGAGCACAGCACGGCGAAGACGAAGACGGCGGTGGATCATGTGAGCTTTTCCGTGAAGAGAGGGGAAGTATTCGGGCTGCTGGGACCCAACGGCGCCGGTAAGACCACGACACTTCGGATGCTTGCCACATTGATCCGTCCAGACAGCGGGAATGCACTGCTTGGCGGCAGCAGCGTTATGACACATCCGGAGGAGGTGCGGCGTAAGATTGGGTTCCTCACCAGTGAACTGAAGCTGGAGGATTTTTTTACACCGGATTATCTATATGTTTTTTTTTCAGAACTGTATGGAATTCCTGCACAGAAGAGAGACGCACGGAAAAATATGCTGTTTGAACGGTTTGGCATCCGGGAGTTTGCCCAGGTGAAGATCCGGGATCTGTCTACGGGAATGAAGCAGAAGGTGTCCCTGGTGATCTCCCTGGTACAGGATCCGGAGATCATTATTTTCGATGAACCGACCAACGGACTGGATATACTGACGGCAAAGGTAGTGACGGATTTCCTGCTGGATCTGAAGGAGCAGGGCAAGACCATCATCGTATCTACGCATATTTTCAGTCTGGTGGAGAAGATCTGTGACCGCGTGGGAATTATTATCGGCGGTCGTATGGCAGCCTGTGAGGATCTGCGGACACTCTGCGGGGAGAAGAGTTTAGAGGACCGTTTTTTTGAGATCTACGAAGCGGTGAACGGGGAGGAAGAGAAGCATGACAAATAATACGATCACCGTAATGAAAAAAGAACTTGCCAGATTTTTCGGGGACAGGAGACTGGTGATCACTACACTGTTGCTGCCCGGAATTATGATCTATGTGGTGTACAGCTTTTTAGGCGGCGCCATGATGAAAACCATACTCCCGGAGGAATCTTATGTGGCGAAGGCTTACGTGGTGGATATGCCGGATTCGTTAAGGGAAGATCTGCGGGAGCTTAAGGTGGACTGGCAGCCTGCGGATCGAGAGCAGCTGACGCAGATCAGACAGGAAATACAGGAGAAACAGGCGGACGGACTGGTGGTATTCCCGGCGGATTTTGATTCCGCAGTGGAAAACTATCAGGTGCAAAGCGGGGAACCGGCGCCTAACGTGGAAATCTATTATAATTCCGCGGAGACGGAATCGGCGCATTTTTATAATGAGGTATCGGAGATTCTGGAGGCATATGAGACGTCCCTGGCAAATAAGCTGGACATCAATGCCGGAGAGTCCGTGTATTACGACTGCGCTACCGGCAAGGATACCACGGGACGGATGTTTTCCATGATGATGCCATTGCTACTTATGATGTTTTTATACAGCGGCTGCATGTCGGTGGCACCGGAATCCATCGCCGGGGAAAAGGAGCGGGGGACTATAGCGACGTTACTGGTGACACCTATGAAGAGAAGCTCGCTGGCACTGGGAAAAGTATTTTCCCTAAGTATCATAGCACTTCTGGCAGGCTGCTCCAGCTTTGTCGGCACCTTTGCGGCACTGCCGAAAATGATGGGCGGGGAGCTGACGGGAGTGGATTCTTCGGTGTATACGCCTGTAGACTTCCTGATGCTGTTACTGATCATTTTATCTACGGTCATGGTGCTGGTGTCCGTGATCGCACTGATCTCCGCATTTGCCAAAAGTGTGAAAGAGGCGGCAACGGCGGTATCTCCGCTGATGATCGTGGTAACTTTTATCAGCTTAAGTCCCATGTTGGGAAATGGTGAGGAGATTCCGCTGTACCGTTATCTGATCCCGGTATATAACAGTGTGCAGTGCATGAACGGGATATTTTCCTTCACGTATCAGCCAGCGGAGATCCTTGTGACCGTGGCAGCGAATCTGTGTGCGGCGGGAGTGCTGGTGTTCGGACTGACGAGGGCGTTCCAAAGCGAAAAAGTGATGTTCGGTTAATTATGCAATTGCGTGCGGTACTTTATAATTATTGACTATAAGAGCAGAAGTGTGTACAATGATAACTATTCAGAGCAAAAAGGAAGCACCGCAGGGGCGATTTTGCGAATGATGCTCTGAATACAGAAAATTGGAGGAAATGATACATGCAACTGCCTATTTTTGAGAAATACATTGATGAACTGATCGAGAAGAGCACTCTGGATGTCCCTGCCTGGAACATTGAGAAGGCGAGAGAGGGGAAAGCTGCCGGATGGAATTACATCGACGGCTGCATGATCCTGGCACTTCTGGAGATCTACAGCGCCACCGGAGAGAAGAAGTATTACGAATTCGCAGATGCATTTATTGACCACAGAGTACAGGAAGACGGCACCATCACCAAGTATTCCGTGGAAGAATATAATATTGATAATGTCAATGCGGGCAAGACCCTGTTTGCATTGTATGCCCTGAACGGCAGGGAAAAATACCGCAAAGCGATTGACCTGATCTACAGCCAGGTGGCGACCCAGCCCCGCACCAAGGAGGGCAACTTCTGGCACAAGAAAATCTACCCCGATCAGGTATGGCTGGACGGCATGTATATGGGACAGCCCTTTTACATGGAATATGAGACAAAATTTGATAATAAGAAGCACTATGATGATATTTTCCATCAGTTTTCCAATGTCGTAAAATACATGAGAGACCCCAAGACCGGACTATATTATCACGGTTACGATGCATCCAAAAAGGCATTCTGGTGCAACAAAGAGACCGGTCTGTCTCAGAATTTCTGGCTGAGAGCACTGGGCTGGTATTCCATGGCACTGTTAGATACCTTAAGCAAATGTGAGCCGGGAGAGGAGTACAAGGCAGAGTATGACAACCTGGAAAATGTATTCGTGGATCTGATTGATTCCATGTTAAAATTCCAGGACGAGAGCGGCATGTGGTATCAGCTTCCTGCACTGGGCGGCAAGGAGCCGAACTATTTAGAAACCAGCGGAAGTGCAATCATGGCTTACTCGCTGCTGAAAGGTGTGAGACTGGGATTTTTGCCGGAGTCTTACAGAGCTTATGGATTAAAGGCATTCCAGGGCATCTGTGACCGTTATCTGAAGGAGAAGGACGGACACTTAAGCCTCGGCGGTATCTGTCTCGTAGCAGGACTGGGACCGGAGGATAACCGTCGCCGTGACGGCAGCTTCGCGTATTATATGTCTGAGCCCATCGTGGAAGACGATGCCAAGGGTGTGGGACCGTTATTATTAGCCTACACCGAGATGAGGAGACTGGATGACTAAAGGGAAATCGGGCGAGAAAAGAAAGAACGGCATCTGCCCCGTAGCGGATAAATGCGGCGGCTGTAGCTGGATCAATAAGCCTTATGCAGAACAATTAAAAAACAAAGAAAAGCAATTGAGGGAGCTGTTAGCTCCCTTTTGCAAAATAGAGGGTGTGATTCCCATGGAGCACCCGGAGCATTACCGGAATAAGGTACATGCGGCATTCGGAGAGAACCGTTATCACGATGCCATCTCCGGGATCTATGAGCAGAGGAGCCACCGGATCGTTCCTGTGGACAGCTGCCTCATTGAGAATGCCAAGGCGGATGAGATCATCGTTTCTATCAGAGGGCTGCTGAAATCTTTTCATATCCGCCCTTATAATGAGGATACTGGGTATGGGCTGCTGCGCCATGTGCTGATCCGTACCGGGCATGTCACGGGACAGATTATGGTGGTACTGGTACTGGCTTCCCCGATCCTGCCCTCCAAGAATAATTTTGTGAAGGCACTGTTGAAACTGCATCCGGAGATCACCACCGTGGTCATCAATGTCAACAACCGCAATACAAGTATGGTACTGGGGGACAAGGAGCATGTGATCTACGGCAAAGGCTATATTGAGGATGAATTGTGCGGAAAGCGCTTCCGGATCTCTCCCAGATCTTTCTATCAGGTGAATCCGGTACAGACCGAGATCCTCTATGGGAAAGCCCTGGAATATGCCGGACTTACCGGCAAAGAGACCGTAGTGGATGCTTACTGCGGCACCGGAACCATCGGCATGATCGCCAGTGACAAGGCTGGCAAGGTCATCGGCGTGGAACTGAACGCCGACGCCGTCAGGGACGCCCGCAGCAATGCCAAGGCGAACCAGATCCGCAACATTCAGTTCTACCAGAACGACGCCGGGAAATTCCTCGTGGAAATGGCGGCGCAGGGCGCGAAAGTCAATGTGGTCCTGATGGACCCCCCCAGAAGCGGCAGCACCGAAGAGTTCATGAGCTCCGTAGTCCGGATCGGTCCCGAGAAGATCGTCTACGTCTCCTGCAATCCCGAGACCTTGGTCCGGGATTTGAAGTACTTTAAGAAAAAGGGCTACCGCGTGAAGAAGGGCGTGGGCGTGGATATGTTCCCGTTCACCGAGAGTCTGGAAGCCGTCACCCTGCTGGTCCGGCAGAAGAAGTAACCGGAAAAATAGAAAATCGAATTTAAAAAATGCCCACAGTGAACCTGGACATCCAATCTGGATGGTCTGGCATGCTGTGGGTGTTTTATTACACATTGTTAATAATCTGCCAAGGGTATCATCATATGCTTTTGTATGTTATACCCACACTATCCATGTGTCTGCAGATCAATTCGGGTATTATAACATGATGCCAGGGTCAAAAGGTCTAAACCCACATGAGCTTGCTCATAAGTGGGTGAAAGACCTTGGGACCCGCCCCGATATGAGCATAAAAGTGGGATGATAATCCCACGATATGCGAATATTGGGTAGGATTGTGGGAGTGCGGAGCACGGAACAATCCGTAGGCATCAAAGTCGGGGGCTTTTGACCCCGACATCATAACATTATTTTATGTTCTATACCCTGGAAAAACGATTTTACGTTCCATGTAAACTGGTATTTAAACAAATTTTCCTAAATACCGGGTATAGTATATAAAATCAATCTTATATACCCTCAACAAGCTTAAGACGAGGGTATATGTCAATATAAATTGACTTGATACCCCATTGCAGTATTAATGCGCAGACATCCTGTTGACAACACAAAAGATAATAGTTATAATTCAAACTGTTTGACTTATAACTATTCTGTTATAGAAAGGAACGACACCATGGATGACACCTTACATTATCTGATCATGGCGAATCAGATGCTGGTACAGAAGGCGTTGATGGAGCAGCTCAAGGATACGGGGCTTACCATCGGGCAGCCGAAAATACTGGATTATCTGAAGGAACATGATGGCAGTAACCAGAAGGAGATTGCAAAAGCATGTTTCCTGGAGGCTGGGTCGCTGACGATCATTCTGAACAAAATGGAGGAGAAGGGGCTGATCGAGCGCCGGATCTTAAATGGGAACAGGCGGAGCTTTCATATTTTCCTGACGGCGGAGGGAAAAGAGAAGCAGAATCTGGTAGACAGGGCATTTTCGGAGATTGAAAAGAAAGCCCTGGAGCAGATCCCTGCGGAGGACTACGGGCAGTTTATGTCCGTATATCATAGAATTTATGATAATCTATCCGGAAACACAGACTTAAGAAAGAAGGAACAGACTGACAATGAATAAAGTAAAAAGATATTTTTTGTTTTTAGTAGGACTATTTATAAACGCACTGGGAGTAAGCCTTGTGACAAAGGCAAGTCTCGGAACCTCCCCGATTTCATCGATTCCCTATGTACTTAGCCTTCATTTCCCACTGACCCTTGGTAATTTCACCATTTTGTTCAGTATTTTACTCATCCTGTTACAATTATTGATTTTAAGAAAAAACTTTAAATGGGAAAATATTTTGCAAATTCCGGTATCCATTGCATTCGGATATTTTATCGACCTCACCATGTATCTGTTTTTCTGGGTAAATCCGCAGAACTATATAATCAAGATCCTGGCACTTCTCGCCGGCTGTATCGTTCTGGGATTTGGTGTCTATATGGAAGTGCTGGCGGATGTAGTCATGCTGCCGGGGGAATCTTTTGTCCGGGCTATCGTACAGACCTGGAATACGAATTTCGGAACGACCAAGATCCTGTTTGATTCTTCTATGACGGTGATCGCCGGAGTGCTTTCTTTTCTCTTTTTCGGAAAACTGAACGGAGTGCGGGAAGGTACGATCATCGCGGCATTGCTGGTGGGATTTATCGCCAGATTATTCGGAAAACATCTGGAATTTTTGAAACCGTATATTTTCCCGGAGGATTACAGAACGGAAGATAACAGCAGCACAGAAGAGGAGACATCAGGCGAAGATGCCAGACACAAAAATGTCATTGTCATCGGCAGACAGTACGGTGCAGGTGGACATGAGATCGGAAAAATGCTTGCGGACAGACTGGGGTATGATTTCTACGATCAGGAGATCATCAAAATGGCTGCCGGAACAACAGGCATGACCTCGGAATTCATTCAAAAAAGCGAAGAGACCATGACGAACAGCCTGCTGTATGATCTGGTCAACCAGATGTATCAGTACAGAGATGAAAAAGAGGAAGCTCCGAAGGATAAAATTTTTGATGCAGAGTCAAAGGTCATCAAAGAACTGGCGGACAAAGGCAACTGCATTATCATCGGCAGATGTTCGGATTATGTCTTAAGGGACGATCCCCACGCGTTAAAGGTATTTTTCCATGCACCGATGGAGAGCCGCTGCAAACGAGTGATGAACCGGCTTGGGTTAGAATCTAATGATGCCCAGCGCAAGATCCGAAAAGAAGATAAGTACCGCGCAGACAACTACCGTTACTATACGGGCAGAATCTGGGGTGCAGCTGCGAATTTCGATCTCACCATAAATACAGATCTGGAAGTTGACTACATAGAAAAAAGTATTGCGGAAGCATTAGGAGCTGTGAGCTTGTAAATAGTACACGAAATATGGTATAGTAATAAGAGTTAGAAGAACCTAACCATAAAAGGATAGTTGAGAGGGAGGTACGTTATGATTCTTGTTATTATTGAAAGTTTTATGCTGAATTTTGTTCTGCTCATGGTGTGTGTGATGAATATCCGCAACAGCCCGGTGGGCGGTGTGCACTGGTATGAGAAAAATGTGCAGGAGCGTGTGGTGGAACTGGGATTGATCACGAAGCAGCAGATTAAGAAAAATATGCTGCTGTCGTTTATTCCGTTTATGATCGTTCTGCTGATCCTGGCTCCTATGATGGTATTTTTCAGCAACGGTGCTGAAAACTTTCTGGAAGGCTTTATACAGCTGACGGTAATGTTTGAAATCTGCGGCATTTTTGACAGAGTATTTATCGACTGGTACTGGGTGGGGCATACAAAGTCCTGGTTCATTCCCGGCACTGAAGATCTGATGCCCTATGTTCCTCCCAAGGCATGGGTGAAGAAGATCGTTGGTACCATTATAGAGTATCCGCTGATGGCAGCACTGCTGTCATGGATCATGTGCCTGATCTTACATAAGTAAATGCATAAATGTTAGGATTACAGGGCTTTCCGATTCCTCGGGAAGCCCTGGCCTGTTTTTATGTTGTCGGTGCTTCATAGCTGACATCCACTTCACACCATTGTACCCAGACAGAAGTCCGGGTGGTGACATTCACGCTGTTATAGGTCTGGGCTTCCACAGAACTGCCGTTGTAAATGGAGATGCGGCGCATGTCGGCAAGGACGGGAACCGCAGTATCCTTCGCAGCCACAGTGATCCGGACGGAGGTGGTGGAGGTGTTCTGATAAGTCAGGATCAGGCTGCCCAGAGGAATGTTCAGCGCACTGTTGGTGGCAGAGAGGTCTATGTGATATTCTTCCAGAGGCTTGAACAGATTCGGCGTGGTGATGTCATCCGCGGAAGTCTTGAAGTTCAGTTTGTAGGTGAGGGGAGTATCTTCCACGACGGTGATAACAGGAGTTTCGCCGGTATCGCCGGTGTCCCCTTTGGGACCAATGTCACCGCGGACACCCTGAGGTCCTCTTGGACCCATCGGACCGACAGCTCCCCGGGGACCCACAGGACCGGGACAGCCGGGCTCGCCCTTTACACCCCGGGAACCCATAGGTCCTTGTTCCCCTCGTGGTCCCTGCTCCCCCTGAGGTTCTTCCGGTCCCATAGGTCCCGGCGGACCCTGGACCGTCACATAAGAACCGCAGGCACCGCAGCAGTTACAGTTGCAGCAATTTCTGGATTTATTATTCATACAGTTCATAAAAATCCTCCGCGCATAAAACGGTAGTTACTTATATACTAGGCAGGGAAAAGGGAGATGAGAAAGGAACACGGAACTTTCCGGGGCTTGTTGACAGCCTCTTTTTTTTACCATAAAATAAATAATAAGAACGTATTAAAAGGAAGAGCAAAATGGGAAAATCAGAGAAACAGATGGAAAAAGAGCGGGAGCGCAATCAACGGATCATCGATACGGCATTTCGGCTTTTTGTGGAAAAGAAAATAGAAGCGGTCAGCATGGATGAAGTAGCAAAGGAAGCGGGTGTGGGACGTGCCACGCTGTTCCGCTGTTATTCCAATAAGACGGAGCTGACCATTGCGGTCTGTGCATCGAAGTGGAAAGCTTATCTGGACAAACTGGATGAGACGAGACCGATCTCTTCGGTGCATGATATTCCGGCAATCGGAAGATTTATTTTTACCCTGGACAGTTATATCGGGATGTATCAGAACCACAAGGATCTGCTGCAGTATAATGACAACTTTAATAATTACGTGACACACCAGACGGTGCAGGAAGAGGAACTGGAGAATTTCCACGCATCTCTGAACTCCGTGGACACAAGACTTCATATGATGTATGCGAAGGCGAAAGAGGACAAGACCCTTCGGACGGATATTCCCGAGGAACAGTTCATGCGTGTGACAGTACATACCATGATGGCAGCATGTACCCATTATGCCGGCGGCTTTATCTGGGGCGCAACGGACAACAAGGATTATACGGAGGATCTGCTGCTTTTGAAGAAAATGATCCTGAACTATGCCAGAAATGACAAATCGGGAGATTTGCATTAAGCGGTCTATTGCATCTTTCAAAAATCTATGTTATAGTAGCCACAATTGAATATGGAGTATTCAGGTGCCGGAGCAGCCACATAAGGCTGGCTCCGGTGAAAAGGGAAACAGGTGTAAGTCCTGCACGAACTCGTCACCGTAATTAGGGAGCTGAAGCCGATAGATCACTGGGAGACTGGGAAGATGGCGGATGCAATGATCTTCAAGCCGGGAGACCTGCCTGAATGCTGTACAGAAACATTTGTTTCAAGCCACGAGTAACTGGTTGTACGTGTAGGATGCAGAAGAGAATTTCTGACTGCATTTGTTTTTATGTGTACAAACTCTTTACCTGATTATGATGCTATAATAAACGGAAAGAGTTTTTTCGTTATGTTTAAAATGGTGAAAACATGTTTCTGGCTGACATATTTAAGGACACCGGGGCAAGCCCCAAAATCAAAAGAGACAGAACATCTGTCAGAGGAGGAAACATGAAAAAAAGAATCGTAGCAGTAGTACTGGCAACCGTACTGGGCGCTGTATGCATCACCGGATGCGGCAATACCCAGGAGACCGTAGAGAGCACTGCACAGGCAAGCACTGAGGCACAGACCACACAGGCAGCAGAGACTGCAAGCACCGAGAGCAGTGAGGATGCAGATCAGGCAGCAGCCGATGAAGTAGCAGCACTGATCGACGCTATCTATGTACAGGAGAGAAATGAAAATACGGACCAGCAGTGTGCTGATGCCAAGGCAGCATGGGATGCCCTGACCGACGCACAGAAGGAACTGGTAGAGGGTGAAAATGCAGATCCCGATTACTTCGGCAGAGATACCGGCGATGCTTCCAAGGATGATCCCCGCAATCAGGACGAGATCGGTGAGAACGAGATCCTGGTAGTAAGCTTCGGTACTTCCTTTAACGACAGCCGTGTAGCTGATATCAAGGGTATCGAGGATGCCATTGCAGCAGCTAACCCCGACTGGTCTGTAAGAAGAGCTTTCACCGCACAGATCATCATCAACCACGTACAGGCAAGAGATGACGAGCATATTGATAACATGGATCAGGCATTGGAGCGCGCTGTAGCAAATGGAGTCAAGAATCTGGTAGTACAGCCCACTCACCTGATGCATGGTGCAGAGTATGACGAGCTGATGGAAGCGGTAGAAGAGTATAAGGATCAGTTCGAATCCGTAAAAGTAGCAGAGCCCCTGTTAGGTGAGGTTGGTTCTGATGCTACCGTAGTAAACGACGACAAGAAGACTGTAGCAGAGGAACTGACTGCAGAAGCAGTTAAGACCGCAGGCTATGACAGTTTAGACGCTGCTAAGGAAGATGGCGTGGCATTCGTATTCATGGGTCACGGAACTTCCCATACCGCTAAGATCTCTTACAGCCAGATGCAGACCCAGATGAACGATCTCGGTTATGACAACGTATTTATCGGAACCGTAGAGGGTGAGCCCGAAGAGACCGCCTGTGAAGAAGTCATTAAGGCAGTTGCAGAAGCAGGTTACACCAAGGTTATTCTTCGTCCCCTGATGGTAGTAGCAGGTGATCATGCCAACAACGATATGGCAGGCGAGGATGAGGATTCCTGGGTAAGCCAGTTCAATGCTTCCGGTAAGTTCGACAGCGTGGATACCCAGATCGCAGGTTTGGGTGAGATCAAGGCTATCCAGGATCTGTATGTAGCACATACCGCAGCAGCAATGGCTGAGAAATAATAAGAAGATGCCAGAGTCAAAAAGTCATAACGATAGAAGCATTAGAAAAAGAATTCAAAAGGATCAGAATTAAGTAATGAAAACAAAGATATTGATGAACAAAATCCTTGTAACAGGCAGTCTGACTGTCTGCCTGTTACTGACCGGATGCGGAGCAAACGCTCAGAACACAGCATCCGCAGAAAGCACTGTTGCCGCCACACAGGAAAGCATTGTGGCACAGACAGAGAGCACGGAAGCAGCGGAAACTGTCAGCACAGAGACTGCCCAGGACGAAGCACAGCTTCCTGACGGCGTCTATACCGCAGAATTTTCCACGGATAACTCCATGTTCCATGTCAGTGAAGCCTGTGACGGCAAGGGAACCCTGACGGTAAAGGATGGCGTTATGACCATCCACATTTCCTTAGGTTCCAAGAAAATCCTGAATCTCTATCCGGGTCTGGCAGAAGATGCAGCCAAGGAGGGCGCAGTACTGCTTCAGCCCACCACCGATACCGTAACTTACAGTGACGGTATGACGGAAGAGGTCTACGGCTTCGATGTTCCTGTACCCGCAATTGGAGAAGAATTTGACCTGGCACTGATCGGCACCAAGGGAAAATGGTACGATCATAAGGTCGTTGTATCCGATCCGGTGGCAGAGAATGAGAGTACCGCAAGTGCATTTGATTTAAGCACCGTAGAAGACGGCACATATACCATCGAACTGACCATGGAGGGCGGAAGCGGCAAGGCCAGCATCCAGTCCCCTGCACAGATTACGTTCGCTGACGGAACAGCAACGGCGACTCTGGAATGGAGCAGCCCGAACTATGACTATATGCTGGTGAACGGTGAAAAATATCTGCCGGTGAATACCGAGGGTAATTCCGTATTTGAAGTGCCGGTGGAAGCACTGGATGCACCTCTTACCATGATCGGCGATACCGTGGCAATGAGTACCCCTCATGAAGTGGAATACACCGTAACTTTCCATTCTGAGACACTTCAGAGTGCAGAGAGCAGCAAGTAATACAAATAATAGGAAGATTTTTATGTCAGGAAGAAAAGGAAGTAAATGGGTAAAACAGATTCTGTGTCTGCTTCTGATGGGACTGCTGGGGCTTGACGGCTGCGGCAGTCCTTCTTCTGCTTCTATGGAGACATCACAGAAAGCAGCATCGGAGGATGTAAACACTGCAGAGAATACACAGGAAGAACCGATAGAATTAGTAAAAACAGGCAGCATGGAGCTGCAATATGCGGAGAATTTCACGGTGGATTACTATGAGGGTGGTTACAAGCTGCTGACTACTCTGCCGGATACGAAAAAGTATCTGCTGGTGCCTGAGGGACAGAGCATTCCGGAAAATCTGGATGAGGATGTCTGCATTTTACAGGAGCCGTTAAATCAGATCTATCTGGTGGCATCCGGTGTGATGGACATGTTTGCCTCTCTGGATGCGGTAGGGCAGATTCGTTTCTCCGGGCAGAAGCAGGAGAACTGGTACATTCAGAAGGCGAAGGATGCCATGGCGGCAGGGGACATAATCTATGCCGGAAAATACAGCAAACCGGATTATGAATTACTGGTGTCCGAAGGGTGTGATCTGGCAATTGAGAACCGGATGATCACGCACTCTCCGGAGGTGGTAGAGATGCTTGAAAGCTTTGACATCCCGGTAATGATCGAATATTCCAGCTACGAACAGCATCCGCTGGGAAAAGTGGAATGGGTAAAATTTTTCGGAGCCCTGACCGGCAGGGAAGCGGAGGCAGAAGAAGCCTTTGCGGAGCAGACAGAGATTCTGGAAAAGGTGAGTAGCGGGGAAAAAACAGGGAAGACCATAGCATTTTTCTATGTGACCTCCAACGGACTGATCCAGGTACGGCAGAGCACGGATTATATTCCGAAGCTAATCGAACTGGCAGGGGGAAAGTATATTTTTGATGATCTGGAGGACAGCGGAAGCGGAAGATCTACGCTGAATATGCAGATCGAGGATTTCTATGCCGGAGCAAAGGATGCGGACATCCTGATCTACAACAGCTCGATTGACGGTGGTGTGACTACGGTAGATGAGCTGATCGGCAAATGCAGTATTTTAAAAGATTTTAAGGCGGTACAGGAGGGACAGGTCTACTGCACCACCAACGATATGTATCAGCAGTCCATGGCAATCGGGTATTTATTGCAGGATATTCATATGGTGCTGACAGGCGAAAATACAGACAATCTCCGGTATTTATTCCCTTTGGAGTAAGGGATGGATACCGGTTGTAAGGAGGAAGAAATGCAGCAGCGCAGGAAAATAAGATATATCACAGCATTTGTGCTATTGGCAGCAGGCGTTCTTGCGCTGGTGTTTTTGAATATAGGGATCGGAACGGTGAAGATCCCGTTAATAGAAATATTGACTACAGGGAGAACACAGGAAGGCATGAATGCCAGGATCCTATGGGAGATCCGTTTTCCCCGGACACTGGCAGCGGGGATCCTGGGCGGAGCACTGGCACTTGCCGGGTATCTGCTGCAGACCTTTTTCCATAACCCCATAGCCGGACCCTTCGTCTTAGGAATCTCTTCCGGGGCGAAGATGGTGGTGGCACTGGTGATGGTATTTTTACTGGGGAATACGATCCGGGTAAGCTCCGGGCTGCTGATCCTGGCGGCGTTTTTAGGAGCCATGCTGTCCATGGGATTCGTACTTCTCATGGCGAGAAGGGTAGACAGCATGTCCATGCTGGTGGTCAGCGGTGTGATGATCGGTTACATCTGTTCCGCCATCACGGAACTGGTGGTGACTTTCGCGGAGGACGCGGATATCGTGAATCTCCACAACTGGTCCAAAGGAAGCTTCTCCGGAATGACCTGGGATAACGTAAGGGTAATGAGTGTCGTGGTGGCAGTGACTTTTCTGCTGATCATATTGCTGGCAAAGCCGCTGGAAGCCTACCAGCTGGGAGAGACGTATGCACAGAACCTGGGAGTGAACATCCGGACTCTCCGGATCCTGTTAGTAGTGCTGTCCAGTGTGCTCTCGGCATGTATCGTGGCATTTGCTGGACCGATTTCCTTCGTGGGAATCGCTGTACCGCAGCTGATCCGGAAATTATTCGGCACCACAAAGCCGTTACTCATGATACCGGCGTGCTTTTTAGGAGGCAGTGTGTTCTGCCTGTTCTGTGATCTGTTAGCCAGAACCTGGATGGCACCCACAGAACTCAGCATCAGTACGGTAACGGCAATCTTCGGAGCACCGGTGGTATTGTGGATCATGGTATCCAGAAACAGACGGGAGCGTGGATAATCTGGATAGGAAAATGCAGAAGTCTTATTACATTACAACAGAAAAAATGAGCGTTGGTTACGGCGGAAAGCCTCTGATCGAAGCAGTGGAGATCGAACTTCCGAAAGGAGAAATCCTGACACTGCTGGGACCGAACGGTGCCGGGAAATCCACAATTTTAAAAAGCATTGCAAGACAGCTGTCCCTGATTACGGGAACGGTGCGGCTGGACGGAGAAGATATGAAAACTCTCACCGGAGCGGAGCTGTCGAAAAAAATGGCGGTGGTAATGACCAAACGTCTGCGGGGAGATCTGATGACCTGCGAGGATGTGGTTGCTACCGGGAGATACCCTTATACCGGGCGATTCGGTGTGCTGCGGGCAGAAGACCATGCAGCGGTTCAAAATGCCATGGAACTGGTGCAGGTGGCGGAGATCAAAGACCTTATGTTTGACCGGATTAGTGATGGACAGAGACAGCGGGTGATGCTGGCAAGAGCCATCTGCCAGGAACCGGAGATTCTGATTCTGGATGAGCCGACTTCCTACCTGGATGTACGGCACAAGCTGGAATTTTTATCGATCCTGCAAAAGCTGTGCCGGGAGAGACAGCTTACGGTGATTCTGTCCTTACATGAACTGGAGCTGGCAGAGAAGATCTCCGACCGGATCCTGTGCGTGAACGGCACGGCAGTAGACCGGATCGGTACACCGGAGGAGGTCATGACCGACGGATATATCACACAGCTCTACGGGATCCGGATGGGAAGCTATGACGAAGCCAGCAGCGATATGGAACTGGCAGCCCCGGAAGGAACACCGCAGGTGTTCGTGATTGCCGGAGCGGGAAGCGGACGGAAGGTTTACAGACGTCTGCAGAGAGCGGGAATTCCCTTTGTCACCGGTATCCTATATGAAAACGATCTGGACTATCCCGTGGCAAAAGCACTGGCGGCGGAGGTGATTGCAGAGCGAGCCCTTGAGCCGGTAGCAGCGGAGAAATTACAGGCAGCGAAGGACCGACTGAAGAAATGCGACCGCGTCATCTGTTGTCGGAAGAGTTTCGGCAGTCTCGAAGCTTTTCAGAGTAAGCTTTTGGAATATGCAGGACAGCTGGGGAAACAGATAGAGGAAAATTTATGGCAAAAGTAATTATGATACAGGGCACCATGTCAGGTGCCGGAAAAAGCCTGCTGGTGGCGGGACTCTGCCGGGTATTCCGACAGGACGGCTACCGGGTCGCCCCTTTTAAATCACAAAATATGGCACTCAATTCCTATATCACGAAGGAAGGACTGGAAATGGGCAGGGCGCAGGTCATGCAGGCGGAAGCCGCGGGGATCGAACCGCTGGTGTGCATGAACCCCATTTTGCTAAAACCCACCAGCCATACCGGCTCTCAGGTCATTGTAAACGGTGAGGTGCGGGGAAATCTGTCCGCCAGGGATTATTTCGCTCATAAGACGGAACTGATCCCGGACATTAAGGCAGCATTTCGCAAGCTGGAGACTTACGCGGATATCATTGTCATCGAGGGTGCCGGAAGCCCGGCGGAGATCAATCTGAAGCAGAACGACATCGTCAATATGGGAATGGCGACGATGGTGGATGCTCCGGTACTTTTGGTGGGAGACATCGACAGAGGCGGCGTATTCGCACAATTGTTAGGAACGTTGATGCTACTCACCGAAGAGGAGCGTGCGAGAGTCAAGGGACTGATCATCAATAAATTCCGGGGAGACAGTACGATCTTAGATCCCGGCATTCAGATGCTGGAAGAACGCGGAAAAGTTCCTGTCATGGGAACCGTTCCCTATATGGAACTGTCGCTGGAGGATGAGGACAGCCTGACGGACCGCTTTGATGAAAAGCGTGTGGGGCAGATCGACCTGGCGGTGATTCATTATCCCCGGATTTCCAATTTTACGGATTTTGATGTATTTGAACAGATGCCGGAGGTCAGCGTCCGGTATGTGAAGAATGTAAGAGAACTGGGGACGCCGGATCTGATTTTTCTCCCCGGCAGCAAAAATACCATGGGAGACCTGAAATGGATGCGGCAGAACGGACTGGAGGCAGCGGTAAAACGGGCTGCGGGAAAAGTTCCCATTTTCGGAATCTGTGGCGGCTATCAGATGCTAGGCTGTGAGATCGCAGATCCGGACAGTGTGGAGGAAGGCGGACAGATCCGCGGCATGGAGCTGCTTCCGGTGCGGACGGTGTTACAGAAAGAAAAGCACCGCTGCCAGACGACAGGGAAACTGGAAGCGGTGGACGGCATTTTCTCCGGGCTTACGGGATGTGAGTTCGCGGGATATGAGATCCATATGGGACAGACGGTGTATTGTGGGACAGACGACAATGCGGATACGAAAGTGACACAAAATGTGATCAGCGATCCTGCCGGGCGCGTCTACGGCTCCTATATCCATGGTCTGTTCGACAAGGGAGAGATTACCGGACGCATCGTACGGACGCTGGCACAGGAAAAAGGCATCTCCCTGAAGGACGGAACCTGGGAGGATTACCGTACAATCAAAGAACGGCAATACGATAAACTGGCGGATACCCTGCGGGAATATCTGCATATGGAGGACATCTATGGAATGCTCAGAGACGCCCATATTTCATAATTATCAGAGAAAAGAACTGGATAAGATCCATATCACGGCTCCGGACGAAGCGGTGAGAAGTCTGGTGAAAAAGCATTGGGATACGCTGGCAAAGCCATTAGACGGTATGGGCAGCTTTGAGACCATTATGGCGCAGATCGGAGCCATTCTGGGGACAGAGCAGATTGACCTTCGGAAAAAGGGAGTGCTGATCTTCTGCGCGGATAACGGGATCGTGGAAGAGGGCGTGAGCCAGACCGGACAGGAGGTCACACTGGCGGTGGCAAAGTCCATGGCAAGAAAAGGCTCCTCCGTCTGTAAAATGGCACAGAGCATTGGTGCCGAGACAATTCCTGTAGACATTGGGATAAATAGCGTGGAATCCATTCCCGGAGTACTGAACCGCAAGGTACGCCCCGGGACAAGAAATTTCTTAAGAGAACCGGCAATGACAGAGAAAGAGACGGTGCGCGCCATAGACATCGGCATCGAACTGGTGCGGAAGTGTAAGGAAAACGGGTACAATCTCTTAGCCACCGGAGAGATGGGAATCGGCAACACCACTACCAGCAGCGCGGTGACGGCGGCACTTTTAGGATGTGCGGCAGAGGAAGTCACCGGCAGAGGTGCGGGACTGACGGATCAGGGATTATCCCGTAAGCAACAGGTCGTCCGAAAGGCACTGGTGACTTATGATCTGTGGCATGCGGATGCATTCACGGTATTGCAGACGGTGGGCGGTCTGGACATCGCCGGGCTGACCGGTATGTGCATCGGCGGAGTCCTGTGGCAGATGCCCATTGTATTGGATGGCGTGATCAGCATGGCGGCAGCTCTGGTGGCGGAGAGAATGTTTCCCGGCGTGCGGGAATACATGATCCCTTCCCATCTGGGAAAAGAACCGGCGGCGGTGAAGCTGGCAGATGCGCTTGGGCTGTCCCCGGTGATCCATGCGGGCATGGCGCTGGGAGAGGGAACCGGGGCAGTCATGATGTTTGCACTGCTTGACATGGCAATGAGCATTTATGGACAGAGCGCTACGTTTTCGGAGATTGCAGTGGAACAGTATAGACGCGAATGGCACGGCTGAACGACGAACGGATGGAGAATCAACATGATTACATTGATCCTGGGCGGCAGTGGCAGCGGGAAATCCGCCTATGCGGAAAATTATCTGCTGCGGACTGCCGGTGATAAGAAAAAATATTATATCGCGACCATGCAGATCTGGGATGCCGAGATGCAGGCAAAGGTGGACAGACATCACAGACTGCGGCAGGGAAAAGGCTTCACGACCATCGAACAGCCCACGGCACTGGAAAAGGCAGTTTTGCAAATGGAACCGGCGGGAGCTGTATTATTGGAATGTATGTCCAATCTGACCGCCAATGAAATGTTTTCCAAAGCGGAGCCCACAGATCGGCAGACAGTGATCGAACGAATTCTGCGTGGCGTGGAGACTTTAAGAAAACAGGCGGATCCACTGATTATCGTGACTAACAATGTATTTGAAGATGGCATTGTTTACGATGATTCCACCATGGAATATATCGAGGCACTGGGCAGGATCAATGAGAGACTGGCGGCAGAAGCCGACGAGGTTGTGGAAGTCGTGGCGGGGATCCCACAGTGGATCAAGCAGTGATTTCCAAAAGTGCTTTTAAAAGACAGGAAGGAAGCGGACATGCGTATTGTCAAATCTTTTTTCATAGCGTTTTCCATGTATTCCAAGATTCCAATGCCACAGTTTATGTGGAAGGATGAGGACATGCGGTATGCCCTCTGTTTTTTTCCCTGGGTGGGAGCGGTGATCGGCGTACTGTGGTATCTGTGGAAAGTATTCTGCGACCGGTTCGCGGTGGGAACCCTATGTTATGCGGCGGTGGGAGCAGCGATACCGCTGATCGTCACCGGGGGATTTCATGTGGATGGATTTTTAGATACCTGTGATGCCCTGCATTCCTACCAGCCGCTAGACCGGAAACTGGAGATCCTGAAGGATTCCCATATCGGTGCTTTTGCAGTGATTATGCTTGCATTGTACGGACTGATCTTCTTAGGAGGATTTTCGGAGATCTGGCTTACGTCCGTGCTTACTGTGGCGGGAGCCGGATGTTTTTTATCCAGAGTGCTGAGTGGCATTGCGGTCGTGAGTTTTCCTTCGGCAAAACAGGAAGGGACTTTGTATCTGTTCGCGGATAAGGCGCATAAAAGGGTGGTACGGACCGCTCTGTACGGACAGGGAATTTTGTGCATCGTGTTTATGCTGCGAACATCGCTCATGGCGGGAGGCATGGCTGTGGCAGCAGCATTGCTTACTTTTGCATATTATTACTATCGCAGCAAAAAAGAGTTCGGTGGCATCACCGGAGATACCGCAGGGTATTTTGTGACGCTGTGTGAAGGATGCGTGGTGGTTGCTGCGGCAATCGCGGAAAGGCTGATGTAGATGATACTGATTATCGGTGGGTTCGCCCAGGGAAAATTGCATTATGTGAAGCAGCATTATGTGCAATGTGAAGGAGAACCGGAAGTACCGGTTCTGGATGGAACACTGAAACTGCCAGCAGAGGAAGGAACAGGACAGGTGATCGTCAATCATCTGCACCATTATATTCGTGAGCAGCTGCGACAGGGTTCAGATCCGGAAATGGCGATAGCAGACTTTCGGGAAGAACATCCGGACTGCATCCTGATCTGTGACGAGATCGGCAACGGCATAGTACCCATGGAAGCAGAGGAGAGAATCTACAGAGAGCACACCGGCAGAATATTGGAACGGCTGGCGGCGCAGGCAGATGAGGTGGTGAGAGTCGTATGCGGAATCGGACAGAAAATCAAATAGAGCTTCGGCTGACCCTGATCCGGCATGGAGCGACGCTTTCCAATAAAGAGGGGCGGTATCTTGGAAAAACGGATGAAGCATTGAGCACGGAAGGGATCCAGACACTGGAAAAAGCGGTAGCGGACGGAAATTATCCAATCGCCGATGTTCTGTTTTCCGGTCCTATGAAGCGGTGTCTGGAGACGGCGCAGATCCTGTACCCCGGACAGGCTCCGATCTTCATACCGGAGTGGACAGAGATGGATTTCGGTGCATTCGAGGGGCATAATTATCAGGAATTAACCGGGGATCCGGACTATCAGAGATGGATCGACAGCGGTGGCACACTGCCTTTTCCGGAGGGGGAGAGCAGAGAAGAGTTTATCCGAAGAAGCATTGCCGGATATGAAAATATGCTGCACCACATGAAGTCGGTCTGGGAGAGAAGTGCTGTATCGGGGCAGGGTGCTCGGAGTGTATCCGCAGTCGTTCACGGCGGAACCATCATGGCACTGCTCAGTCATTTTCTGGGTGGAGAATATTTTGACTATCAGGTAAAATGCGGACAGGGCTATAGCGGCAGTCTGGTGTTCCCGGCGGGTGAAGGAACCCCGGAGTGGAAAGATTTTCGTCCGCTGTCGGAACTTACAGTGTCGGAGCTTACAAAAGGAGAAACAACTTGATGAGATATCATATCCTGGCATTCGGAGCGGGATTTTTACTGGATCAGCTTTTAGGGGATCCTTATTGTCTGCCACACCCCATCCGTGGGATCGGCTGGCTGGTAACGAAGACTGAAAAAATGTTGCGAAGCGGCAATCCGCAGGAAAACTCGACCGAGAGAGAGGCAGCGGAGCGCAGACAGGGAAAATTTTTAGTCGTCATCGTCCTATTGCTTACTGGAATGCTGGCGGCACTGATTTTATTTGGGGCGTATGTGATTCATCCGTACCTGGGAGTGGTCATCGAGACAGTCATGACCTACCAGATTCTGGCGGCGAGATGCCTGCAGGTGGAGAGCAGCAAGGTATGGAAGCAGCTGACTGCCGGAAGTTTGGAGGGCGCCAGACGGGCAGTATCCATGATTGTGGGTCGGGACACGGAGCATCTGACAGAGGAAGGCGTGGTGAAGGCTGCCATCGAGACCGTGGCGGAGAATACTTCCGATGGTGTGATCGCTCCGATGTTGTATACGGCACTGGGAGGTCCGGTGCTGGGATTTTTATATAAGGCGGTCAATACCATGGATTCTATGGTAGGATATAAAAATGAGAAGTATCTTCATTTCGGCAGAGCGGCGGCGAAGCTGGATGATGTGGTGAATTTTCTCCCAGCAAGGATCAGCGCACTGCTGATGATCGGGGCGGCTTTCTTTGGCGGAAAAAGTTATAACGGAAAGCAGGCATGGCGCATCTGGCGCAGAGACAACCGAAAACATGCCAGTCCTAATGCTGCCCAGACGGAATCCGTGTGTGCGGGAGCACTGGGAATCCGGCTGGCGGGAGATGCCAGCTATTTCGGTAAGGTCGTGAAGAAGCCATATATCGGGGATCCCACCAGAGCAGTGGAAGCGGAGGACATCCGCAGAACGAACCGCCTGATGAACCGGACGGCGTGGATCTGTGAGATTCTGTGCCTGGGGATTCTCACTTGGGTGGCAGCAGGCTGCGGCGTGCTGTAATCGAAACCAGGGAAATCAAGGAATTCAAAGAACGCAAATAGAAAGGAAAATGTGAAAAATGCAGCAGAACATACATGGCGGTGATATATACAGCAGACAGATCCGGCTGGATTTTTCGGTAAACGGGAATCCCTTAGGGATGCCGGAGGCAGCGAGGCTGGCTCTTTTAGCTGCAATCAATCATGTGGGGGAATACCCGGATGCTGCAGCAGGAGAACTGACGGAGGCAGTAAGTCATATGCTGTCGGCACAATGCGGCAGGGAGATCCCTGGGGAGTACCTGGTGTTTGGCAATGGTGCGTCAGAGCTTTTCATGGCTGTCGTACATGCACTTAAGCCCGGGAATATCGTGATTCCGGTGCCGTCCTTTTACGGCTACGAATATGCGGCGGAGGCGGCAGACAGCCATATAAAATATGTATACCTGCCGGAGGATGCCGGATTTTGCCCAGGGCAGGAGCTCTTACAGGCGTTAACGCCGGTTACGGAGCTGGTGTTCCTGGCAAATCCCAATAACCCTACGGGACAGCTGATGAACGCAGAATACTTGCATAAGCTTCTGGAATATTGCAGGCAGCAGGGAATTATCGTAGTGCTGGATGAGTGTTTTATCGAGTTCTGCGAGACAGACAGAGAACAGCCAAAGTCTCTGCTTAGAGAGATCGGACAATATGAGAATCTGCTGCTGGTGCGGGCATTTACGAAAAGCTTCGCCATGCCGGGAGTACGCCTGGGATATCTGGTATGCAGCAGCGCTGAGCTTCGGGAGAAAATCCGCAGACAGCTGCCGGAATGGAATCTGTCGGTGTTCGCCCAAAGAGCGGGCGTCGTCTGCGCGGAGCAGTCGGAGCAAGATCTGCGGGATACTGTGGAATATGTGAAAACAGAGAGAGAGTATCTGCGGGAAGGGCTGGAGACGCTGGGCATCCGGGTGGTGTCCGGGGAGGCGGATTTTTTGTTGATTCACACCACACAGCCAATCTACGACAGACTGTTAGCAAAAGGCATTCTCATCAGAAACTGTGAGAATTTCCGGGGGCTTCGAGCGGGCTATTACCGGATCGCGGTGAAGAAACATGAAGAGAATGAAGCGTTATTGCGAGAATTGAAAGAGTGTCTGTCGTAAGACCGATTGTGAAACAGAGGATAGGAGAACAAACCTATGGGAAAGTGGGAACACAAGAACATTGAATATGTATTGCCGGAGGAGATCGAGAAACGAAGCTTTGAGATCATTGCCGCAGAACTGGCGGAGCGGGGCATCACCCTGCCCGTGGAGCAGGATCCCATCACCCGCAGAGTGATCCACACCAGCGCGGATTTTGATTATGCGGAGACGATGACCTATTCGGAAAATGCAGTGGAGATCGCCAAAAATCTGATAAGAAACGGTGCGGACATCGTGACGGATACCAACATGGCACTGGCGGGGATCAATAAAAAGGTGCTGGCTTCTTTTGGCGGGGAAGCCCACTGCTACATGGCGGACGCGGATGTGGCGGCTATGGCGAAGGAGCGGAAGACCACCCGGGCAGCTATCAGCATGGAACTTGCCTCCAAACGGGAAAAACCGGTGATCTTCGCAGTGGGAAATGCCCCTACGGCGCTGATACAGATCTATGAGATGATGCAGGAGAGCAACTGGCGTCCCGCATTTGTCATCGGGGTTCCCGTGGGCTTCGTGAATGTGGAAGCCGCCAAGGAGCTGATCCTGGAGACGGATGTGCCCTATATCATCAATCGCGGAAGAAAGGGCGGCAGCAACGTGGCAGCGGCAATCTGCAATGCGCTGTTGTACGAGCTGCGAAAAGAAAGGCAGAAAGCATGAGGTACGGATTTACCACAGGAAGCTGTGCGGCGGCAGCGGCGAAGGCAGCCGCCTATATGCTGCTGACCGGCAGAGAGAAGACACAGATTACCATAGAGACACCCAAAGGCATCCCCTATACGGCACAGATCCGTGAGATCTGCCGGAAGGAGCGGGAGGTCAGCTGCGCCGTGGAAAAGGACGGTGGAGACGATCCCGACATTACCACCGGGGCATTGATCAGCGCGAAGGTCTCACTGCCACAGGGAGCGGATGAGAAGACAATCCCGGGACGGGAACAGGCGCAGGTCGTGATCGACGGCGGCTTCGGCGTCGGTCGCGTGACGAAACCGGGACTGGATCAGCCGGTGGGAAATGCAGCCATCAATCACGTCCCCAGAGAAATGATCGAACGGGAAGTATTACAGGTGTGTCAGGTGCTGGATTACCGGGGAACCCTGTCGGTGGAGATCTCCGTGCCGGAGGGCGAACGCCTGGCGGAGAGGACATTTAACCCGAGACTTGGCATCGTAGGCGGTATCTCGATCCTCGGCACCAGCGGCATCGTGGAGCCTATGAGTACCCAGGCGATCCTGGATACGATTCGTGTGGAGCTGCGGCAGCAGCGGGCACTGGGGAGAGAAGATGTGGTGATCTCTCCGGGCAATTACGGACTGGATTTTCTGAAAAATACGTATCACTATGATCTGGATAAAAGTGTAAAATGCAGTAACTTTATCGGTCTGACCATAGATATGGCGGTGGAAGAAGGCTTCAAGCGTCTGCTTCTGGCAGGACATATCGGGAAGCTGATCAAGGTGGCGGGCGGTATCATGAATACCCATTCCAGAGAGGGTGACTGCCGAATGGAGCTGTTGACCGCGTTTGCCGTAAAATGCGGTGTGGCATCGGAGGATGCTGCGAAGATCCTGTCCTGCGTCACCACAGAAGAGGCGGTGCGGATCCTGGAGGAGTGCGGCAGGAGACAGGAAGTCATGGACTATGCCATGGAGCGCATTTTATTTTATCTGGAGAAACGGGCGCAGGGAAAGCTTGCAATCGAATGCATTATGTATGCCAATGACTTCGGAGCATTGGCGAAGAGTAAGGAGGCAGAAACATGGTTTACTTTGTTGGCGCAGGAAGCGGAGCAGCAGATCTGATCACAGTGCGGGGAATGCGTCTGCTACAGCAGGCGGATGTCATCATCTATGCGGGATCTCTGGTGAACCCGGAGCTGCTGCAATATGCCAAGGCAGACTGCGAGATCCATAACAGTGCGCGCCTGACGCTGGAGGAAGTACTGAAGATCATGCAGGAAGCGCAGGAACAGGGGAAAATGCTGGTGCGCCTGCATACCGGAGAACCCAGTATCTACGGTGCGGTGCGGGAGCAGATGGATGCACTGGATGCATTACAGATCCCCTACGAAAGCTGTCCGGGAGTCAGTGCCTGTTTCGGTGCGGCAGCATCGCTAAATCTGGAATATACTTTACCGGGCGTTTCCCAGACACTGATCATCACCCGCATGGAGGGCAGGACCGGAGTGCCGGAAAAGGAAAACATCGAAAGTCTGGCAGCCCATCAGGCTTCCATGGCGATCTATTTAAGCACGGGAATGCTGCGGGAACTTAGCCGCAGACTGATCGCAGGCGGGTATGCGCCGGACACCCCGGCAGCCCTTGTCTACAAGGCAACCTGGCCGGAGGAAGAAGCTTATATCTGTACCGTGGAGACACTGGCGCAGGTGGCGGAAGAACACGGCATCACCAAGACGGCACTGGTACTGGTGGGGGAGGTCATCACCCATGGCAGTTATCAGAAGTCGAGACTGTATGCGGCGGATTTCTCCACAGAGTTCCGTCAGGCAAAATGCAGTGCCGCACAGGCGGAAATGAAGCAGGAGGAGCGGCGTGAAGATTAGTGTGATCAGCTTTACAAAAACAGGACAGCAGCTGGCGGAACGGATCCGGGAGAGCCTCGGCGGGGAAGGCGCGGTCACACTCTATACCAAGTGTTCCCGAATGGAAGAAAAGGAAAAGACGATACCGGACGCAATTCCCGTCCAGGACAGTCTGTCAGCGTGGACCGGGGAGCAGATGGCGGCACATCATGCACTTATATTTATCGGAGCATGTGGCATTGCGGTCCGGTCCATTGCCCCCTGGATCACGGATAAACTGCACGACAGTCCGGTGCTGGTCATGGATGAACAGGGGCAGTATGTGATCCCACTGTTGTCCGGACATGTGGGGGGAGCCAACGAACTGGCGGCACGGCTTGCCGGAGCACTGGAAGCCCTCCCCGTGATTACCACAGCCACGGATCTGCATGGCAGTTTTGCAGTGGATCTCTTCGCCAAAAGGAATGATCTGTGGATCCGTAACCGAGAAGGGATCGCCAGAGTATCGGCAAAGGTACTGGCAGGGGAAGAGATCACCATGTCTGTACAGACGGGGCATCTGGCAGCAGAAGAAGGGATTCCTTCAGGAATCCGGCTGTGTGCATATCTGCCGGAAGAAAGGGTGGATGTCCTGATTACGGACGGCATGGAAGAAACATTACAGGAAGAGGCAGCAGGGCTACTTTTGCAACCGAAAAAATATATTCTGGGTGTGGGCTGCAAAAAAGGAACGGACAGTGCAAAACTGGAAACTTTTTTAAGAAAAATACTGGAAGAACAGGGCATTGTTCCGGAACAGATCGCAGCACTGGCTTCCATTGAGGTAAAGAAAGAGGAAAAATGTCTGCTGGATTTCAGCGAAAAGTACAGGCTTCCTTTTACAACGTATTCAGCACAGGAGTTGCAGGCAGTGCCCGGTGAATTCCACGGATCAGACTTTGTCAAGGCACAGGTGGGCGTGGACAATGTCTGCGAGCGCGCCGCCAGGAAGGCAGCCGGGGCGGATGGACGCATCTGCCTGGCTAAGCAGGCACAGGATGGTATGACTGTGGCAATCGCAGAGAGAGAATGGAAGGTAAGTTTTCATGAGTAACAGAATCTATATCATAGGAATGGGTCCCGGCAGGGAAGAAATGATGACCGGGGAAGCTATCGCGGCATTAGAACAGGCAGATGTGATCGTGGGTTATACCGTATATATCAAATTACTGGGAGAGCGGTTTTCCGGGAAAAAACTGCTGACCACCCCCATGCGGCAGGAGACGGAACGCTGTGAGCTATGCTTCCAAGAGGCGGAAGCAGGGAATCAGGTGGCACTGATCTGCAGCGGTGACGCCGGTATCTACGGTCTGGCATCGTTGATGTATGAGCTGGGAGCAAAGCGTCCGGAGACGGAACTGATCGTGATCCCCGGCATCACGGCGGCGAGCAGCGGGGCGGCAGTACTGGGGGCACCCTTAAATCATGATTTCTGTGTCATCAGCTTAAGCGATCTGCTGACTCCCTTGGAGAAGATCGAGAAGAGACTGCGGGCGGCGGCAGTGGGAGATTTTGCCATGGCGATCTACAATCCTTCCAGTCACAGACGAAAAGATTATCTGCAAAAAGCCTGTGATATTTTACTGGAAACCATAGAGGGGGAGCGCCCCTGCGGCTATGTGGAAAACATTGGCAGGGAGGGCACCCGGGCGGTGACCTGCACGCTGCGGGAATTAAGAGACCGGGAAGTCAATATGTTCACCACTGTATTTATCGGCAATTCGGAGACGGAGATCCTGGGGGACAAGCTGATCACCAGAAGAGGTTATCAGGCGGAAAAGGGAGAGAAGGCAGAGTGAAAAGAATCGTAATATTTGCGGGAACCACAGAAGGACGGCGGTTGTCAGAAATCTTGTCAGATGCCGGGATCGCGCATACAGTATGCGTGGCAACGGAATACGGTGAGATCGTGATGCGGGAGCAGACGGACAGCACAGAAGCGGCGAAGGCAGATGGACAGCCATTGGTAAAACTTCACCGTGGCAGAATGGACAGGGAGCAGATGGAAGCATTTCTGCGGGACGAAAGGTATGAGATCATAGTGGATGCCACACATCCATATGCGCAGGTCGTTACGGAGAATCTGCGGGGAGCTGTGGACGCACTGAAAGATACTTCCGCAGCAGAGTTTCCGAAATATTTGCGTCTGGAACGTGAGATTTCCGGGACGACAGAAGAGGACAATGCAGCAAGTATCCGGTATTTTGAAAATAACGCAGACTGTGCGAAAGCCCTGGAAGATACAGAGGGCAATATTCTGCTGACCACGGGAAGCAAGGAGCTGGCAGTGTATTGCGCATCCGGCAGGCTGAATGACCGGTTGTATGTGCGGATCCTTCCGGGCAGAGAGAGCCTGGAACTGTGCATGGAGCAGGGCATCAAAGGCAGACAGATCCTGGCATTGCAGGGACCTTTTTCCACAGAGATGAATGCCGCTATTTTAAAGCAATATGACATCCACCATATGGTTACAAAAAACAGCGGTCGTACCGGAGGCTATCAGGAAAAGCTGGAGGCAGCGAAAATGCTGGGGATTCCGGTGTATGTGATCGAGCCTGCCGCGACAGAGGATGAGGTGGGGACAGACACTTACTCTTTTGCGGGAATCTGTGGAAAACTGGAACAGCTCTGTGACTGTAAGCTTTCGCAGCAGGGCAGCATGGAGATCTGCCTTGCCGGAATCGGTATGGGAAGCAGGGAAAGCCTGACCGGAGAAGTGCAGCATGCTATTGAAATCGCGGATGTCCTGTTGGGCGCAGAGCGCATGATTGCAGGGTATTCTGCCAAAATAGAAAAGCAGCCCTATTATATGACAGCACAGATTCTCCCCTATCTGGAAAAAATACAGGAAAGTGAAGTTCTGGCACAGCGGGAGATGCTTCGGGTAACGGTTTTGTTTTCCGGGGATACCGGGTTTTACAGCGGATGCAGAAAACTGTACGTGGCATTGCAGGAAGCCATTGCCGCGGGGAGACTGAAAGGCAGTGTAAAGATCCTGCCGGGACTTTCTTCCGTGGTTTTCCTGGCAGCCCGGGTGGGAGAAAGCTACGAGAATGCCGTTATTTTAAGCATGCACGGGAAAAAACTGAAGAGGCTTTCGGCAACCGTGGAAAGCCATGAAAAAGTGTATCTGTTGACTTCCGGATGCGAGGATATTCGTAAGATCGGGCGCTTACTTACCGAAGCGGGACTGACAGACTGTGAAGTGATCGCGGGATATCAGCTGTCCTATCCGGAGGAAAACATACGGATCCTGACACCGGGACAGTGCATGGAGGTCACGGAGGAAGGGCTGTATACCTGCCTGATCCGCAACCCTCACCCACAGCCGGGTCGTCTGACCCACGGGAGAGCGGATAGCTGCTTTTTGCGGGATTCCTCCGGGACGGAGGGAAAACTTCGCAGAACTCCAATGACCAAGGAAGAGATCCGGGAAGTCAGCATCTGTAAACTGCACCTGACAAAAGGGGCTGTGGTCTATGACATCGGCAGCGGTACCGGATCAGTGGCGGTGGAGATCGCCGGATTGTCAGACCGGTTGCAGGTCTATGCCATTGAGAGAAAAACGGAAGCGGTGGAACTGCTTCGGAAGAACAGAGAACATTTTCACATGGACAATATGGAGATCATCGAAGCATTAGCCCCGGACGGACTGGAGGAATTACCTGTGCCGACCCACGCATTTATCGGCGGCAGCGGCGGCAGATTAAGGGATATTTTACAGGTCTTATATTGGAAGAATCCCCATATGCGCATCGTGATCAATGCCATCAGCATGGAGACCATTGCGGAACTTAAGGAAGTACTGGAAACTTTTCCGGTGGAGGAAGAGGAGATTCTGCAGATGCAGGTAAACCGGGTGAAGAAGCTGGGAAGCTATCATATGCCCCAGGCGGAGAATCCGGTGTGGATCTGTTCGTTTACCTTTTGTGAGCATGCAGATGAAGGAGAAGGGATATGACCAGGAAAACACGCCGTATCATGATCGCGGCACCCAAAAGCGGCAGCGGCAAGACTACGATCACCTGTGGTCTGCTGCAGATTTTTAAAGAAAACGGAGAGGATATCTCTTCCTGCAAATGCGGTCCGGATTACATTGATCCCATGTTCCACAGGCAGGTGCTGGGGATCCCCGCCAGGAATCTGGACACCTTTTTCACCGGGGAGGACGGCACGAGAAAGCTGTTTCTGAGAGACCGCAGGGAAGACGAGCTTGTGGTCATGGAAGGTGTCATGGGGCTCTATGACGGACTGGGCGGCATCCGGGAGGAAGGATCCTCCTATCATCTGGCGAAGGTGACGCAGACCCCGATTATACTGGTGGTGGATGCGAAAGGCATGGGAAGATCGGTGATCCCCCTGATCGCCGGATTCCTGGCGTACGATAAGGCACACCTGATCCGGGGGGTGATCTTCAATCGGATGTCCAAAGCCTATTATGAGATTCTGAAATCTCTGGCGGAAGAGGAGCTTGGTATCGCGGTGCTTGGGTATTTTCCGGAAAATAAGGACTTACAGATCGCCAGCAGACATTTGGGACTGTATATGCCCGGAGAACTGGAAGACCTGCAGGGACAGATCCGGGTGACGGCGGAGAAATTGCGGGAGACCGTAGATATTTCGAAGCTGTTGCAGATCGCAGAAGAGGCGGAGCCCTTAGAGGATGAGGCGGCAGTGGAGGCTTTTCATCCCCAAAAGGAATGTGGTCGCCCGCGTATCGCCGTGGCTCGGGATGAAGCCTTTTGCTTTTACTATGAAGAGAACCTGCGCCTGCTGGAAGAGGCGGGGGCGGAGCTGGTGTATTTTTCCCCGCTGCATGACCGTGCATTGCCGGAAAACATCCACGGGATGTTACTGGGCGGCGGCTACCCGGAACTGTACGCCGGACAGCTGAGTGAGAATGACGCCATGCGCACGGCAATCCGGGAGGCAGTCACCGGGGGGCTCCCCACCGTAGCAGAATGCGGAGGCTTTCTATACCTCCATACGACTCTGACGGACAGAGAGGGGCATTCCTATCCCATGGCGGGAGTCCTGCCCGGAAAATGTTTTGATACCGGGAAACTGGTGCGCTTCGGATACATCGAACTGGAAGAGACGGAAGGACATTTTCTGCCCTCAGGCAGCCGTATCCGTGCCCACGAATTTCACTACTATGACAGCGAAGACAACGGCGCAGACTGCACCGCCTATAAGCCCACCACCGGACGAAATTACCTCTGCATCCACGTAGGAGAGAACCACTGGTACGGCTTCCCCCACCTCTATTATCCCTCCTGCCCGGAGTTCGCAGAACGGTTTGTGGAGAAGGCAAAAAAATTCTTGCATAATCCATAAGCTTAAGATATACTTTTTCCATAAGCAGATTATGTACGATTGATTTTTTTCAAAAATTCTTTGTCAGTGAATGCTGATGTCTATGATTTTTAAGAAAGTCCTGCTTAGTTACCCTGATAACAATTAAAAAGCAGGAGAAAAATGATAGATAAAGCATCATGCAAATCGTCAGTACAGTTCTCCTGTAACAGAAATGGAAGGAGAAAATTTATGGTGAAAAACTATGAAGAATTGACGATTGCAGATGATTTTATGTTTGGAAAAGTGATGGAGGATAAAGAACTCTGCAGAGCAGTATTGGAGTGTCTTTTGGATCAGCCGGTAGGAGAACTGGAAGAGATTCAGGCAGAGAGAGAATTCCGATATATTACGGATGGGAAACCTGTCAGACTGGATGTATATACCAGAGATCAGAAAAGCATATATGATGCAGAGATGCAGAATCTGAATCATCAGAAGGCAGAGAATTTGGAATTGCCTAAGAGAAGCCGGTTTTATCAGTCTTCCATGGATACAGACCATTTGAGAAGAGGAAAATCTTATCGGGAATTACCGGAGGGAAAAGTGCTCTTCATTTGCACATTTGATCCGTTTGGAAAGGGATATGCACAGTATTCTTTTCAAAATATATGTATAGAAGATAAAAACTTATATTTAAAGGATGGAACAGAAAAAATTTTTTATAATAGTACCAGCCAGGCAGAAGATATATCGGAGAATCTGAGATTACTGTATCAATATATTACGACTGGGCAGACAGGCAATCATCTGACAGAGAAAATTGAGAAAGCAGTAATCCGGGCTAAAAAGAATGAAGCATGGAGGGCGGAATACATGAAAGAATTATTGCATGATGATGACGTCAGACAGGAAGGAATACAAGAGGGAATACAAGAAGGAATACAGCAGACGATAGCAGCCTCTATTGGTATTTGTAAGGACTTAGGCTTAAGCTTTGAAGAGACAACAAGGCGGCTGCAGGAAAAATTAAATCTGACCGAGGAAGAAATGCAGGAAAGCATGAGAAGATATTGGTAACTTGGGGCACATCCGGCAAAGGAACCATAGCTGTGATTACACTGCCACAGAAAAATAAAAAAAATTTTCAAAAATCACTTGCATCGTACATCGATGTACGGTGTATAAAGAAATAGGGAAGTATTATCGGATGAAATACGTTAAAAGGACGAAACCGGCGAAAGAGTTGGATTCGTCCTTTTTTGCAGAAAAATTCTCAAAAAGCGGGAAAGATGTGTTATAATCGTAGTATCTTTTTTGCACGGAGGATAAATCTATGGAAAAATCAAAGGTATATTTTACAGATTTCAGGACCCGTCTGGGAGAGGGACTTCCCAGTAAGTTAAAGCGTCTGATGAAGGCGGCGGGGATTCAGGATATTGATATGGATCACAAGTTCGTTGCCATCAAGATGCACTTCGGTGAGTTGGGCAATCTGGGATTCTTACGTCCCAATTATGCGAAAGCAGTAGCAGATGTGGTGAAGGAGCTGGGCGGTGTGCCTTTCCTGACCGACTGCAACACCCTGTATCCCGGCAGCCGTAAAAATGCCATTGAGCATATGTACTGTGCCTGGGAGAACGGTTTCACACCCCTGACGGTGGGCTGCCCTGTGATCATCGGCGACGGTCTGAAGGGAACGGATGATATTGAGGTGCCGGTAGAGGGCGGCGAATATGTGAAAAATGCCAAGATTGGTCGCGCCATTATGGATGCGGATATATTTATTTCCCTGAATCATTTTAAGGGACACGAGATGGCGGGCTTCGGCGGTGCTATTAAAAATATCGGCATGGGCTGCGGTTCCAGAGCCGGTAAGATGGAACAGCATGCCAACGGACAGCCCGAGATCGACGAGAATCTGTGCCGTGGCTGCAAACGCTGCATGAGAGAGTGCGCCAACAGCGGTCTGGTATACGACGAGACCACTCACAAGATGCACATTGATAAGACGAAATGCTTAGGCTGCGGACGCTGTATCGGTGCCTGTAACTTTGATGCGATCCACAGCGGTTACGATGCGGCAACGAAGGATTTCAACTGTCGTATGGCAGAGTATGCGAAGGCAGTTGTGGATGGCAGACCGAATTTCCACATTTCACTGGTAGTGGATGTATCTCCGAACTGTGACTGCCACAGCGAGAACGATGTGCCCATTCTGCCCAACATCGGTATGTTTGCTTCCTTCGATCCCCTGGCACTGGATCAGGCGTGTGTGGATGCCTGCCTGAAGCAGACACCGCTGCCGAACACCCAGCTGACGGATGCCATGGCGGAAGAGGGCTTCTGCGACCATCACGATCACTTTGAAAACACCACTCCCAATGCGGAGTATAAGACCTGCCTGGAGCATGCGGAGAAGATCGGCATCGGCAGCAGGGACTACGAACTTATCGTCATGAAATAATTTTAGAAAGGAAAAAGCTATGCGTCCCATGGTAAGCATCATTGTTCCGGTATATAACGCGGAGCAATATTTACGACGCTGTGTCGACAGCATTTTGAATCAGGAATACACGAACTTTGAGCTGTTTCTGGTAAACGACGGCAGTACGGACTCTTCCGGTGATATCTGTGAGGAATACGGAGACAAGGACCCAAGAGTTATTGTGATTCAGAAGGAAAATACCGGAGTCTCCGACAGCAGGAATCAGGCACTGAACCGTGCCCGGGGAAAATATCTGCAATTCTTAGACAGCGATGACTGGATCACACCGGATGCCACCAGACTGTTTGTGCGGGCGGCGGAGGAGTACGGCTGTGATATGGTCATTTCGGACTTTTACCGTGTGGTGGGAGAGCGTCTGTCCCCAAAGGGAGACATTGAAGAGGAAGGCGTGCTCACGCAGGAAGAGTTTGCAGCACACATGATGGAGAATCCGGCGGACTTTTATTACGGTGTGTTATGGAATAAGTTGTACCGCAGGGATATTGTGGAAGAGCATAAGTTACGCATGGATACGAATATCAACTGGTGTGAAGACTTCCTGTTCAACCTGGAATATATCCGCTATGCCAAAGTATTCTATGCCCTGCATGCACCCATTTATTATTATGTGAAGCGCAAAGGCTCCCTTGCCAGTCAGGGCATCAGCATCTCCAAGACGGTGAAAATGAAACTGAATGTCTTCGAGTATTATAATAACTTCTATAAGCATGTACTGGAAGAGGAAGACTATGAGAAGAACCGTCTGCAGGTATACCGTTTCTTCATTGATGCGGCGGGAGACGGAACGGTACCGCCTTCGATCCTGCCCGGATCCAAGAAGCTGGGAGATGAGAGAGTCTTCGTCAATACGCAGATCCTGCAGGCAGAAGGACCGGCGGGAGATGCTTACCGCAAGCGAAAGCTCTTAGAGCATTATCTGGAGCCGGTGGCATTAAAAGGGGATCTGAAGGTCGTGGATGTGCGTCTGCTTTTGTGCCTGTGTGAGAAGCATGAGTGGGACAGCAGACGGGAACTGGCGGATTTCGCCGGAATCTCCCGGACGAATCTGACCAGCAGCTTACAGCGCCTGAACATGAAGGGATTTCTGAAAATAGAGGAAGTGAAGGAGCCAAAGCCGTCCAAAAAAATTAAGACAGCCGGAGAGGCACAGATAAAGACCGCAGAAATGCCGGAGACGAAGCGCAAAGATCGCAAAACCAAGATCGTAGCGACGATTCTTCCGGCAGCGGATGCAGTCATGAAGGAACTGGAACTGGCACAGCGGGATTATGACGAGGCGAGATTTACCGGATTCACGGAGGAGGAACTCATAAAATACGCTGATTTGTCTGAGAAAATAAAAGAGAATACCAGGAGAATCTTAGGGTGACGAAAATATTCAGGACCATATTTTTACGGTTCTGAATATTTTTTATAGTTTCTTAATTGACATGATACCTTTTAAAAAGTTATGATAAGATGTCGGGGTCAAAAGCCCCCGACTTTGATGCCTACGGATTGTTCCGTGCTCC
>CAVJMX010000010.1:0-47813 GCA_963650795.1 Bacteroidales bacterium H4
ATTCGAACCCCCGACCCACGGCTTAGAAGGCCGTTGCTCTATCCAGCTGAGCTACGAACACACAACTGCTATGAGATTTTTCATAACAAAGCGGGTGATGGGAATCGAACCCACGTATCCAGCTTGGAAGGCTGGTGTTCTACCATTGAACTACACCCGCATATACAATTTAAATCGGGGTGACAGGATTCGAACCTGCGACCCCCTGGTCCCAAACCAGGTGCTCTAGCCAAGCTGAGCCACACCCCGAGACTGCGTTACTGCCATTTTCCCGCAACGCAGGTGTTATTATAACCTAGAAATTTTCCCTCTGTCAAGAGGGAAGTTGCCGGTACGATCCGTACTACTGGCGAAGGTACGCTATAGTGAAATGCACCTTTTGTTCTCTGTCGATCTCCATGATGGCATAGGACGGCTGACGTCCCTCCTGTCTCGGATAAGAAAGGCTGCCGGGATTCACGGCAATAATGTCATCATCGATATCGATCACCGGACGATGGGTATGTCCGTACAGTACGATATCCACACCGCGGTCGATGGCTTCCTTTTTAATCGTCTCATTCCCCATGGATACGTAATAATTGTGTCCGTGGGTCACCCAGACCTTATAGGGTCCGATGTCCAGGGTGATCTCTCTGGGCAGATCCGAGAAGAAATCATTGTTCCCCAGGACGATGTACACCGGGCAATCCGCCGCGGAAGAGAGCGCATACTCGCTGCCCTCCGCATCCCCACAGTGGATCACCATATCGGGATGATGCATTTCCAGTACTTTAAAGTAATTCTCATTCTTTTTATGGGTATCACTTACGATCAGTATCTTCATATTTCTTCAGTTCCTCTTTCATCAGCTGCAATGCCTTGCCTCTGTGGCTAACCTGATTCTTCTCTTCTTCCGTCAGTTCCGCTGTCGTCTTGTCAAACTGCGGCACATAGAAAATGGGATCATAGCCGAAACCGTTCGCTCCCTTTTCCTCATAGCCGATCCGTCCCTCGATGGTAGCTCGCGTGGTCAGTTCTCGTCCATCGGGCAGTACAGCAGCGATGGCACATACGAACCTCGCCGTACGTTTTTCATCGGGCACTCCGTTCAGGCGTTCTATGAGATTCGCATTTTTAATGGAATAGGGAGTATCCTCTCCCAAATATCTGGCGGAGTAGATTCCCGGTTCCTTATTCAGTGCATCGATCTCCAGTCCGGAATCGTCCGCCATCACGATATCTTTTGTAAAGGCAGCTACCGCGCGGGCTTTGATCAGTGCATTTTCCTCATAGGACTGTCCGTTTTCCTCAATATCTACCCGGATTCCGGCATCCTTCATGGATACAACTTCCATTCCGGTGTCCTCCATGATCATGCGGATCTCCTTGATCTTACCGGCATTGCCGGTTGCAAATACGATTCTTCCCTGCATTTTTAACTCCTTACCGTATTTATCATTGCGTATTAGTATAAACCTCGTTGATGGCTTCCGCAATACCTTCCGCCAGCTTTTTTTGATAACTGTCCTGTTCCAACAGCTGTCTCTCGTTTGCATTGGTCACATATCCCAGTGAAATTCTCGCCGCGGGAATTGTCAAATCCCACAGGATATCTCCCTCGGACGCAGGAATCACCCCCACCGCCCGGTTGCTGGCAGCTACCGTGACCTGTCTTGCCACGCAGTCCGCCCACTGTATATTTCCGAACTCCGGAATATAATATTCGTCATTATATTCCGCACTGATTCCATAAGTATCCGCATTCTCCGGATCCGCCGACAGACCAATCTCCAAATAGAGGTCTGCATCCACCCAGTCCGCGAATATTCTCCGGGCTTCCTGCGATACTTCGGTGTCTTCTGAGCGGGTAAGATATACCTTCACTTTCTGATCTTCCATCAGCTGTGCTGTCTGTCTCGCTACCGCAAGGGCAATATCCTTCTCCTGGCAGCCGGATGCCGTAACTCCCCTGTCGCTGCCGCCTCCTGCCGGATCCAGTACCACGATCCTGTCATAGAGTTCCTTCGGCGAGACATAATCGATCCGAAGCACTCCCTCTTCCAGCGTACTGTGGTATTCCAGTACCTCCTGCATCGAAAGCCTAAGCAGCACGCCCTCGTTCCTTGCCTCACAGATGCCTTTTTCCACAGGAGTCAGATCCCCTGTAATTCTCTGTTCTCTATAGAATGCTTTCCTGCCAGTCTGTATGTAGATCCAGAGTTCCTTTTCCATGTAATGGTTCTCTACCACTACATTTTCCGCCTTGGTACCGGCTTCCAACGGGATACAGAGCTGTCTGTCGACCGTCTGATCCCATACAAAAGGCAGCTGCACCTCTCCGTTCTCTCCGGTGCGGTACTCCGGGACGATCTCTCCCTGCTCCTGCCCTCTGGCGGATATGACCACGGTCTTATGGGCTGCCGTCCACAGCATCCCTCCCATGGACACCGTGCCTAACAGGATCCACAGGACAAGTGTCAATGTCATATTTTGTTTTTGATCTCTGATTTGCAGTCGTTTCTTCATGGAAGGCTATACTTCTCTTCTCTTCGGCGGCTTCGGTCCCAGGAACTGATAGTAATATGTCTTCATCATTCCGTTGTAGATCTTGCGGTTCTTATCCGCCTTTCTTCCGATATCCTTCTCCGCCTGTTCGTATGCGGTGATCAGATACATGCTCCAGGAATCCAGTTCCCGGAACCGCTCACCGATGGTGCGGTACAGCTGCGGCATCTGGCTCTTATCCTGCAAGCGCTCTCCATAGGGAGGATTAGTGATAATGAAGCCGTATTTCTTCGGATGATGGAGATCCTCCACACCCCGGCGCTGGAAATGGATCAGCTTGTCCACACCCGCAAGTCTTGCGTTCTCTCTGGCAATCTTCACCATGTCTTCGTCGATATCATATCCCTGAATGTCCGTCTCCACCGACAGATCCACCATCTCTTCCGCCTCGTCGGAAGCATCATACCATACCTTTTTGCCAACAATATGCGGCCACTCCTCCGCCGTGAAGCTGCGGTTCCTGCCGGGTGCCATGTTGGCTGCCATCATAGCGGCTTCGATGGGGAAGGTTCCGCTTCCGCAGAAAGGATCCACCAGGATCCTGCCGGCGTTCCAGGGTGTCAGCATGATCAGGGACGCTGCCAGATTCTCCGCAATGGGCGCCTTCGCTGTCAGCTTCCGGTAACCGCGTTTATGCAGGGATTCTCCGGTGCTGTCCAGTCCTACGGTCACTTCATCCTTCATCAAAAATACACGGATGGGAAAACTGGCACCGTCCTCCGGGAACCAGGAGATGTCGTACTGACTCTTCAGGCGGTCCACCATTGCTTTTTTCATAATGGACTGAATATCCGAGGGGCTGAACAGCTTGGATTTCACACTGGCTGCCTTCGCCACCCAGAATTTCCCGTCCTTCGGAATATATTCTTCCCAGGACAGATTCTTCGTCCCCTGGAATAACTCTTCAAAAGTCTCCGCGTGGAAGCTTCCCACTTTGATCAGAATACGCTCTGCCGTCCGCAGGAAAATATTGGCTCTGCACAGAGCTTCTTCATCTCCGTAAAAGGTGACTCTGCCGTCCGCCACTTCCGTAATATCGTAACCGAGATCCGTGATCTCTCTCTTTAATACCGATTCCATGCCAAAATGGCAGGGGGCAATCAATTCAAAACGTCTCATTCCTTCCTCCGTTCTCAAGACATAGAATCATTATATATGTATTCCAAAAATATGTAAATAGGGGCGTTCCTGCGAACGCCCCCGGTTTCTTATGCTAATTATTGCCAATTATGCCAAAATACTAGCAGTTCTTGTTCTGCTCCTTATTTTCGCTCTGATTCTTGTTCTGGTTCTTACTCTGGTTCTGGCTGTTCTTGTTCAGAGAGTTCTGGCTCTCGTCATAAGAATTGCTGTACTTGTTCTCGTTGTTCTGCTCGTAATTGTTAGACATATTTGTGACCTCCTGATAGGAAATATCTTTTTTAGTTACAGGAGTAGTATGTCTTTTTGGCAGAAATTTATGCCATTTTATTTATGGTACTTTAGAACTAAATTTTTTCTTGCTTTTTTGAATCATTAGTACTATAATGAAACACGTAGATAGAAACCCCTTCATGATTCTATTTGCACCCTTATGTATTATTTATACTCCCCTCAAGAGAGCCACCAGCTTCCCCCTGGTGGCTCTTTTACGTGGGAATTAACTCTATTCAGAGCCGTTAATTCAACCAGTCCCGGAACAATTTTACCAAAAACAGTACGACCACGATTGGAATCAGCACAGGGGCCAGGAACGACAGTACAGAGAACACAGCACTGAAGATCAGTACCACTACCAGGATTCCAAGAATCACCCACACCCAGGCAGGAAGCTTTGCCAGCACATTTGCCACCTTGTTCTGATGGGTACTGCTGCCTTCATTCCCTTCTTCTGTGAAGCTGCGGTGCAGATTCTGCCCTGCTGCCTCATGGTACTCTCCGTTGCCATAGACCGTATTACGGTATCCGGAACGGTTATCTCCGCCGTTGGTCTGAATGATCGTACGCGCAATCAGTCGCGGATCTCCCAGGCTCTCTAAGACTTCTTCTTCCGTACGCCCTTTACGGATTTCCGTATTAATATAATCTTCGTAATAATTTACATTATCCATGACCAGACCGGGAGAGACACGTCCGTTCAGCGCCATCCGCAGTCGGTCCACAAATTCCTGTTTATTCATACTCTCATAATTCCTTCCATTTACACCATCATTTTAGCATGACATAAGTACTACGTAAATATACGGACTGGGAAGTATTTCTAAAACTTTTCTAAAATGCGATACAAAAAACCCCGGAGACATCATCTCCGGGGCTTACGATGTACGTGACAGGATTCGAACCCACGACCTACTGGTCCGTAGCCAGTCGCTCTATCCAGCTGAGCTACACGTACATTTACAGGTTTTCGCCTGCAACAGTATGTATTTTAACTGCTGCAGGTGAAAATGTCAATAGAATTTTTTAATTTTTTCAAACAATTTTATTTTCTACCGTTTTTTCCGCTGCCGGTACGACTTTTATATCGTATTTTTCCAGGACAGCCTGCTTGAATTCTTCGTAGTTATCTTCATCGTCATAGCAGGCGTATTCGATCTCCAGCGGTTCCTCCGTCTTCATCAGCAGCATGCCCAAAAGTGACTTGGCATCCATGCTCATCTTCTGAATGCGGATGTCGATCGCATCGTCGAATTCGTTACAGGTATCCACAAAATGTCTGATATCATCCTCCGAATGAAAGGTGATATATAGCTTTTCTCTCATCCTCTGTTCTCCCATCTGTCCGTTATCCGGACACCCCATACATCGTAGCTGCTCTAGCGTGCTGCCAGTGCCTGTGCGATATCCTCACGCATATCCAATACGGCTGCGCGGGAAGCGTCCGCATAATTCTGCTCGCCGAACTGTGCATATTTCTCCTGCTGGTATGCGGCAATGATACCACGGGAAGAGTTAATGATCGCGCCCAGTCCATCCTCATTGAAGAAATGTACCAGATCTGCGCCCTTACCGCCCTGTGCACCATAACCGGGTACCAGGATAAATGCCTTGGGCATCACTTTACGCAGTACCTTGCCCTGCTCAGGATAGGTTGCTCCCACAACCGCACCTACGTAGCTGTAAGAATCACCCATGCAGTCAGCTCCCCAGGCTGCTACCTTTTCTCCTACCAGCTCATACAGAGGTCTGCCGTTGATTAACTGATCCTGGAACTCACCGCTGCTGGGATTGGAAGTCTTTACCAGTACGAAAATACCCTTTTTCTCTTCCTTACAGATCTTCACAAAAGGATTCACACCGTCGGATCCCAGATAAGGGTTCACAGTCACAAAGTCCTCATCAAAACCATAGTAGCTCTTGCTTCCTACCTGTACTTTGCCCAGATGTCCTACTGCGTATGCTTCGGAAGTGGATCCGATATCGCCACGCTTGATGTCGCCGATGACAATCAGCCCTTTTTCCTTACAATAATCCACGGTCTTCTTAAATGCTGCCATGCCGGGAATGCCGAACTGCTCATACATTGCCACCTGAGGCTTCACAGCGGGTACTAAATCATAAATAGCATCCACAATACCCTTATTATACTGCCAGATGGCTTCCGCAGCGCCTTCCAGTGTCTCACCGTACTCGGCGAATGCTGCTTTCTTAATATATTCCGGCACAAATTTCATCATAGGATCCAGTCCTACCACGATCGGTGCGTTGGTTTCTTTGATTCGAGTGATCAGTTTGTTGATCATATTTCCTCCGTTCTGCAATGGTTCTGCCTTTGAATTTATATTATTACACAGCAAAGGCACCGCCTTCGGGCGATGCCTCCTGACCTGTATCTATTCTACCCCAACTAATGTCAGTTGGTCAACGTACTTCTTGATATTGGAAGCATTTACGTACTTTTTATGGCTGTCGCCGTTTACGACCACCAGTGTCGGTGCCTGCATCACGCCGTAGCGTCTTGCCAGCTCCATATTTTCCTCTGCATCAATGGTCACGTAAGGCACATTTTTCAGGTATTCCTTCACCAGCTTGCAGTTCGGGCAGGTCTTCGTCGTGAACAGATACTTGATATCCTGCGGCTGCTCCACCTTGACTTCCACATCCTCTGCGAAATTGGATAAGGTCACCACACTTCTGGTGGGGCGTTTCAGGGAAGAATGTGCAATGTCGTACTCTGTTCTATTGGCATATTCCTGTAATTTGCCGTCGTTCCAGTTCTGCACCGGACGATAGTAACCGGTGATACGGCTGTAGACCTCGGTCTTTGCCCCACAATGAGGACAGGTCTTCACCTCTCCCGCCAAGTAACCGTGCTCCTTACAGATGGAGTAAGTCGGAGACAGGGTGTAATAGGGCAGCTTGTAATTGGAAGCTATGGTGCGCACCAGGGAAGCCGCAGCCTTCCAGTCGGGAAGCTTCTCTCCCAGGAACGCATGGAACACCGTGCCGGAGGTATACAGGGTCTGCAGTTCATCCTGAATATCCAGGGCATCGAAAATATCCACGGTGTAGTCCACCGGCAGATGGGAGGAATTCGTATAATAAGGGGTATCTCCGGGCTTTCCTGCCGTCTTGATACCGGGCCAGCGCTTTCTGTCGTGCTTTGCCAGACGATACGTGGTGCTCTCCGCAGGAGTTGCTTCCAGATTGTAGAGATCCCCATACTGCTCCTGATAATCCGACAGGCGCTCCCTCATGTGGTTCAATACTTCCTTGGTGAATTCCTGAGTCTTCGGATCGCTCATATCCGCCCGCAGCCAGTTGGCGTTCAGCCCCACCTCGTTCATGCCGATCAGACCGATGGTGGAGAAATGATTCTCAAAGGTGCCCAGATACCGTTTGGTATAAGGATACAGTCCTTCATTCAACAGCTTCGTAATGACACCGCGCTTGATCTTCAAGGATCTCGCTGCGATATCCATCATGTGATTCAGTCTTGCGTAAAATTCATCCTTGTTGGCAGACAGGTAAGCGATTCTGGGCATATTGATGGTGACAACGCCCACGCTTCCGGTGCTCTCGCCGGAACCGAAGAATCCACCGGTCTTCTTGCGCAGCTCTCGCAGATCCAGGCGCAGTCTGCAGCACATACTGCGGACATCGCTGGGCTGCATGTCGGAATTGATATAGTTGGAAAAATACGGGGTGCCGTATTTTGCGGTCATCTCGAATAACAGTCTGTTGTTCTCGGTGTCAGACCAGTCGAAATCCTTCGTGATGGAATACGTCGGGATCGGATACTGGAAACCGCGTCCGTTGGAGTCGCCCTCGATCATGGTCTCGATGAATGCCTTGTTGACCATGTCCATTTCCTTCTTACAATCCTTGTATTTGAAATCCATCTCCTTGCCTCCTACCAGTGCCGGCAGCTCTGCCAGATCATCGGGCACCGTCCAGTCCAGCGTGATGTTGGAAAAAGGAGCCTGTGTGCCCCAGCGGCTGGGAGTATTGACACCGTAAATAAATGCTTCGATGCATTTTTGCACTTCGGGATAGCTCAAATTATCTACTTTTACAAAGGGGGCAAGATAGGTATCAAAGGAAGAAAATGCCTGTGCGCCCGCCCATTCGTTCTGCATGATTCCCAGGAAATTCACCATCTGGTTGCACAATACGGATAAATGCTTTGCCGGAGCGGAAGTGATCTTGCCGGTGATGCCGCCCAGTCCTTCCTTGATCAGCTGCTTTAAGGACCATCCGGCACAGTAGCCGGTCAGCATGGACAGATCGTGGATATGGATATCCGCATTGCGGTGTGCCTCTGCGATCTCTTCGTCATAGATCTCGGACAGCCAGTAGTTTGCCGTTACCGCGCCGGAGTTGCTTAAGATCAGACCTCCTACGGAATAGGTCACCGTAGAGTTCTCCTTCACACGCCAGTCCTCGACCTTGACATAGCTGTTGACCACGTCCTTGTAATCCAGAATCGTGGACTTCATGGCACGCATCTTCTCCCGCTGCTTGCGATACAAAATATAGGCTTTCGCTACTTCTTCATAGCCTGCCTGTCCCAGCACGCGCTCCACACTGTCCTGAATATCCTCTACATGGATCTCGTCGTTTTCCACCTTCTTCTGGAAATCAGCGGTCACCCGTAACGCAAGAAGATCAATAATGTCATTATTGTAGCTCATCTGCGTCGCAGTAAAAGCCTTCATAATGGCATCATTGATCTTCGTCAGTGTAAAATCCGCTTTGGAACCATCTCGTTTGATTACCTGAAACATCTTATGTACCCCCTTGACTTCGTGTCCCCATGGGCTGTCGCCCGTAAAACCTATCACAATCCATTCTACAATACTTTGTAGGGGAAGTCAATTATGGAATACAACATCTTGTGTATACATTAGTTATGTGCAAAAGCCTCGAAGTTCTGTGCCGGGTAGACCAGGGACAATGCGGTCATGGCATCCTCGCTGAGTTTTGCCACAAAATAACTGTCCACAATATTATAGAGGTAATTGAATGCCATGGACATGACTAACGGGAATATTTTCTTTTCTTTCATGTAAGTCTGATTCATTTTGTGCTCCTTTTAACAAAAAACGCCACACAACATTTCTGCTGTGTGGCGAAAATAAGACCGTTATCTTGAAAAATCCACTGCCCTTACGGGTTTTATAATCAGTTATTCATTTTAGTCCAGTGCGTATTATAGGGAAGAAACGCTCTTCTGTCAAGCCTGTACGCCCAGTATTTTTGCAAAAAGCTGCGTGCCTTCCTCCGCCTGGTAGATATTGATGCCGTCGATATCCGTGCTGTGGTTGGCAAATGCAGGGTACAGGAACCCGGCTTCCGGTTTCCCTGCCTCATAATCCCCGGTGACCGGACCGATGGTACCGATCAGGAACTGGTAGACCTCCTCGGACTCCCACTGGTTCTCCTTATCTTTGCCCTTGGTGGGCACATCATAGCTGCCGAAGAACAGATAGATGGCATAAGGATATCCCGGCTGGTATCTCTCTCCAATATATTCATAGAGGGAGTACAATAATGCATCATTTTTCAGTTCACACTGACGCAAAGCTTCCAGCAGCTGGATCACGCTGCCCGGTTTCCTGGCGCCCTGGTCCAGACGATAATTTTTCAGATTCACGTTGGTATTGGAATAGGGCACGGTCTTGGCGATATTCAGATTTTTCTCTTTTTCACTTCCCGACAGTTTCAGAAAATGGGTGTTGAACGTGCCGTCGATAAAGCCTTCTTCATCCATGTACGCTCCGGCAATCCGCGAAAAACAGCTGCGGGACACAGTCATTCTCCTGGTCAGTTCCAGCATATCTTCTCTGTCTATATGCATCTTTTTCCCTCCCTGATTCCTACAGCAGTTTGCTCTTCGTGTTGGCACTCTGGCTGTCCGTATATTCCAGCAGGGACAGTTTTCCGTCCTCGCATTCCAAAATCGCAGTGGCGCAGTTGCCCATATGCATCCGCCAGAAGTCATCCACCGGGATATTCAGAATGGGGTTCAATATGCTGCGGTTCACTCCTCCATGCGCTACTACCAGCACCGTCTCGTAAGTGCCTTCCAGCGGCAGGAGCACCTGACTTACGAATTCACCACTTCTTTTATAAAGCTGTGCAAAACTCTCTGCGCCCTCGGGCGGGATGTAGTTGCCGGGATCTGTAAAGGGCTGGCTGGCAGCGTCCTTGATGGTCCGGATGTCCACGCCTTCCCAGGGACCGAAATTCAGCTCCCGGAGTCTTTCATCTGTGGTAAGCTGAATGTTCCGGTCGCCTATGATGATCTCTGCCGTGCGCCTTGCCCGGATCAGCGGCGAGCAAAATGCAATTTCAAACGGCACTTCTTTTAACCGTCTGGACGCCTCGCGTGCCTGTTCCAATCCCTGGGCGTTTAGCGCAATATCCGTCTGCCCCTGCAGCAGCCCCGCCTGATTCCAGTCCGTCTCCCCGTGTCTTACCAAGTAGATCTTCATATATTCCTATCTCCGTATCCTGATAATTTCTGACAGTATTTTCTGTTTCAAAATACTACGGATCTCCCTGTTTTGTCAACCGGGGGCTGCGCATGGGCACAACGAGGCTTTTGCGTATCCCCCGTGCCCATGATTCTGAGGCGAAAGGATACACGAACGCTTGCGCCAGCCTGCTGTGCCCTCGATACTGAGGGAAAAGGGCACATGAACACTTGCGCCAGCCTGCTGTGCCCTCGACAGTTGAAAAAATGGGCATGACAGACCTGTATATAGTTTACTGTACCCTCATTCCAAAAACAACCGGGCATAGAATGGCTTGTTTAAAGCTTCTATGCCCAGTTTTCTAAAAGACCGGGCACAAGTATTCCGAAATGAACCAATCGTGCCCATGGCTTACTATAAAATTCACTAACTTTTTATTTACTGATCTTTTTTACCACAAATCCGAATGCATTCCGCACACCGGGACCTGCGAAAAAGATCTGCCAGCACAGTGCCATGGGGAAGTTCTGGGCGGTCTTCTGCAGCCACAGGGCAATGATCTGATTGCCGGGATGCATGAAGAGGCAGGTGGCGATAAAGCTCATCACAGGGCACATCAGGCATACGATCATGGAAGAGATTGCCAGCGTGATGAATATCGGTTTATCTTCGGGAGATACGATGCGGAATGCCAGCTTCTGAGACAGCTTTTCTACGACAAAGTACTCCAGAATGCAGGCGATGGGCCACATGATGGGGATCTCGTGGAACGCTAACAGGAAGATCTCGTTGGTCATTCCTCCCTTGTCCAGTGCGATGTTGTAGCAGACCATGGCGTCGACCATAACGAACGCCATAATGATAGTGAAAATAATGTTTTGTAATTTTGTTTTCGGCATAATTGGATGCCCTCCTTTTCTAAAAATGGGCGCAAAAAGACACATGTGTGTTGTTCGTTAATCAGTGAGCAGTGCGCACATGTGTCGTTTCCAATTTATACCTAATGTCTCTATGCTATTTTGCTGTTTTCGCAACGTTCAGATTCTATCACAGAGTTCCGGATAAAGTCAATACAGTATTTTTCAAATCCCTCTACCGGATCCAGGCATCCAGCCATCCCGCCACATCTTCTGTGGGGATTCCCTCTTCCGTATAGATGGAATAGGAGAAGCCATCTTTTTGCCACAGGATCAAATAAACATAGGTCTCATCCCCTTTCAGGGTCACTTTGGTTCCGCTTACTTCCGCTTCCTGCACACGGTCGAACTCCAGATACACGCCGGAATTATCTTCCTCTCCCACAGACTTGCGGTAATCCAGCCGTTCCTCCTCTGTTCCGGAATAACGGATCTCTGCCAGTCCGTCTCCGAGATAAATATAGTTCGTCTCCTGCACCGTAAAAGGAAGCTGCTCCAGATTCTCTATCGAGAATCCCGCCGCCTCGGAAAGCGTCTCCGCGGAGGAGCACTCCTGCAGTCCCCACTGGGCTCCGCCAACCAGCTCCCCGGTATTCATTTCCGTTCCTACCCCTGAAGATCCTTGTCCATTGCCCTTCCACAGTCCGGGCAGGCTTGCCGCACCCACCAGTAAAAGTGCCAGGCACGCCGCAGTCAGACTGTATTTCTGCCAGCGATAGAAATGGGCTTTCTTTTTTATGGGGGATTTTCTCTGTAAGTCTGTATTTGCGATATTTTGCAGGATACGATTACGCATTTCGTCGGTTACCTGAATTTCTTCCATGATCTCATCATAAGATTTACTCAAAATCGTATGCCTCCTTCAAAATATGTTTCAACTGTTCCCGTCCCCGCCGCAGATCCGAACGGACACTGCTCTCTTTTCGATCCAGGATCCTGGCAATCTCTGCAGTGGAGCAGCCCTCGTAATAAAACAGGTGGATGGCTGCCCGATAGTTCGCAGGAAGCTGCTTCACTGCTTCCCAGACAAAGGACAGATCCTGTCTCTCCTTCGCCACCAGTGTCTCTTCCAGCTCGTCGGTCTCCCTAAGGCGGTTATAGTCGATCCGGTTCTTGCTTAAGTTTGCCGCCACCTTTAACAGCCATGCCTTTTCGTGGACCGGTCCTGCAAATGCCGGGGCGCTCTGCAGATACTTGATCAGGGTCTCCTGCAAAATATCTTCCGCATCACTTTGGTTATGCAGATAGGAATATGCCAACCGCAGAATCATATTGCCGTACTGTTCCAACAGTCTTGCGGCAGTTTCGTTCATATCCACTTTCGGTCCCGGGAAATCGATCACCTCTGCCTCATAGTTTTGTTTAGCGGCTGCCTGTTCCTTCTCATATTGCACGGCTTCCTGCACTAACTGTACTCCCGTAGATACCGCCGTTTTGAGCTTATCCTGTATCAGACAGCTGAAAAAATTTATCTTGTAAGATTCTCCGACGGTGAAAAAATATTTTCTTCCTGTCAGACAATAGCCATCCATTTTGATTCTCCCACCTTTTCTGCTCTAATTTTACTGCACTTGTGCTATCAGAGCTGTGATCATATCTTCTGCCATGCCGGTATTGCTCTCCGGATCGGCAACACCATCGTTGTACTCTGCATAAGCATAGACACCGATAGAATAACTATAGCCGCCTTCGGTCCATACTGCAACCATTACCTTGCCGTTGTTGCCGCGCAAAGTAACTTCTCTGTCTCCGACGGTCACGGTCTTTTCCTCGGAATATGCATTGTAGTCACCGCTGCAATCCTCATCTGTTGCTGCCTTGCGGATGCAGATTTCATCCTCACCATGGAGATACAGCACCTGGATCATATTATTCTCCATTGCGGCGGTAATGGCTCTCTCTTCATAACCTTCCACACTGTCGGGAACGATGATATCGAAGTCTGCCAGTGCTGCCGCATCCGCCAGTGTATCACAATCTGTAAAGGGATTAGGGATCTGGGTGTTGTCGCCGATTGTGATGTCTTCTGTGGTTGTCGCAGCCGCGCCGTCCGTAGGAATTTTCTCTTCCTTTTCGGCTACGGTCTGTCCGGCAGTCTCCGCACCAATGGTCTGATTTTGCTTCTCTCCGCAGGCTGCCATACTAAGCATTGTTGCTGCACACAGGATCATCAGGGTTACTTTTTTCGTTAAATTAGTTACATTATTCTTTCTCATTTTGTTTTCCTCTCTTTACGAAATGTATTTTTCTTCTGCGGCTTCCTTCGGCTGTTCCCGGGATTTTACGCCGTTTTCTTTGCCGTTCTATCTTAGATACAGATGGGAGAAGAAAAATGTTGCAGAGATTTAAAAATTTTTCTGAACTATTCAGAGAAACGCAAACGGGACTGTCCTTTCGAACAGTCCCTGAAGAGAAAAAGAGAAACCAAAATAGTTTTGGATAAAAGCGTATTAATTCTGAACGTTGAATGCGCCCATGCCGGGATATACGGTTGCTGCACCCAGTTCTTCTTCGATGCGGAGCAGCTGGTTGTATTTCGCCACACGCTCGGTTCTGCTGGGAGCACCGGTCTTGATCTGACAAGTGTTCAGTGCCACTGCCAGGTCAGCAATGGTGGTGTCCTCGGTCTCGCCGGAACGATGAGAGGAGATTGCGGTATAACCAGCCTTGTGTGCCATCTTGATGGCTTCCAGAGTCTCGGATACGGATCCGATCTGATTTAACTTGATCAGGATGGAGTTACCACAGCCAAGGGAGATTCCCTTTGCCAGTCTCTCGGTGTTGGTTACGAAGAGGTCGTCGCCGACTAACTGTACCTTGTCGCCCAGTTCTGCGGTCAGCTTCTTCCAGCCTTCCCAGTCTTCCTCATCCAGTGCATCTTCTATAGAAATGATGGGGTATTTCTCCACCAGTTTCTTCCAGTGTGCGATCAGTTCTTCGGAGGTAAATACGGTGCCTGCCTTGGGCAGCTTGTATTCGCCTACCTTGCCGGTCTTCCATTCGCTGGAAGCGGCATCCATAGCAATCTTGAAGTCCTTGCCGGGCTCGTAGCCCGCTTTCTTCACAGCCTCTAAGATCGTCTCAATAGCTTCCTCATCAGACTTCAGTGCCGGAGCGAATCCACCCTCGTCACCTACGGAGGTAGCCAGACCTCTGTCCTTTAAGATAGAAGCCAGTGCGTGGAATACTTCGGAACACCATCTTAAGCATTCCTTGAAGGAAGGAGCACCTACAGGCATGATCATGAACTCCTGTACATCCAGTCCGGAGGACAGTGCATGACAGCCACCGTTGATAATGTTCATCATAGGAACCGGAAGTCTGTTACCGGAAATGCCACCCAGGAAACGATACAGAGGAATATCCAGGGAAATTGCTGCTGCTCTCGCGCTGGCAATGGACACTGCCAGGATCGCATTGGCACCCAGCTTGGACTTATCCTTGGTTCCGTCTGCGTCGATCATTGCCTTATCAATCGCATAAATATCGGAAGCATCCATTCCCTGCAGAGTCTCATTGATGATGGTGTTGATATTCTCCACAGCCTTCTGTACACCCTTGCCCAGGTATCTGCTCTTGTCTCCGTCTCTTAACTCCAGTGCTTCAAACTCACCAGTGGATGCTCCGCTGGGAGCCATGCCGCGTCCGATAGTACCGTCTACCAGTGTTACCTCTGCTTCTACGGTAGGATTGCCTCTGGAATCCAGGATCTCTCTTCCGATTACTTTTTCAATCTCTAAATAGTTCATCTCGTTCGTCTCCTTTTCAAAGGGCTGAAAAACTCCTCCCGGCAGTTCCCGGATTCAGCAGCTCCGTTCGCTCTGAGGAGTTTCACATGATTCATTCATTAGTTAGTTGCACCTAACTCTTGGATTATTATATCGGGTCTTTTGCAAAATAGCAATAGCTGTAAATGAGAGGATTTCTCAAAGAGTTTTTTCTGTATATTCTTCTGTTTTTAGGTAAAATTAATTTTGTGAGCTTATTTTTGTATTTTTCCTCTATTTCTAAAATGTCATTCCTTTAAAACTAAAATATAGTAAAATAGAGTTCATCAAATCTTAAAAGAAAACATTTAAATAGAGCTGCATCTGCGGCAGAATGCGAGGAAATATGAGGACTTTCGGTGAAATCCTTACCTCCCTGCGTGAAGAACGGGGAATCTATCAGAAAGAACTGGCTGCCATATTAAAAGTATCCGTTGGCACCGTCTCGAATTATGAGAACAATATTCACTTTCCGGATCAGGAGGCATTATTACAGCTGGCTGATTATTTCGATGTGACTGTCGATTATCTGCTGGGGCGTACCTCCTATCGTCATAATCTGGATACACTGAACGAGGAATATGCACCCGGTGTCACTGTTTCCGAGCTGTTAGATACCATACAGAAATTCAGTCCGCAGAATATGGCATCCTTTTTGGATTATATCGAACTTCTGCAATTACGACAAAAGGCAGAGGATCACTCCTCTACCTTGTAGACAAAAACTGTTGTTCCCGGAGGGCTGCCTGGTCGTCCGGGTAATTTTGTAAGTAGGCATTTAACAGCACTGCTGCCTGCTGATATTCTTCCAAATACTCATACGCCACGATCTCGTTGAAGGATAAAGTCTGCATCAGACTGTTCCCCTCGATCTGTTTTCCCGCCTGAAAAGCTTCCAAAGCTTTCTGGTAATCCTTTTTTGCCATCTCGCATAATCCCAGCTGATTATAAATCTCTGCGTTCGGACCCTGTTTGGACAGGTAATTACTGTATACACTGGAGGCATAATTATAATCTCCGGTAGCTGCATAGGCTTTCCCCAGGTACAGGTAGCTGTCCACGCCGCCTTTTCCTTTCGCCTCTTCCAGTGCCAGATATGCTTTCTGATACTCTCCCAGGTAGTAATAGATACGTCCGCTGTCATAAGCATCCAGCTGTTTTACCGAATCCAGCACATTTTGCAGATACTCCTGTCCCACTTCGCGGTACCCATATTCCGCCAGGACCTCATAGATCTCGATCAGTCTGTCATAATTTTTCGGATCCATGGCAATTGCCTGGTCAAAATCCGCCTTGGCACTTTCGTAGTCTCCCAGTTCCAGTTCTGCGGATCCTCGCAGGAAATAAGCATCCTTTTCCTCCGGCTTCAGCCCCAGAATGGCATCGTATACCTTTTTCGCCTCGGCGGGCTGTCCGTTCTTCCGGTAGGCTGCCGCCAGGTAATAGTTCATATCGTAATCTACATTCTGCACCCAGCCGTCACTGAGTTCCAGCGCCTCTGTGAAATACTGCACTGCCTGCTCGTATTCCGTCAGTCCCATGCAGGCGATTCCTCTGCCTCTTGCAATCAGACGGCTGTCTTCCTTTTGCCCTTCCGCTTCTTCAAAAGCAGTCAGCGCTCCCTGGTAATCCAGCGTCTCGATCAGCTGCATTCCTTCTGCTATTTTCGTCGTATCGTTTCCGCAGCCTGTCAGCATGCTTATCATCAGACAGCAGATTCCCGCCATCGCTATTTTCTCATGTGTTTTACCCATGCTTTCCTCCACGGTCTGTTTCGATCCTTACTATTTTACTGCTCGTCCAGTTTGGAAGTGCAATGAGGACATCTCGTTGCATCAATGGCGATCTCACTCTTACAGAACGGGCATTTCTTCGTCGTAGGTGCCGCAGGAGTCTCCTCCTTATGATGCAGGGTATCTCCCAGCCTATTGATAAATTTCACCAGACAGAAGATCACAAATGCCGTGATCAGGAAATTAATGACTGCCGTAATAAAATTACCGTACATCAGTACCGGTGCAGTATCGCTGCTTCCCAGCTTCACATATAAATTAGAGAAATCCGTGCCACCGAAGATTGCCAGGATCGGTGTCAGGATATCCTGATTCAGGGAAGTAACGATTGCGGTGAAAGCTCCGCCGACAATCACACCGACTGCCATGTCCATTACATTTCCCCTCAAAATAAACTTTTTAAATTCCTGAATGAATCCGCTTTTCTTACTCATTTTTCTCTTCCTTCCTCTTGTGTTTTTGTAATTCGGTCCGCGCCATTTAACATTCGCCCCGCGCCATTCGCAAAGTCGAGCTGCCGCGCTTTCCGTCACTTCGTGACTGCCTTTGCTCATGGATTGGCGCTAGACTCATGGACATATTCGTTCACGAAATCATGCAAGCATAATTCGTCTCTCGTATATGTCCATGGTCGAACTGTTTTGTTTCATTCTAGCATACCCCTCTTGAAACCTCAATAGGAAATGGGGTATACTCATTTAGGAATGTAATGTAGGCAAACCATATTTTTCCAGAAAGGCTCATGGCATGCAGCGGATCAACGAAGATATCAAAACCGGCAATTTCAAACAGATGTACCTGCTCTGCGGAGAGGAACGTTATCTGAAGAACCAGTACACGACCCGTCTGCGTAAGGCACTGTGCCAGGACGGTGACGAGATGAATACTCATTTCTATCAGGGAAAAGAATTCTCCTTAGGACAGGTCATCGATCTGGCGGAGACCCTGCCTTTCCTGGCGGAGCGCCGCGTCATGTTCTTCAAGGATACAGGGCTCTTCAAATCCGGTGGGGAAAAACTAGCGGAATACCTGGCGAATCCCAACGATACCACCTTTTTCGTGTTCACGGAAAGTGAAGTCGATAAGCGCAGCAAGCTCTACAAAGCCGTACAATCCAAGGGGTATGTGGCGGAATTCAACGTGCAGGATGAGAATTCTCTCAAGCGCTGGATCGCCGGTATTTTAGGCAGAGAAGGGAAAAAAATCTCCGAGAATACCGCACAACTCCTGCTCTCCAAGACCGGCACAGATATGGAAAATATCCAGATGGAACTGGAGAAGCTGATCTGCTACTGTCTGGACCGGGATGTGGTCACCGCAGAGGATGTGGAAGCCGTCTGCACCACCCGTATCACCAACCACATCTTCGATATGGTCAATGCCATCGCGGAAAAGCAGCCGCAGAAAGCTCTGCAGCTCTATTATGATCTGCTGGCATTAAAGGAGCCGCCCATGCGGGTACTGTTCCTGATTGCCAGACAATGTAATCTGCTGCTCCAGACCAAAGAATTAAAAAGCAGAGGTCACGACAATAAAACCATTGCTTCCAAGATCGGCGTGCCCCCCTTTGCTGCCGGAAAATATGTGGCGCAGGCGTCCCATTTCAAGACTTCTGTCCTGAAAAATGCGGTAAAGCAGTGCGTGGAGACCGAAGAAGCCGTGAAATCCGGACGGATGAACGATATGATGAGCGTGGAGATACTGATTTTATCGGTATTACCTTCATAAGATACCAAAAGTCCATGGACAGTTTCCTGTTCATGGGCTTTTGTCTGTGGTACTCTTTTACACATTTAAGTTCAACGTAATCGTCTTCTGTAATGAAACCTTAGATGCCTTGAACGTTTTCGGGTATACATCCTTATACCGGTATATACTCAGGATAATTCCCACCAGTGCATAACACAATAGAATATTATTTTTACCAACGGATAAGAACGGCAGGAACGTTGATGTCAGCGGAATCCATCCGAAAATTCCGGCGAGGTTCAGGGAAATATTTAACAAAATGATCATTCCGCATCCGAATCCCATCACCATGCCAAGTTCATTCTTCTGTCTGACAGAAGTTCCGAACATAAACACTACCAGTGCCGCCAGGAGCGCGGCTGCAAAGATTCCGGCTAACCATCCATAACTGTTCAGGATATAAGAGAAAATGTAATCCTGATTAAATTCCGGTAAGCCTCCGACCACATCTTTTCCGCTGTTGCCCCAAAGTAAAATGTTTTCATTAAATTTGCGAAGAACCGCAGTCATATAATAGGCGTCCCCCGTACCGGTGAAAAAGGATCGGATTCTGGCTTCCTGGTATGCTGCCAGCATATGAAGTGCATATCTTGCGACCAGTAACAGAGCAGGTCCTGCCGTGAAAAACAGCCACACACAGGTAAGTGTCTTTTTCACAGGCAGTTTGAACCATCCCTTCCAGACAGCTACCGTAAGTTCCATCAGCATACTGACCATCATGATGACTGCAACACCGAGGCTGGGGATCCGCGCCGTAATAAATACCGGAAGGATGAGCCACAGGATTGCTCTGCACAGTGCGGATACACCGCCATCCCTGTATTTATATAAGATGGCTCCGTAAATCGGCACATAGAACATCATCAGGGCAGTCACTGACACCTGGAGCCTTCCAAATCCGATCCAGTTGCCGATTTCATCGACATCCAGACCGCCAAAGTCTGCCACCCGAAGCCCTCCCAGAATCAGGATAGCTCCCCCGATGAACCTGGAATATTTTGCAATTACCGTGTAATCCAGAAAATAGATCACACACATGAGAAGGAATCCAATCGCAACGGCTGCGCCAAAGCCCTCCGCAGCATACCGGTATCTTTCCTGCATCCGTTGTTCCAGATCCAGATAGCCGGGCTGACTGAGAATGGATTGCTGCAGCAGAATCCCCAACAGACTTAAGATTCCCACAATTACAAGTAACTTCCATGCAATCCTTGGCTTATGGATCCTGTCTAGGGAGATTCCCACTTCCACCGGATCCCCCATGTCCGTCACCGCATTTTTCTCTGCTTCCTCATAGGTCATTCCCTCGGAAAGATTGTCCTCGATCTGACTCTCCATATGATCTCTTATTTCCTTGGCAATATAGGGTCTTGCTTTTTTACAGCGAATTTGTGACAACAATTTCTCTAAATATGTCTCCATCCCTATACCCCCATTGCCAGAACACTGGTCACTGCGGCTTGATATTCCTCCCACTCCGCCTTCTTCGTCTCCAGTAATTTCCTGCCTTCTTTCGTAATACTGTAATACTTTCTAGTCTTGCCCGCATATTCCTGCTCGTATACCGTAAGCAGTCCCTTCGCTTCCAGTCCGTGCAGCAGCGGATACAACGTGCCTGCTTTTAACTCAAATACATTACAGGATCTCTTGCGCAGCGTATCGATCATTTCATATCCGTACATATCCTTTTCCGCCAGCAATCTGAGCAAAAGCATCGTCATGCTTCCCGACATCAGCGATTTATCCACAGCCATTTTTTATCCTCCTTATATAGATAGTCGATATATATCGTTGTCTATAATATATATCGGCTATCTATATATGTCAATATTTATTTTTCTGTACCCCCTGCTCTGACTTTCCACACGGTGATAACGCTCCGGGGCTAAGCTCCCTTATTCCCACATTCCCGTTACAAAGCACATCAGTGCCGCCCAGGTATATAAGGGATAGAAAAGCCCCTGATCGTCCACGCCGTCTTTTAGGATTTTCTGTGCTTCTTCTCTGGTCAGTAATAAAAAGCCGTCAAAACATTCCGTGCCAACGGCACCTTCCTGGCTTACCTTCGGCATTTCCTCACGATTCAGCGTGATCTGCACCAGTGCATTACTCTCATCCGTCATGCCGGGGGTACTGAATACCAGGGGATTCACCAGGCGGATGCTGTCGCTTGCTTCCAGTGCGATGCCGGTCTCCTCACGGAGTTCCCGGATCGCCGCATGGAATACGGGATTTGCTTCCTTTGCATCCTCCGGATCCAGCAGTCCTGCCGGAACGCTTAACAGAAACTGTCCCGCCGGATAACGATACTCACGGCTTAAGCAGAGTCTCGGCTCCTGATCCTTAATTTTCAGGATCACAACACAGCTCACCGCATCCGGCAGCATCTGTTTGAATTCTTCGTCGCTTTTTACTGCTGCCAGATTCTCTTTGCTTCTTCTGGTGGCATCAAAATAATGTTTTCCCGGCTCATATTGCAGATCAAACACCTTGATGAATCTGCTGTCATAGACAGTCTCTACCTGTTCCTTTTTTATGATCGGTCTGTTCTCCATAATCATTTCCTCTTTCTGTTTTCTATGCTGCGATATCGCATATTATCTGCCGCCGTTTTGCAGGTTTTCCGCTTCCCCGGCTGCTCTTTCCAGCCTGCAAAGTACCTGTTCATAACGTCTCTCCGCCTTTTTCCAGTGGATGAGCTTGTACCACCCCTCCACATAATCCGGTCTGCGGTTCTGGTACTGTAAATAATAGGCATGTTCCCACACATCGATAGGGAATATGGGGGTATACAATTTCAGATCCGGCACATCCTGGTTTGCTGTGGTCAGAATCGTAAGAATGCCGTCCCGGTCACTTACCAGCCATGCCCAGCCGGAACCGAATACACCTGTGGCTGCCTGTGTCATCTGCTCTTTCCATTGTCTCACGGATCCGAAGTCCCGGATCATCGCTTCCTCCAGCGTTCCACAGGGCTCCTGCCCCATAGGGCTGCGCATACTGTCAAAATACATTTGGTGATTATATACACCACCACCGTTATTGTGAATACTTTTCCGGGCTTCCTCCGGAAGGGAAACAAGTCTATTATCCTCCGAAGTGAGCAGTTCCGTCAAGGACATCTGCTGCAGCTGCGGATAATCGGCAAGGGTGGCATTCAGTTTATCCACATAGGTCTGGTAATGCTTATCGTGGTGAAAATGCAGCGTTTCCTCATCCAGTACCGGAAGCAGGGCATCGTATTCGTAGGGAAGGGGCTGTGCGACAAAAGGGTAATGTTCTTCTAACATGAGACTCCAATCCGCCTGCTATACAGGCTTATGCAATATTTACCATACGCCTAGTATATGCCGATCTTACGGATTTTACGCTCTCTTTCTCTGCACTGCCGGATAAATCTCTCTGGCATTTTCCAGGCTCTGTCCGGATCTGACTTTCTGTACCTCCGCGGTCTCCTGTGTTAATAACCATCCGCAAACTTCCTCTGCTAACGGCTCGCCCTGTGCTCTCAGCCAGAAGCTGACGTTGGCAAGCATCTGCAAATGGTTCAGAATCGTATTGCGGCAGCGTCTGCGGTCTGTGATGCGGGTCTTCCAGGGCTCCCCGTCCGCATACAGCTGTGCCGCCTCTTTCAGATAGGCGCGGATCAATGCCGTCTGTTCATGATCGCTCTTCTGCAATTCCTCTGTGATCTTTTTGGTCTCCCAATACAGTTCCTCACTGCACCGTCCCGCCGGAACGATTCCTTCCATGTATTTCTGTATAAAATGCAGGTCTTCATTCACCTGTCTGCAATATTCTCTGATCAGTTCTTCTCTTTTTGACATAATAAAAAACCGCCCTTAAATATAAATTTAAGGGCGGACATTCTTCCGCGGTACCACCTTAATTCGCTCACTTCTCACAAAGTCAAGCCTCTGCAACTACGGACAAGCTAACACTCATCGATAGTCAGGTACGGTAACGGGTACTCCCGTTGCAGCCTGTCCGCATCTGCCGGATCTTCCATCCGCATGCGAAGTCGGCGCAAAGCTCCGAGACCATGTTCAAAGAAGCCTTCCATATCCCTTCCCACCAGCTGGGACTCTCTGCGATGTATCTCTTCTCCTACTCTTCTCTTCACAGCCTTTATGTCTTTAACTGCTTGTATTTTATTCCTTTCGCGGACATTTGTCAACACTTTGTTTTTGTCACAAACACAATCCGGCAGATATTAATTACATCATTCCGACTTGACATCTCCCGCTTCCGTTGCTATCATGTACTCAAAGCATTTATTCTATGAGAGAAAATTCAAAAGCTGGTCTCAGCATCTGTTTTCGGGATTTCCCGTTTTCAAATCAGAAATTCATGCTTTTATTCCCTTTTATTATTTTACTCATATCGCTGTGGATTTTTGATAATCCCATTTTACTGTGAAGGAGGTTCTATGGAAAACAGATAGAGATTGTGGCACAGGCAAACCAATTATTATTCCGAAAGGAGGGATCTACCATGAGTGAAACATTGGAAGCTATTATCAACGAGAAGCTGGATGCCCGGGAGAAACGCGGGCACGATCAGGGTGTGCTGGATACTTGCAGAGAGCATGCCTGCAGCATGTATGCTATCGGTATGTCCGTAGAGCAGATTGCTCTGATTACCAACGCATCTGTTGAAACCGTCAACGAATGGTTAAACAATAAGGGAGCCTGACGGCTCCCTTATTGTCTATCTTATATTTCATATCAATTACAGCTGTGCAATATCCACCAGTGTCAGATCCTTGCATTCGTTCATATGCTCCATGCTGGTCACGAGAGCATTGGCGGTGTCCATAGCGGTGATGCAGTAGATACCGGTCTCGATAGCGGTACGGCGGATCAGGAAGCCGTCTCTGGTCTTGTCGCGACCCTGAGTAGGGGTATCGATGACAAGGTCGATCTTGTGTCCCAGAATCAGATCCATAACGGTCGGGGATTCCTGAGAGATCTTGTTGACCTTTCTCGCCTTCACGCCTGCTTCATTCAATGCAGCTGCGGTACTTCTGGTAGCGTAGATGGTGTATCCCAGCTTCTCGAAACGTCTTCCGACTTCGATGGCTTCTCCCTTATCCGCATCCTTTACGGTGATGATCATGTTCTTGTACTTGGGCAGTTCTACGCCTGCTCCCAGGAATGCCTTGTACAGAGCCTCGTTGAAGGTCTTGGCGATACCCAGGCACTCACCGGTGGACTTCATCTCCGGTCCTAAGCTGATCTCGGCGCCACGGATTTTCTCGAAGGAGAACACGGGCATCTTGATGGCAAAATACTCTGCCTCGGGCTGTAAGCCGGGCTCATAGCCAAGCTCACGGATGGTCTTGCCGATGATCACTTCGGTAGCCAGATCTACGATAGGAATACCGGTTACCTTGCTGATATAAGGTACGGTACGGGAAGAACGGGGGTTAACCTCAATAACATACACATCCTCACCGATGGCAATGAACTGGATATTGATGAGTCCCTTGACATGCAGTGCCTTTGCCAGTCTTCTGGTGTACTCCGCGATCTTCTCTTTTACTACTTTATCAATGGTCGGAGCCGGATATACGGAGATACTGTCTCCGGAATGAATACCGGTTCTCTCGATATGCTCCATAATACCGGGGATCAGAATATCGGTACCGTCGCATACAGCATCGACCTCGATCTCCTTACCCTGCAGATACTTATCTACCAGAATCGGATGATCCTGTGCAATACGATTGATGATCGCCATGAACTCTTCGATCTCTTCATCGGAAATAGCGATCTGCATGCCCTGTCCGCCCAATACATAGGAAGGACGTACCAGTACGGGATAGCCCAGTCTGTTAGCAACTGCCTTTGCTTCCTCTGCGGTGTATACGGTACCACCGGCTGCACGGGGGATCTCTGTCTCTTCCAGGATCTTGTCAAACAGCTCTCTGTCCTCAGCGGCATCTACATCCTCCGCCTTGGTACCTAAGATAGGCACACCCATCTTCATCAGGCTCTCGGTCAGTTTGATAGCGGTTTGTCCGCCGAACTGTACCACTGCACCGTCGGGATGCTCGATATTTACGATAGATTCCACATCTTCCGGAGTCAGCGGCTCGAAATACAGCTTGTCTGCAATATCGAAGTCGGTACTTACGGTCTCCGGGTTGTTGTTGATGATAATGGTCTCATAGCCAGCCTTGGAAAATGCCCAGGTGGCATGTACGGAACAATAGTCGAACTCGATACCCTGTCCGATACGGATAGGACCGGAACCCAGTACCAGGACCTTCTTGCGTCCGGTGGTCTCCTTGGCTTCGCACTCACCGCCGAATACGGAATAGTAATAAGGGGTGGATGCTGCGAACTCTGCGGCACAGGTATCTACCATCTTGTAGACGGCCTTGATGCCGTTGTCGTAACGCATCTTCTTGATCTCTTCCTCGGTCTTGCCGGTCAGTCTTGCGATCACGTTATCCGGGAACTCGATTCTCTTGGCTTCCTTCAGCAGTTCCACAGTCAGAGGCTGTGTCTCCAGTGCATGCTCCATCTCGGTCAGAATGGCGATCTTGTCAATGAACCACAGGTCGATCTTGGTAATGTCGTGGATCTGCTCATAGCTGATGCCCTTACGGATAGCTTCCGCAATCACATAAATACGCTGGTCATCCACGATCTTCAGACGCTCTAACAGTTCGTCTGCGGACAGTGCGCTGAAATCATAGCTGCGCAGGCAGTCCACATGCTGCTCCAGAGAACGGATCGCCTTCATCAGTGCTCCCTCGAAGTTATTACAGATACTCATAACCTCACCGGTTGCCTTCATCTGTGTGGTCAGAGTACGCTTTGCGGTAATAAATTTATCGAAGGGCAGTCTGGGGATCTTTACAACACAGTAATCCAGTGTCGGCTCGAAGCTGGCATAAGTCTTGTGGGTGATGGCATTCTTGATCTCATCCAGCGTAAATCCCAGTGCGATCTTTGCTGCTACCTTTGCAATCGGATAACCGGTCGCCTTACTTGCCAGTGCGGAAGAACGGCTGACACGGGGATTAACCTCGATAACACAATATTCAAAGCTGGTGGGATGCAGTGCAAACTGTACGTTACATCCACCGGTGATCTGCAGTTCGTTAATGATCTTCAGAGCGGAAGTACGTAACATCTGGTACTCCTTGTCGCTCAGGGTCTGAGAAGGAGCTACTACGATACTGTCTCCGGTATGCACACCGACGGGATCGATGTTCTCCATGTTACATACGGTGATGCAGTTGCCTGCGCTGTCACGCATTACTTCGTACTCGATCTCTTTCCAGCCTGCGATACAACGCTCTACCAGTACCTGACCCACACGGGACAGACGCAGACCGTTCTCCAGAATCTCTTCCAGTTCTACCTGGTTGTGTGCGATACCGCCGCCGGAACCGCCCAGCGTATAAGCGGGACGCAGAACGACAGGATAGCCGATGGTGTTGGTAAATTCCACACCGTCTTCCACATTTTCAACGACCTTGGATGCTGCACAGGGCTCGCCGATACGCTCCATCAGATCCTTGAACTCCTGACGTCCCTCGGCGTTACGAATGGTGGCTGCGGTAGTACCTAACAGCTTTACATTATGGGCAGCCAGGAAACCGGACTCCTCCAGCTCCATACCGAGGTTCAGACCAGCCTGTCCACCCAGGGTGGGAAGAATGCTGTCGGGCTTTTCCTTTTCAATGATCTGCTCCAGGACTTTTACGTTCAGGGGCTCGATATATACCTTATCTGCGATATCTTTATCGGTCATGATGGTCGCAGGGTTGGAGTTCACCAGGATTACCTCTACTCCCTCTTCCTTCAGGGAACGGCACGCCTGGGTACCTGCATAGTCGAATTCCGCTGCCTGTCCGATGACAATAGGACCGGAGCCGATTACCATTACTCGTTTTACATTAGGATTCTTGGGCATCTTAGTTCTCTCCTCTCATCATATGAATGAACCGGTCAAACAGGTAACCGGAGTCCTGGGGTCCCGGACATGCTTCCGGATGGAACTGTACGGTGAAAATGTTCTTGCCGGTGTAGGACAGACCCTCGTTGGTACCGTCGTTGACATTGATAAATGCGGGAACCGCTACGGAAGGATCCAGCTTGTCGGTATCTACCACATATCCATGGTTCTGAGAGGAAATGTATACTCTTCCGGTCATCAGATCCTTCACCGGATGGTTGCCTCCTCTGTGTCCGTATTTCATTTTATGGGTATCTGCGCCGGTCGCCAGAGCCATCAGCTGATGTCCCAGACAGATCGCGAAAATAGGGATCTCGGTATCGTATAACTTTTTGATCTCGGCGATCACACCGGTACATTCCTTGGGGTCTCCCGGTCCGTTGCTTAACATGATACCATCGGGATTATCATCAATGATCTCCTGTGCAGGAGTTCCTGCGGGATATACTGTTACCTCACAGCCTCTCTCTGCCAGAGATCTTGCAATATTTCTCTTGGCACCCAGATCTAACAGTGCCACCTTCAGTCCCTGTCCGGACAGCTCCGTTACCAGTGCGGGCTTAGGCTCTCTGACACCCTTTTCATAGGCTTCCTTGTCAAAACGTGCCGCACCGGACAGAGGTCCGTTCTGTGCCAGATCCGTGGTGGGCTTAACCACATATTTTTCCTTGCAGGTCACCTTTTCCACGACCTTGCCTGTGGTGTATGCCTTCAGCTTCGGAAGCACTTCGTTCAGATCATAGGCTTCGTTGGTGGTGATCATACCGTTCATGGTACCCTTTTCACGCAGGATCTTGGTCAGCGCACGGGTATCGATTCCGGCGATACCGGGCACACCGTTCTCCTCCAGATATTCCTGAATCGTGCAGTCACAGCGGAAATTGCTGGGAATGCGGGAAAGCTCTCTGACGATAAATCCGTCCGGCCAGGGTCTTGCTGACTCACAGTCATCCTTGCATATGCCGTAGTTACCAATCAAAGGATAGGTCATGCACACTGCCTGTCCCGCATAGGACGGGTCGGTCAGGACCTCCAGATATCCGGCCATGGATGTGTTAAATACGATTTCACTGATGATCTCTTTGTCTGCACCGATGTGCGTTCCTTCAAACACCGTGCCATCTTCCAAAATCAAAAATGCCTTCATTCTTTCCTCGCATTCTGCCGCTTTTCGCGGCGTTTGTATTTCTCTCAGTAGCTTACGATACCCACGATTTAAATCGGCACCTGCCTCCCCATGCAAGCATGGTCGGCTTTTGCCGTTTAAATCTGGTATCTGCATAATCGATTTATTATATCACACAAAAAAGTACGTCGCAATAGATGGGCTCTGCATAAAAACCCACAAAAAACCTCTCCGCAATCTCGATAACCCTTGGAGAAACTGCCAAAGCTATGTAAAAGCTTACATTTTCCATTGCTTTTTCCCTAAGACCTGATATAGAATAGAAATGTATTTTCTATTTTTCATTATCACAAAACATGACAAAACGCTGTTTTTCTACAGCAGATTGGACAGGCATCTATGGATCGTATCAGCAATGCACAAATGAACTCCCAGGGAACACGAAAAATATATTATGAAGATGTCCATCAGACGGATTTTACCGCCGTGGTGACCGAATGTGTTCCCGACAAAGAAGAAGGATATTATTTGATCGTTCTGGACGCTTCCGCATTTTTCCCGGAAGAAGGCGGTCAGTCCGCTGACAAAGGTACGTTAAATGATCAGGAAGTACTGGATGTCAGCATCAAGCAGGGCATCCTGTATCATAAGCTTGCCTGCGAGCTTCCCGCAGGTACCAAAGTCACCGGTCATGTGGACTGGAACCGAAGATTCGATTTCATGCAGCAGCACTCCGGAGAGCATATGATCTCCGGCTTACTGCATTCCCATTTCGGACTGGAAAATGTAGGCTTTCACTTAAGCGACAGAGAAGTGACCTTAGATATGAACGGAGAAGTCTCCCTGGAACAGCTGCGTCTCATCGAGCAGGAAGCCAACTCTTACGTATGGAAAAATCTTCCGGTACATATTTTCTACCCTTCTGCGGAAGAACTGGCAGATTTAAATTACCGCAGCAAACTGGCTCTCACGGAAAATGTCCGTCTCGTGGAGATCCCCAGTGTGGATCTGTGCGCCTGCTGTGCTCCCCATGTGGATACTACCGGACAGATTGGTCTGATTAAGATCGTAAATGTCCAGAGTCACCGAGGCGGTGTCCGCATCAATATTCTCTGCGGCGGCCGTGCCCTGGCTGACTATACGGAAAAACAGGATTCCGTATGGGCGATCTCTTCTCTGCTCTCCGCGAAGCAGCCGGAGATCGCCGATGCCGTCATCCGCACCAAAGAGGATGCCCGACTGCAAAAAGAACGTGCCAACGCTCTGCAGGCGGAACTTCTGAACGTGCAGATGCACGCACTCCCCTCCCCGGAGGAGACAGAAAACGTGATTCTCTTCGCAGGAGACCTGGATGCCATTGCCCTGCGCAATGCCGTCAATACTCTGACCGAAAAATTTGCCGGCTACTGTGGTATTTTTGCCGGAGACGACAGCAAAGGCTACCGCTTTATCGTAGGCAGTGCTTCCAAAAACTGCCAGGAGCTGGCGAACCGCATGCGTCAGGACCTTTCCGCAAAAGGCGGCGGCTCCGCTCCCATGATCCAGGGAAATGTCGCTGCCACGGCAGAGGCGCTGCGGACCATGTGGGCTTCCCTGTGATTCCATGTGCCAATTCCATATTGTGCCGTATTACCACCTGCATTTATCAAAACATCCGGCAATATGGCAGTTTCTCGAATAATTTAATCAGCTTTTACATAACAAAATCCCGGGCTATGACATCCGTCATACTCCCGGGATTCCTATCTTCTTTGCTATTTATTTTTCATTCCTGTAAATCTCAGATCCAATTACTTTTCTTCGATTGCTGCATTTTTCTTCAGTGCTGCGCTGACAGCTTTCGCTACGCCACCGCCTACGATACAGCTCATGGGCATCTCCAGGGCTCCATTGATACCGCAGAATGCCACGGCAAACATGAACAAGTTGGCTCCGGTTGCATTCATGCTCTGCAGATAATCGGTATGGCCAAAGCAGACCATCAGGGTGGTCATGAAGAATAGGGTATTCATAAATGCTCCCAACAGACCTGTCACGAAGTAAGACACTGTCTTCGTCTTATCAACCTTCCAAAGTGCCTTGAAAATCACACCGGACAGCCATCCCATCAGAGTTCTGGTAGGGATGCATACCAGAAAAGTGAAAAACGGATTAATTGCTAACAAAGCTGCTCCAAAAGCATCGCCTGCAAAGCACTGGTAAAAACTTGTCAGTCCGAATACCAGTCCCAGCACCGCACCGCCTACAGGTCCTAAGATCATTGCTCCGATAACTACGGGAATGGTCATCAGGGAAATTGCTAACGGTCCGACGCGCAGATACCCTATCGGGGTAAATGCCAGAATCAGCATGATCGCGATGAGTACGGCCAATTGTACCATCTCAAGTGTCTTGTTTTTTTTCATATGAAATTTTCCTTTCCGCGCTGTTTGCGCCTTTGCTACTATTCCTCCCTGTGGCGTTCCTTTGGTCTGCCGGAGGATATAATTACAAGTCATTCAAGAAAATACCATAAATATATACAAAACACAAGTATCTTTTTTCGTACAATTTCAGCCATTACCTGACTGTATGATACCATTTCAAAGTTGCCACATAAGCTTCGTATACCGCATCCATATCGATCTCTTTCAAAAGCATCTGGCGGGATACCTCTGCCCAGTTGGCGGTCTCATACTGTAACAGGAAATCATACACCGGTGCCAGTACACCGATATGATAGATCAGAGCATTGCTAATCTCTCCGGATACATGCACGACCTTCAGGGCTTCTTCCATGGACTTTTCCAGGATAACATCCAGTACGGAGAACAGCCCCATCAGGAACAGTTCGTCCTTCTTTGCATTCAGACCGAAGCTTTCCGCAAGGTTCTCTGCAAATTTGGCACGAAGCAGAGACAGTCTGGTGACTTCGTTGGGCTTATCCGCATACAGCGCATTTGCCACAGCGGTGTTGATCCACTTTTTCAGTTCCCGCTGTCCCAGCATGGCTGCGGCATGACGGATGGAAGTGATCTCGGAATTCACTGCCAGAGGCTGCACCATTTTCAGCAGATCGATGGTCAGCGCCGTATCCCGTCCGATGATGTCTGCCGCGGTGGTCAGTTCAAAATCGGGACTGTTCACGATATTTAACAGGTCGATATAGTTCCCCCTCAGAGGAGCCACATCGGTCTGACCTTTCGTAATAGGTACACGATAAAACTTGCCTTCATACAACTGATAACCACCGATTTCTTTCAATCTCTCAAAGTCTTCCATGGTATCAATATTGCCGGCACACAGACGGATATTGGGGAATAACTTTCCAAAATAGATCTTTGCCTTATCAATCGCGATCTTGCGGTTATTTAAAAGTACGTAATCCATCAATTTCAGAATTTCCCTGTAATTTTCAAAATCGCTGACAGCCAGTTTGCGAATTGCTAATTTATAGCCTTCCTGTTTTAATTCTTTCAGGCGGTTCACATACATTTCAATCGGAGGGATGGTGTTATCAATCAAAAGTACAATCTTCTCATGAGGTGCATCACACTGCTCCGTAATATCCGCAAAAATAGAGATATTGCTGATCGGTACGAAGATCTCCCTGCCTTGAGACAGGGTATCGATGCCCATCTTCCGGATCAGTTCCAGTCCGGTGATCTGGGATGCCCCATCGAATTGCGCCGTTCCAAGCAGCAGGGGATTCAATAGATAATTCTCCCTCTGTGTGAAAAAGGAGTAGGCACAAACAGCCATATTTTCATCAAAAAGCGGTACTAATGTAAGCAGCATAATCTTACCTCCCAATTGCTTATATTATACTGATTCCGACAATACTTTACAAGTGGTACTATCAACACAGACACCGAAAAGAAAAGACTGCCGATGAAAAATCAGCAGTCTTTGTTATTATCGGGATTCTGTTATTTGAAGTAAGCCACGCCGGACTCGAAGATCTTCATATCCTGCTCACCATAGATGTTCATTGCCACTGCGGTGTCTCTTCTCTCGGAGTGTGCCATCTTACCGAAGCATCTGCCGTCGGGGGAGGTGATACCCTCGATGGCACAGTAGGATCCGTTGATGTTGTACTCCTCGTCCATAGATACGTTGCCGTTCTGATCCGCATACTGGGTAGCGACCTGTCCGTTTGCAAAGAGCTTGTCGATCCACTCCTTTGGAGCTACGAAACGACCCTCTCCGTGGGATGCAGGGTTGCAGTAGGTAGCGCCCAGCGTAGCACCCTGTAACCAGGGAGACTTGTTGGATACGACCTTGGTGTATACCATCTTGGAGATGTGACGGTTGATGGTATTGAAGGTCAGGGTAGGAGAATCCTCCTTCTGACCGGTGATCTCGCCGTAGGGAACCAGTCCCAGCTTGATCAGTGCCTGGAATCCGTTACAGATACCCAGTGCCAGACCGTCTCTCTCATTTAACAGCTTCATAACCGCTTCCTTCAGCTTCTCGTTCTGGAAAGCGGTTGCGAAGAACTTCGCACTGCCGTCGGGCTCATCACCTGCGGAGAATCCTCCGGGGAACATGATGATCTGCGCCTGTGCGATGGACTTTTCGAATTCCTCTACGGATTCGCGGATATCCTCTGCAGTCAGGTTGCGGAACACTCTCGTCTCCACATGAGCTCCGGCACGCTCAAATGCCTTGGTGCTGTCGTATTCGCAGTTGGTTCCGGGGAATACCGGAATGAATACGGTGGGCTTTGCGTTCTTGTGCTTGCATACATAGATGCTGTCTGCCTTGTAGACATCGCTTGCCACAGCCTCGCTACCCTTCACTGCCTTGGTGGGGAATACCTTCTCCAGCTTGGAGGTCCAGGAAGCCAGTGCCTCTTCCATGGTGATCTTCACATCGCCATATACAAATGCGGGCTCCTCGGTCACCGTACCGATCACGGTGTAATCCAGTTCCTTCTCTTCCAGTACAGCCAGCTTGTCTGCGGGGATCTCTGCCAGGATATCGCCCAGTCCATTGTCGAACAGATCGTCTGTGGTGACTTCCTCATCGATCTTCACGCCCAGCTTGTTACCGAATGCCATCTTGGATACAGCGGCTGCCACACCCTTGGAATCCAGTGCGTAAGCGGATACGATGGTTCCGTCTTCCGTCAGTTCGTGAATCTTGCCGTATAATTCTGCCACATCCTCATACATGGGAATGTCGAAGTCGTCTTTCTCAATGGAGAAGCGCACCAGCTTATTGCCGGGGGTCTTCAGCTCCGGAGTGATGATATCGCCGTATTTTGCCACATCCACTGCAAAGGATACCAGGGTAGGAGGTACATCAATGTCATTGAAGGTACCGGACATACTGTCCTTACCGCCGATGGAAGGCAGACCGAAACCGATCTGTGCATCGTAGGCACCGAGCAGTGCTGCAAAAGGCTGGCTCCAACGCTCGGGATCACTGGTCATTCTGCGGAAGTACTCCTGGAAGGTGAAACGGATCTTGCTGAAATCACCGCCGGAAGCAACGATCTTCGCCATGGACTCTGTCACTGCATAGACAGCTCCGTGATAAGGGCTCCAGGAAGACAGATAAGGATCAAAGCCGTAACTCATCATGGTCACGGTATCGGTCTTGCCTTCCAGCACGGGCAGCTTAGCCACCATGGTCTGGGTCTCGGTCAGCTGATATTTTCCACCGTAAGGCATCAGTACACTGCCGGCACCGATGGAGGAGTCGAACATCTCCACCAGACCTTTCTGGGAACATACATTGAGGTCGTTAAGCAGTGCCACCCAGGCACCCTTCACATCGCCCTCTTCCAGCTTCTCGCCGACTGCGGAAACAGCCCATTTATCGAAATAATTCTCCTCTTCGGAGGGAATATCTACTTTTACCTTGGTCTCCTGGTGCGCACCGTTGGTATCTAAGAAAGCTCTCTTCAGATCCACGATAGGCTTGCCTCTCCAGTTCAGTACCAGTCTCGGCTCCTCGGTAACGACTGCCACAGGAACCGCCTCTAAGTTCTCTTCCTTGGCATATCCTAAGAAAGTATCTACATCCTTAGGATCTACAACGACTGCCATACGCTCCTGAGACTCGGAGATGGCTAGTTCCGTGCCGTCCAGTCCGGCGTACTTCTTGGGCACCTTGTCCAGATCTACGGTCAGACCGTCAGCCAGCTCACCGATGGCAACGGAGACACCGCCGGCACCGAAGTCGTTACATTTCTTGATCAGACGGCTGACTTCCTCACGACGGAACAGTCTCTGGATCTTACGCTCGGTAGGTGCATTACCTTTCTGTACCTCTGCACCGCAGGTCTCGATGGAAGTATCGGTATGTACCTTGGAGGATCCGGTAGCACCGCCGCAGCCGTCACGTCCGGTACGTCCGCCCAACAGGATAATGATATCTCCGGGATCGGATGTCTCACGGATGACGTTTTTACGGGGAGCAGCACCCATAACAGCACCGATCTCCATACGCTTTGCCACGTAAGAGGGATGATAGATCTCTTTTACGAAGCCGGTAGCCAGACCGATCTGGTTACCGTAAGAGGAATAGCCGCTGGCTGCGCCTCTTACCAGCTTCTTCTGGGACAGCTTGCCATGCAGAGTCTCGGATACGGGAACAGTAGGATCTGCCGCACCGGTGACACGCATTGCCTGATATACATAACCACGTCCGGACAGAGGATCACGAATAGCTCCGCCTAAGCAGGTGGCAGCACCACCGAAGGGCTCGATCTCTGTGGGATGATTGTGGGTCTCGTTCTTGAAAAATACCAGCCACTCCTCGGTCTCTCTGTGGTCGCCGTAATCCATCTCCACGGGAACCACTACGGAGCAGGCATTGATCTCATCGGATTCTTCCATGTCATCCAGTTTGCCGTCTTTTTTCAGCTTCCGCATTGCCATCAGCGCCAGATCCATCAGGCAGACGAACTTGTCCTCTCTGCCCTTAAAAATCTCTTCTCTGGTATCCAGGTAGCTCTGGTAAGTGGTCTCTAAGGGAGAACGATAATAACCCTCGCCGAATTCCACATCGGTCAGTTCGGTAGAGAAAGTGGTGTGACGGCAGTGATCGGACCAGTAGGTATCCAGCACACGGATCTCCGTCATGGAAGGATCTCTCTTCTCGTCATCATGGAAGTATTTCTGAATATGCTTGAAATCTTTGAAAGTCATGGCAAGTCCCAGAGATTCGTACAGAGCCTTTAAGCTGCTCTCCTCCATATCTCTGAAGCCATCGAACACGGCAACATCTGCGGGATCATCATACACCGTGATCAGGGTCTCCGGCTTCTCCATGCCGGTCTCTCTGGAATCCACAGGGTTGATGCAGTAAGATTTGATCTTGGAAAATTCTTCGTCGGACACCTGTCCTTCGATCATATAAGTCACAGCGGTACGGATCACAGGTTCTTCGTCCTCTTTTAAGAACTTCACACACTGCACTGCGGAATCCGCTCTCTGATCGAACTGTCCGGGAAGGAACTCTACGGAAAATACTCTTGCGTCCGCGGGGATCTCAATCGTCTCCTCATACAGATCATCTACGGGAGGCTCGGAAAATACGGTCTTGCAGGCTCTTGCAAATACCTCATCCGAAATATTCTCCACATCATAGCGGATAAACTCGCGAACCTTCGCTACATCGATGCCCAGATAATTTTTCAGTTCATCGTGCAGCTCTTTTGCCTTGACGGCATAAGGCTCTTTTTTCTCTACATAGATACGTCTTACGTTGCTCATGTCTCTCCTCCGATAAAGTTTTTAATTAACATGACTCTGAATAGTATCATACCATCATAGGATTTTTCCCACAATAGCAGAAAACAACAAATTTAGATCGATTTCCCCTGCCTTTTTGAGCGGTTCGTCATTCGTGCAGTCTGTGAATCAGCCGATAGGCAATATCCTTCTCACTGATCAGTGCCTCCGTATGAGCGAAAAATACAATGCCGTCCGTGGGTGCCACAATGGTCTCCCGCACGGATCCATCATAGGGATCAATGATCTGCGCCAGCTCCATGCCGTAGCGCACATCGTCCCCCGCATGTACTTTTCCCCGGAAAATTCCCGCCCGGTCCGTATGTACATCACTTAAGTCCTTTTCATATAATACATGACTGATATAGCCGGAATGGCTCTCGTACCGGATCAGTCCCATTCGCTTTAAAAATCGTAAAACCGCTGCCACCGCCTGTCTTGCGCTTGCCTCATCGATCTGGCTGTTCTGGTTCGTATAGACGGAAAAAGCCGCCGTCATCTCATCCTGCCAGTTATAGTTCAGGGTCTTGGTGTCAATGGGCACCGGTTTTCTCACTACCACATAGGGCAGTCCGAAGAGATTTGCCAGGGAAGTATTCTGATACCCCGTCTCCATCATGCGCACATGGGGAACAAACTCTCCCGGTCTGTAAAAGGAAGTAAACTGGATGCCATATACATAATCCCGGATCTCCGTAAGCAGTGCGTTGGTCAGGCGGTCCGCCGGCTCCCCGTAATCATTTCCCGGAAAACTCCGGTTGATATCCGCTTCCTTGACACCGAAAAAGCGTCGGCTGATGTTCACGGAGTAGGCATTGATCGTGGGAATCACCAGGATCTGTTTGCCGGCACTGATACAGCCGTTATTCTCCAGTTCCCGCAGTGTCTTCACCAGTTGGGAACAGATATACATCTGCTGGATCTCATTGCCTCTGGCTGCGCCTACGATGCAGGCAGACTTCTCGCCCTTGCCGAACTGGAAGCCCTTGATATGCATATCTTCTCTGTAGGTCGAATGTATGGTATAAATATCTCTTTCAAACATAATTTTCTCACTCCGTCAGGATTCTCGCCAGCAGGTCTCCTTCATAGACCACCGGATACGCTCGCAGTGTAAAAAGAAGACCTCCTTTTTCGGTGCGGATCTGTTCTTTTACCGTGCCCTCCAACGGGTCTACGACTTCCCCGATCAGATCTCCCTTTTTCACATAATGGTTGTGTTCGATCAACGGCAAAAATACGCCGTCCACCCGGCTTCGGATGAATTCCACCTCACCGTCACTGGATACCGCAGGCTCCTGCACTGCAGGTTTCGGCCCTGTCCAGATCCCCATCTCGCTCATGATATGGAAAATACCGTCCACGATCTGATTGCCGAAGGATCTATGAATATCATGTCCCTGTCCCATTTCCAGTACCAGGGTAGGCACACCCAACAGATTCAGGGAATGCGCCAGGGTGGACTCATGCACCGTGGCAGTGGCATTCATCCAGATCATATCGGCATTAGTCATTTTCGCATAGGGAAGCAGTGCCTCCGCAAAATCTTCACTGAGTCGTACCTGGGGGATCTCCCGCACGAAAATATCACTGGCATGCAGATCGATGCAGATGTCCGACCCGATAATGGAATCCACCACTGCTGCCGTGACACGCTCCATCATGTCTCCCGAAGCATCTCCCGGGAACATGCGGTTCATATCCATGTCCAGTCTCGGCACCGTCCGGCTTGCCATGTCAATCCCCAGCGGATTCAGTGCCGGATAGATATCTACGATACCCTTCAGATATTCCGGATGCTCCTTTACTCTTCGTGCTGTCTCATAACAGATATACTGTCCTTCCAGTTCATCTCCGTGAATACCGGAGACAAGACTGATCCTGCGGCACTGTTTCGTCTCCTGTGCCGGGCGGATCCGGTTCCTGCGAACCGCCAGATGTTCCCCTGCCGGAAGTTCCATGCTGATGATCGATTCTATCATAATTTACCTCTCTGTTTACTTTCCTTTACAGCGAAAATGCTCCAGGAAATCTTCCCTGAAGCATCATCACCCGTTGTCTGATTATTCTTCTTCCACGCCTAAGCCCCGCAGCAGATACAGAAGCTCACGATCCACTGCCTCCGCTGTCACGCCGATGGTCTGTGCCGAGATCTTCAGTCCTTCCAGTACAAACATGATATTTCTGGCGGTTCCTTCACAATCCTCACATAAAAATTCTCCGTTGTCCACGCCGGCTTCGATCAGCTTCTCAATGATCTTCACTGCGGAGTCAAACTGCTTTTTCAGAATGTTATCCCGCTTGGGCAGCTCATTTTCAAAATAGAATTCATAGGTTGCCTGCGTCAGCGTATTTTTTTTGCGGAGAAGTTCCTTTTTCTGTTCCTTTAAAAACAGAAGCAGAATGTCCGCCGCGGTGGCATCCTCCGTAATGCTGTCGGAAAATACGTCATCCGCTTCCTCACTCTCCATGCGAAGCACTTCCATAAAAATCTGACTTGTATTCTCAAAATACAGATAGAGACCTCCACGGCTGATATCGCAGGCTTCCACAATATCCTTCATTGTCACTTTTTTAAAGCCTTTCTCCATAAATACGTCTCTGGCTTTCTCTACAATGTACCGCTTTTTCTGTACTGATTTTTCTCCCATGAACTTTAATCCTGCCTTTCCCCACTCAGATCTTACCGTTTGCCGGTGATTTATCCCAAAATTCTATGATTTCCTGCATCTGCCGGAGCACCAGATAGAAAATCTGTTCCGATACCGCTTCACTCCAAAGATTCCCCTTGGTTCTGCCGCCCAGGACGTATTTTGACAGAATGCCCCGCAGGATATCCCATTCTTTCCAGCCGGCTTTTTTAATGATATCACGTTCGTCCTGATGGGTACGGATCCGGTGTCTTGTGTATACGTACGCGTAATTGCGATCCATCAGAGGAGTCTTTGTGGCTTCCCGCACGAAGTTCAAAAGCGTTCCGTCATATACCGGAAACGACACGGAATTCACTCCGATATCCTGCCCGCTGTATATGGAACTGGCTCTCTTGCCTGCATTCTGCTCCAGCCACGGCAGATACGGAAGTAACGGTCTCACCGCCTGCTTATAAGCTTCCAGCAACTGCTCTCTGTATTCACTGCTCTGTTCCATAACCCCAACATACCTTTCCATGTACCGTTTTCTTCCGAAAACATCACTTTTTTCGCTTGTCAATCTAAAAGTGACACATATGTAGTTTTATTTTATCACATTTCTATCAAAAGTACAGTAGAAAATTGTTGGTATTATGGTATTATGGTGTATGATCGATTATATTAAGGATTCCGAGTTAAGACGAGGTACTGGAATGGCTGGAATTGTATTGGAGAAAGGTAAAACTATATATAGCTACGGTCAGCCAATGACCGCACTGCATCTGATCACGATCTGTTCACCTCGAGATCCCAGAGCTTCCAGAGCAGCTTAGATCTCATGGGCTCTGTGGGCTCTTCTGAATCCGCATCCAACGGAGATTCCGAGATCTTAGGCAAGCTTGCAGGATCCCTGAATGCGATCTTAGAGTATGCCGGTGCGGATGTTCTTGTATTTCGGCTATGTGGACGAGGAACTGGCAGGGCTGAAAAATGCCGTGATCCTCTACCGGCTGGCAGAAGCCATGACCGACCATAGCACCGTCGGTGTCTACACATTTTATGACTGGCTGATGGCAATCTTCCAGGGGAAAAAGGCTCCCAGCCGGAACGAGTTTGATCAGGATTATTCCGATTATATCCACAAGCAGAAAGTGGGCGGCAATATTCCGGTTCCCGAGACCGTAACCAAAGAACGCTATTATATCAGCGGCAGCATAAAAGCCTGATTATGCATTTGCCAGCTGCTTGCCCAGTTCTCTGCATTCTGCCAGACCGTCTTCGTCGGGAGTCTCTTGACAGATGAGTCCTTCTCCGTTCAATATGGTAGCACCTGCTGCCTCCATACGGGTGGTCCAGTCTCTCATCCACTCACCGTCGCCCCAGCCGTAAGAACCGAACAGTGCGATCTTTTTGCCGGAAGCGAAGCCTTCCACATCACATACAAAAGGCTCCATCTCGGATTCCTCCAGGACTTCCGCTCCCATAGCGGGACAGCCCAGTGCGAATTTTGGTGCAGCCTTCAGCTCATCTAAGTTTGCTCCGGTGACAAATACCACCTCTGCTTCCTTGCCGGCTTCCCGGATGCCCTCTCCGATGGCTTCCGCCATAGCCTGGGTGTTACCGCCCTGTGTCCAGAATACTACGTAAATCTTATCCATAAATAATGTCCTTCCTTTCTATAACCTGCAAACTTTTCGCCGCAGGCGAAATTCTATGCCGCGGAATTCCCGCAGATATCTATGATCTCAGTCATCTTCAATCCATAATGTAACAGCTGGATCAAATTTTCCCTGGCATATTCATATTTTTCAAAAAGCTTCTGTTTGTTTTCCTTGTCCGCATATACCTTCCAGTAACCGGTGCAGAGACTGTTCTTCCCCTGATGGCGGATGAATCCTTCCACATCTTCCGGAGGATACCCCAGCAGCAGTCCCAGTTCATGAGGAAATGGCTTTCCTCTCTCCGCATAGGTCTCGTAGCGTTCGCAAAACACCGATAAAATATCTTTCAGCAGGCAGGAATCGTAGCCTTCCTGCTGTAACAGTTCCTGTACTTTTGGCATTTTTAAATATTTTTTCAGGCGCTCCTTCTGATATAACAGTATTACCAGTTTCTCCTCTGTCTCTAACAAAGGATACATGGATATGAAACTGCCCTCTATGATCTTCTCCACCTCTGTAAAACAGTCCGGTGATATGGTCAGCAGATTGGATACCTTCAGCCCCGTGATCAGCGGCGCACACTGCAATGCCAATTGCAGCTGTACATCATCTGTTTTCATTCCGCACAGGATCTCCCACGTTTCCTGACTCAAAAAGCGCTCACCTCCTATGATCCATTTTCCGAAAACGTTAAGTTAGTTGTAACTAACTTTTGTATCAATAATATAAAAAAAAGCAGCTCCCGTCAAGGGAACTGCCTGATAGAAATTCTCAATATAAATTTATTCTCTTCTGCAATCCAGACCGGTGTTGCGATAATATTCCGCCTTTAATTCTTCCACCTTGCGGTAGAGCTCTTTTCATCAATTCCGCTACACAGGACTACCAGTTCATCTCCATGCGGTATTTTTTCCCATATCTTGCTCATTGATACTAACCTGCTTCCGCTTTCTTCCCCTCGCTTCAACTACTTAGTATACACTCGCAAACGCTTTACGGCAAGTCTGTTCTCTCAAAAAAGTCTGTAATAATCTTACATCGTCCGTAATCACGCCGTCTGCTCCGCAGTTTACGATTCTGCTCATGGCGCCGGAAGTATTGGCGGTCCAGCCATATACGGATTTTCCCTCGTAATGGATGGCATCCACCATGTCTGTCGTGAGATTCTTCCCCTCGATGCTGTAGCTGTCCGCATAATCCAGGTCATAATCATCTTCTCCCAGATCGTGGGCAATCAATACTGTGGAGATGCCCGGTTCCAGTTCCTTGACTCTCTGCAAGATCCCCTTGTTCATGGAACCTATGATGCATTCATCCACCATGTCGTAATCTTCAAGCAGCGCCAGAACGCTTTCTTCCAGTTCCAGCTCCTGCCCGGTGTATTTCAGTTCGATCATCAGCGTGATGCGGTCTTTCGCACAGGCAAGCATGTCTTCCAGGGTCGGAACCTGTTCTCCCCTGTACGCTGCGGAAAATGTGCTTCCCACTTCCAGTGTTCCAAGCGTCTCCGCATCCGCATCCCATACGCAGATGTCTTCTCCCGCTGTACGTTTAAAATTACTGTCGTGCATCACAATCAGAGTTCCGTCAGATAATTGCTGTACATCGATCTCGGCGATGGGCACTCCGTCCCGAATCGCCTGCTCCAATGCCGCCACCGTGTTCTCCGGGGCTACCTTCGCCCCTGCGCGGTGCGCCACCACGATCACGGTAGTGTCTTTTCCGGCTGCCTGCACCTGGGGCAATACCCCAAAGGTCAGAAAATAAACGCACAAAAGCATAACAATTGCTGTTTTCCGGATGTTTTTCATCATTTTGCCCTCCCATGATAGTTTAAGATCAATTTTATTGTAACAATTGACTATAAACTCCATACGAGAGAAATGTAAACTTTCTGTAAATATTCAGAACCACTTAAATATTACCGGATGAACGTCGAATGCTTGCATTCGTAAGATCATCTGGCTATATTTACGTGGCGAAGTAACCACATGAGCAAAAGGAAAGCATCCGAGATGCGATTTTGCGAATGGGGTTCTGAATATTTACTTCCGAAACAAAACTATCACTTCGTGGGCAAACAATGGAAATGCCGCCAGGGCACTTAACATAAGCCACTCCTGCCCCGATAAATGCGATGTTCCGAACGCTCCGATGAGGAATGGTACTTCCGTTACGGCAAACTGCAGGGCAAAACCGATGATACACGCCGCCACCATCAGCAGGTTCTCCCAGGGGCGCATGGCAAATACCGACCGCTGCACATCCCGCATGCCTACCGCATGATAGAGCTGGCACATTCCCAACACCGTAAACGCATACGTCTGGGATCTCGCCAGGATCCCCTCCCGGGACAACAGTTCTCTGAGCTGTTCCACACAGGTTAAAAGATTCCCGTTAAGCTTCCCTTCTGCCGCCAGGATCCCGCAGGGAAGCACCAGAAATGCCGCCAGTCCGATTCCGGTGATCAGTGCCCCGTAGAACAGGGTACACGCCATTCCGCCTCTGGCGAACAGACTCTCCGACGCTTTTCTCGGAGGGCAGCGCATCAGGCTTTTCCCGTCATTTTTATCCACTCCCAATGCCAGTGCCGGAAGGGAATCCGTGATCAGATTGATCCACAGGATATGACTGGATTTTAGCGGAGATGCCAGCCCCATCGCCACCGCCACGAACATGGTCAGCAGCTCTCCCAGGTTGGAAGACAATAAAAAGATCACAGACTTGCGGATATTCTCATAGACGCCTCTGCCCTCTTCGATGGCTTTTTCGATGGTGGCAAAGTTATCATCTGTCAAGATCATGTCCGCCGCCTGTTTGGCGACATCCACGCCGGTTCCCATGGCAACGCCGATATCCGCTGCTTTTAACGAAGGGGCGTCATTCACCCCATCACCGGTCATTGCTACGATCTCGCCGTTTTGCTGCAAGCTCTTCACAATCCGCACCTTCTGCGCAGGAGTGACTCTGGCATAGACTCTTAAGTCTTTGATCCTCTTTAAAAAAGCAGCATCATCCAGCCGCTCCAGTTCTCTGCCTGTGATGCACTGGCTGCGGTGCCCGGCGATCCCCAGCTGTCTGGCAATGGCATAAGCGGTATCCACATGATCTCCCGTGATCATCACCGTGGTCACACCCGCATGCCGGAAGATTTCCACGGCTTCCGCAGCTTCAGGTCTGGCGGGATCCCGCATTCCCACTAATCCTAAGAAAGTCATCCCTTCCTCGCCGCCTCCGGGTCTGCTTCCGCTCTGCGCCGCTGCCAGCGTCCGAAGTGCCAGAGAATTCATCAGCTCTATGACCTCGCGGATCCGCTTCCGCTGCGCTGCGGTCATGGGAACGCTTCTCCCCTCCTGCCATATGTGGGTACAATGCTGCAGTATCACATCCGGTGCACCTTTGGTATAGCCGATACATTTTCCGGATCTGCCTCCCGGAAGTCTGTGATAAGTCGTCATCATTTTCCGGTCGGAGTCAAAGGGTATCTCGTCAAACCGGGGATACTGTTTCTCCAGACGCTCCCTGTGCAGACCGTATTTTACCCCGAGATCCAAAAGTGCCAGTTCTGCGGGATCTCCGATGCGCTGCTCTCCCTGCAGCGAAGCATCATTGCATAACAGAATTCCCCGCAGCATCTCCGGCAGAATGCGGTGCGCTCCCTTGCCATCCGGTCCCGTTACATCTTCCATGGCATCGTACCACCAACATTTCTCCACGGTGAGGCGGTTCTGGGTCAATGTTCCGGTCTTATCCGAGCAGACCACGCTGACCGCTCCCAGGGTCTCCACCGAAGGGAGCCTTCGAATGATGGTATGAACCTTGACCATTCGGGTCACCGACAGTGCCAGGCAGATCGTCACCACCGCAGGCAATCCCTCCGGCACTGCGGCGACAGCAAGAGAGATCGCCACTAAGAGCATCTCCGGAATGTTGCGGTGCTGAAATACCGCCAGCAGAAACAGTCCGGCACACAGCCCCAGAGAGAGAATGCTTAATAACTTTCCCAGATCTCCCAGCCGCTTCTGTAACGGTGTCAGCTCATCTTCCGTATCCGTGATCATGGACGCGATCCTGCCAATCTCCGTATCCATGCCTGTAGCCGTTACGATTCCCTCCCCATGTCCATGGGTCATCGTTGTAGACATATACAGCATATTGACTCGTTCGGACAACGGAATTTCCTGCCTATAATCTGTTAGAAACAGGGCATCCTTCTCCACCGGGACAGATTCCCCGGTAAGTGCGGATTCTTCTACCTGCAAATCCGCACTCCGGGTCAGCCGGATATCTGCCGGGATCTGTACCCCCGCCTCCAGGTCTACCAGGTCTCCCACCACCAGCTCCGCCGCAGGGATCTCTCTGCGGATGCCGTCTCGGATCACAATGGTCTGTGGGCTGGTAAGCTTTTTTAGTGCTTCCAGTGCTTTGCGTGCTTTTCCTTCCTGTAGCATTCCCACCAGTGCATTTACCATGACCACGGTGCCGATGATCACAGCATCGCTGACTTCTCCCAGCAGGACAGATGCTACTGCTGCGATCAATAATATGTAGATCAGCGGATCCTTTAGCTGCTCCAGAAAAAGCTGTATTTTCGTCCTTTTCTTTGCGTCCTTCATCTCGTTTCTGCCATTTTGCTGTAAACGACGAAAGGCCTCACCTTCGGTAAGACCCTTCACTGCATTGCTATTTAATTTACTTACGGTTTCCTGAATCGTCTGCTTCTCGTACACGGCTGCCTCCAATGCTTGTATCTTCCACATTGTATGCCACCGTATTCCTGAAAATGACTTTTTATCAGTGCATCTGTAACGGTTTCTTTTTCGGCTCGTTGACCTTTGCTGCCGGATTCATATTCTTCTCCATACGCTGGGTTTTGTCGACTTTGAGAACCTTATCAAAGGTCTCGGGAAGCACAGTATTCATAATATCGTTATAATGACGCAAAACATGTCCAGTTACTTTTTTGCCATTGACCTGTTCTGTAAAATACTGTTCCAGGTCCTCGAAAGCATCCTTATATTTATCCTGAGTTCTCATGTTGGCGACCATGCTTTCCCATGTCCAGTTACTATTCTTGGCAAGATTTTTACGAGCTATGTGAAGTACTGCTCCCATACCCTTATGCTGACTGATATACTTCACAAATCCATATGCCAGCAATCTGTTCTGTTCTTCCACATTCGTAGCTCTTTTACCAATATTTATCTGTTCCGCAGTAAATTTTTGTCCTTTTACGAATTTGACATCCTGAATTTTCTCAGTCATTTCCCTGTATGGAAGAAAATCTTCATATAATTTGCCGGTCACAGCAAGAGCCTTTGCAGACTTGATATTATCACGAATAATCTCATCGTTCTGAATATAATCCGGATTCATTCCGTTCATGAGCTTATCACTGATTCTTGCATACAGCGCAACATCCAGATTAAATTCTTTTTGTGCTGCAACCCTGTCAATCATATTTTTCACGGTATAGGACAAACCCTCACACTCAGTGAAAAGGTCTGCATCCGGTACTAATTCGGGATCGCTAAAGTTACCTACACTATTTAAAATCTTCGGATACAATCCGATGTTCTCATCCGGATTCTTCAGCTGATCAAATACCAGATCCAGTCTGGAGCCTACCAGAACATGATATTCTGATTCATCAAACGCATCAGCGAAGCGCTTGTATTGACCAAAATTCCTGCCACCCTGCGGTGCTAAGTATCCGCCGATAATGAAGGATTTATCTCCTCTGAAAATATCCTGGATGTTATCCTCAGCGCCTGCTATGATCTGACTTTCAGACTTCGTAGGAGCCATCTTGTACTCTTTCATCAGTCCGCGTATCTGGTTACGGATAACCTTTGCCGCCTTCACACGGCTTTCGCCGAAGAATCCGGTAGGACCGTTCTGCTTGTATACAAGATAACCGTTTGTCTTCTCCAATACATCCTGCAGCTGCTTCTGCAGGATTTCATTTAATTTCTCATTGTCAGCACCGTTGACTGAAGTGTAGTTTCTGCGCTTCAATATCCTTAAAGTCTTCGTTGCTTCCGCCAGTGAATCCTTCATTGCCTTAAATTGTGGTGAGCTCTTCTGGAAGAAGTGATCGGATGCTTTCAGTGCAGTCTCCAGTCTCTCTAATCTGGTTCTGAAGTATTCTCCCTTGTCCTGCAGAGTCTGGCGGTATTTATAATGACTATCCGACACTTCCTGTAAGGATTTCTCCTCGTCGACTGCCTCCATATAATCCACGCAGAGCATTTTCTTACGGTCATCCAGGATTGACAGCAGAAATTCCGGAGTTATAGCATCTTCATTATCCAGACGCTGATAACACTCAATGGGAAGATTACTGTATTCCAGACCGTCCGGGTCTTTTGTTCCCGGCTTGGGGGTCACCAATGCATCCCATTTTCTCAGATTCCTTCGGAAGCTTGCCATCTTTTGATGAAAATCCCCGTCAACAGTGCCAGCAAGTATATCGCTTATGTCCTTAACCACCTGGCATAATTTTGTCCAGGTAGTCATTGCTTCTCTCACGGTATTTTCCGCTGAGAATTCTTCTTCAGCGTGCTGGATTGCACCGTCGCCTGTAAGTGCTGTCAACGCATCCCTGATATCCTGATCCTTTATATCTGCTACATCTTTAAAATTTCTAAGTTTCGGCATATGATTCCTCCTGTGATTGCATTTAATCTTTATTTTTCACTATGTGCTGTAGCCGTTCTGACTGCATTTGTTCTCTTGAACAACTATACTGTAACATACCAAAGGGGACAAAAGGGAGACATATTGCAAATTTTTTTAAAAAAGCAGGAGCATAACCTGCTCCTGCCGTATTCTTCGATTATTTCTTATAATACTTAATAGCCAAATTCCTGTGCGAAATACAGCTTACCCTTTGTCTCATAAATCGCAATGCTGCAGGTAGTAAAATCTCCTGCAAGGATATTCGCTGCATGGGTTGGAGAAGCCATCCAGGCATCTACCACACTCTGTGCAGAGTCATAACCTTTTGCAAGGTTCTCACCCCACATCAGTTCGCTGTTCACAGTGTACCAGTCCTTGCCGTTGGGTCTGGTATGGGAGAACTTGGAAGCTGCTTCCTGTGCTCTTACCATTGCGCAGGACTCCAATCCGTTGCTCCAGGTAAGTGCAGCCAGCCCGTTCTCTGCTCTCTTGGCATTTAACAGTGCCAGTGCATCGGTTGCCATGGTGCGAAGTTCTTCTGCCCGGGCAGTCTCCGCTTCGCTCATGCCTTCCGTCCGCACAGAGCCTGCCAGAGCTACTGCTTCTTCATCGAACCATACGGTTCCGTCACTGTCCGCCAGATTACGGCTGACAGAGGACAAATCTGCGTTCTTGCCACAGCCCGCCAGACTGAGCATCATGATTACTGTCACAATCAGACTCATCCATTTTTTTTTCATTTGTTTACCCTCTTTTTCTTGGATTTTATGGTAAATATATGTCATTACAGTTCTTATTGCTTCTTCTTAAGGATAAGCCATGCTCCCAGGCCTGTCAAGGAGAGAGCAAAACCAAGATTCCATGCATCGGAATCATCACCGGTCTGCGGTCGCCTCGAAGCTCCGAGGACTGCCCGGTCTGCCAAAGGTGTCGGATCATCCTCGATGGTCACCATTCTGCGGCGTCTCGCACCAAGTACTTCCGGGGCTTCCGGAGTTACGGGATCCGTAGGGGTTCCGGGATCTGTTGGATCGTCCGGGGTGTCGGGATCGTCAGGTGTTCCGGGATCATCGGGTGTACCGGGATTATCCGGGGTAGGAGTGCTAGTCGGAGTATCCGGCGTCGGGGTAGGTGTCGCCGCAGGTGTTGCCGTCGGTGTTGCTGTCGGCGTCGCCGTCGGTGTCGCCGTAGGTGTTGCCGTAGGCGTTGCAGTTGGCGTCACCGTCGGTGTTGCCGTAGGCGTTGCCGTCGGTGTTGCCGTAGGCGTTGCCGTAGGCGTTGCCGTAGGTGTTGCCGTAGGTGTTGCCGTAGGCGTTGCCGTAGGTGTTGCCGTAGGCGTTGCC